>LOEV01000001.1 GCA_001516065.1 Alphaproteobacteria bacterium BRH_c36
GGGTCCAGCCGGAAGCTACCGCCGCACTGGCCGTACTGCTCGCCACCGGGTCTTCTGTGGAATCGCTGCGCCTCACCTGGAACCTGCTGCAGGAGCGTCACGCCGCGGCTCTTGTCGATCTTTCGCCACGCTATATCGTGGAGACGAACCCCAGCGCCCCGGACCGCAGTTTCGCGCTTCTCGCCGGCCCGGTCGTCTCGGCAACCGCCGTCGCCCGTGTCTGCAGCGCGCTCGTCAGCGAAGGCCTAACCTGCCGCACGCGGCCGTTTGGCGGTAATTCGCTCTGAGGCGGCGACCCGAGGCGTCTCATAAACTTGTGCGGAGGATAGGGGACCCGAAAGAAAAAAGAGCGGCACCGATGCAACCGCTCATATTTCTGGATTTCAGCGCTTTGGATCGAGCATCATAGCTGCTCGTAGCCCAGTTCGAAGGCCGGCTGGCAGGCCTGGATCTGACCATCCTTGAAGCCGAGTTTGAACCAGCGCTGTCGCTGCGCGGCCGAACCGTGCGTGAAAGCATCGGGAACCACATAGCCCTGCTGGCGGCGCTGGATCATATCGTCACCGATTTGCTTGGCGGCGTTGAGTCCTTCTTCGATGTCGCCCGGCTCGAGCCGCTGTTTGAGCTGGTCGTTGCGCGCCGCCCAGACCCCGGCGAGACAGTCCGCCTGCAGCTCCATACGTACCTGGAGGCGGTTGCCTTCTTCCCTGCTGCGCTGCTGCTTGGCCGCTTGCACCTTGTCGGCAATGCCCAGAGCCTTCTGGATATGGTGGCCCACTTCATGGGCGATGACGTATGCCTGGGCGAAATCGCCCGGCGCTGAAAATTGCCTTTTAAGCTGATCGTAGAATGCAAGGTCGATGTAAATTTTCTCGTCGAGTGGACAGTAGAACGGCCCCATCGCAGCCTGCCCCATGCCGCAGCTCGTAGGCGTATTGCCGCGGAACAAGACGAGCCTGGGCTGCGGATAGTCCTTGCCGAACGATCTGAAAACCTGCGTCCAGACGTCTTCGGTATCGGCCAATACACGCTCGACGAAAACCTTCATTTCGTCATCCGAGGTCGCCTGTTTCTGACTGCTGCCGGGAAGTCCCGGAATATCTACCCCGGACCGCGGCCGGCTACGGTCGGCCTGCTCGCTGTTGGGAAGCTGCGGGATTTCGAAACCGCTGCGCCCGGGCGACCCGCCGCCATTCATGAGCACATCGAGCGGGTTGATCCCGAAGAACAGCATAATCGCGCCGAGGATCAAAAGTGTCGTCAGCGAAAAACCGCCGCGGCCACCGATTGGAATGCGCACGCCACCCCCGCGCCCGCCAAGTCCGCCCGGAAAGCGAAATCCGCGCCCCCCCTGTGAGCGCCGGTCCTCGACGTTCGAGCTGCGCCGGTCCTGATCGTCATAACGCATGACGGCTCTCTCCACTCGTTCTCGACACTGCGTTGCGCAAACCGTTCGATGAACCTATCGAACCGGGCCTTATTGCAGCGGCCATATTGCATGGCCTCCTCTAGTGTAGCGCGCCTGACGTTTGGTACCCGCTAGCAAGTGCAAAAGCTACACTAGATTCATAAAGTTGCTAGTGTTCCGGTTCCGACATTTGCTTCCCATTGCGGGCAAGTTCTGAGCAAATGGCAGAACCATAAGGAACACTAGCTGGCAAGTAGTCTTCAGCGCACGACTCAACGCTCAACCTTCGTCCGCCGTTCCAACTTTCTTCAGCTCGTTGCCGGTCACGCTGTCGGCGCTCTGATTGTCGGAACCGGACTTAATCACGGGCCTCGGCAGCGTCAACACGCTTCCCGCTTCGCCGCCCTTGCCCTTCTGCGACGGCAACAACGCCTTGACCGCACGCGAAGCCGCAATAGTTCCGTTGTTGGCATAGGCTTCGTGGTTCTTTTCGATTTCCTTGATCTCGTAGCGGTAGTTGACCATGAGCCCGTGCGCCTGCCGCAGACCCTTGTCCGAGGTATCGCCCAGCCAGTTGATCCGCTCCAGGCGCGCACCGTTGCCAAGATGGAAGCGCGCCACCGGATCCACCGGTTTGTTGCGCTCGGACTTCGCGCGCATGAAATAGTGCGCTGCCAATGCCAATACCGTGCCCTTGAGGTCTTCGTCGTCGCCGTGACGTTCGGTCCATTCGGGATCGCGCAGGTCAGCCAGGATCTTACGGTCTTCTTCGCCGATTAGCCCCTCGGTATCGTCGCCGCGCACGCGGTCCAGCCAGCGCGCGAACAGCGGCACTGGCGACAGCGTGACGAACGTTTTCAGGCTGGGCAGCTCGCGCACGAGTTCTTCCGCCACCTGCTTGATGAGGAAGTTACCGAATGAGATCCCCTGCAAACCGCCCTGGCAGTTGGAGATGGAGTAGAAAACCGCAGTCGTCGGCTCGCGCAGCGCGGCGCTCTTCCGCTCCTCGTTCAGGACAGGCGCGATCGCCCCCGCGATTTCGTCACCCAACGCCACCTCGACGAAGATCAGCGGCTCATCGACCAGCGAGGGATGGAAGAACGCAAAGCAGCGCCGGTCGGCGGGATCGAGCCGGCGGCGCAAATCTTCCCAGCCTTTGATTTCGTGCACCGCTTCGTAGGCGATGATCTTTTCCAGGATTGCCGCCGGCGTCTGCCAGTCGATCCGGCGCAACACGAGGAAGCCGCGGTTGAACCATGAATAGAGAAGGTGCCGCAGATCGTTATCGACCGTTGCAAATGCCGGATCGTCCTTTGGAAATCGCAGGAGGTCACGGCGCATGGCGACGATTTCGGCTGTCGCCCCCGGCGCAAGATTGAGCCGGCGAAAGAACTCCTGGCGCGGGCTGTCGACCGCCGATTGCAGTCTGGCGAGTGCCGCATCGCTGGGGTCGCTGACATAGCTCTCGGCGGCATCGAGCACCGCATCGGAATCGGGCTTCAGGACGGGAGCCGATGCCAGGTAGCGGAAGAACGCGCGCTTTTCATCGGTTCCCAAAATCTTGTAGTGGTTGAGGATCTGCTGGGCGATGGCGACGCCGGAGGCTTCCCCCCGCCCTGAAACGAGGGCGTCAACAAGCGCCTGCATGCCCCGCTCGGGTTCGTCACCGAACAGCGATTTGGGCAGCAGCGCGCGGCCCTGCTCGGCCACCGTATTGAGCAATTCTTGAAAGAAGGAAGTGTTCATTTCCGCCTCGCCGTTGACCGGTACCGATAGTATACGTTGAAGATGTCACACAGGCATGTCGAAATGAGCCCGCCGCCATAAGCAGTGTTTACCCTTTGTAAACCCTCACGGATCATCATTTGTTAACAAATCGATTCGCAGGCGTTCATCGGAGTTTCCCGGTCCATGACCGATGCCCTCAGCCAACCCATTAGGACGTCCGGCCTCAACAAGGTCAAGAACGACACCGGCCGCACGGCGTTCTGCGGTCCCTACATTCTGTCCGCACTGACCGGCTTTCCGATCAGCCGCGTCGAACGCGAGGTTAACCGCTTCCGCCGCGTTGCCGACACTGCCCCCATCAAGGGCACCAGCGCCATGGAAGTCGCCGCGGCCGCAACAGAGCTCGGCTGGGAAATGACTCTGCAGGACAGCTTCTGGCATCTCGAAAAAAAGGAACGGCCGACGCTGTGGAGCTGGATGCAGAAGCCGCGCAATGCGTGGGTTTATTACCTGCTCGCCATTCATCGCGGCAAGGACGGCCATTGGATACTCGTCAAAGGCGTCAAGCTTTGCGACACCTATACCGATGGCAAATGGCAGTTCGTGTGCGACGGTCCCCATCGGGGCACAAGGATCATGGAGATTTACCAGCTCCGTTCGCGCGGGTAACGGACGAATTGCGGGCATCAGGCGCCAGCGGCGGCACCCCCTCCGTCTCGACGACAGCAAGTCCCTTCTTCACGAGCCGCTTCTTTGCTGCCTTGAACTGAAGTTCGAGGCCTTCGAACTCCTCATCGGAACAATTCTCGACATCGATCAACTGTATGCGTGCTCTATCGACCGCATTCAGCAATTCATCGAGCTTGAGATGCAGCGCCCGCGAGTCGCGGTTCTGCGTATTCTGGATAAGGAAAACCATCAGAAACGTGACGATAGTGGTGCCTGTGTTTATGACCAGCTGCCATGTATCCGAATATTCGAACACCGGACCGGTCACACCCCACACGACCACCACGATGAACGCAGCGAAGAATGCCCACATGCTGCCCATGGCGCCAGCAACGGCGCGGGAAGCCGCCGAGAAGGTGAATTTGGAGTCGTTGCTTGCTCGCGTAACCATGAGAACCCCTGAAATGAAGCCGCGTCGCAATCAGCAACGCGCTTCATCGCCAGCGGTTCCATTGTGCAGATGCGGAAAAGGACTCTCAGTCCTTGGCACGCTCCACGTAACTTCCGTCATCGAGCATCACCACGACCCGCGTTCCAGCGGCGATGTGGGGCGGCACCATGATTTTGGCGCCATTGTCGAGCACGGCGGGCTTATAGGACGACGACGCCGTCTGACCCTTCACAACCGGATCGGCCTCGACTATTTCGTAGGACGCACGTTGCGGCAACGATATCGCGATCGGATTGCCCTCGTGCATTGAAAGGGTGCAGACCATGTTCTCCTTCAGCCAGATGCCCTGGTCGCCGACCACGTCCTTCGACACCATCACCTGATCGAAGGTTTCAGGATGCATGAAGTTGAAGCCCTGATCGTCCTCGTAAAGAAAACCGTAATCGACTTCCTCGACGAACGCCTTCTCGACCTGCTCTGTCGTGCGGTAGCGCTCGACGATCTTCACCCCGTCGGAAATACGGCGCATTTCGAGGTGGGTCACCGGCGTGCCCTTGCCGGGATGGATGTTGTCGGCATTCATGACAACGGCCAGCGCCCCGTTGATTTCGAGCACGTTGCCCTTGCGGATCGAGCTGGCGATCACCTTAACCACGTCGTTCTCCGTTGTTGATCCAGATCGCGGCGCGCGGAGGTATCTCCCGATAAGCGCGCTGACCGGCGGGTTCAAATTTCGATTCGGCGGTTCTACTCGCTCCCGGGGCAATCGCCAAGCCCGTCGATCTGCGCTATTCCGGCCACCGGATCGATCATAGCGACGCCTTGGCGTCCGCTGAATAGAGTGAAGTAGAGCCCGATGTCGCCCCCTGAACCCTGGTGGAACCCTGAACGCCACGCCGATAGGCGCGCCGGCCTGCTGGCACGAACCCGCATCAAGGCCGCTATCCGCGGCTGGTTTGAGGAGCAGGGCTTCGTCGAGATCGAGGCCGGCGCGCTAGTCGTCTCACCGGGAAACGAAACGCACCTGAAGGCTTTTCGCACAGAATTGACATTTCCAGGCGGCTCAACCGAGCCCCGATACCTCCACACATCCCCCGAATTCGCCGCAAAGAGGCTCGTCGCTGCCGGTGAAACAATGCTGTTCACCTTCGCCCCTGTCTTCCGCGATAACGAACGCGGACCCCTCCACGCACCCGAATTCACCATGCTTGAATGGTACCGCGCCGGCCCTGCCGCCGATTGCTACGAAACGATCCAGAACGACTGCATGTGCCTCCTCTCCATCGCCGCTACCGCCACAGGCCGAACCGATTGGACATGGCGCAACCGCACCTGCGATGCCACCGCCGCAGAAGTCGTCAAAACCGTTCACGGCCTCTTCGCCGACCTGTTCGGCATCGACCTCGCCGCCAATCTCAACGATGCGACCTGGGACCGCGACGCCCTCGCCGCAGCCGCACGCAGCGTTGACATTGCTTCCGCCGCCGATGAAACCTGGGGCGACATCTTCTCCAAAGTGATGGTCGAAGCCGAACGCCGCTACCCCGGCCTCCCGGAACTTCGTACCCCCGACAACAAGGAGCGACCGCTAATTCTCGATCAGTTTCCAGCCGTAATGTCTCCGCTCGCGCGGCCATCGCCTGGCGACCCGCGTTTCGCCGGGCGCTTCGAGGTCTTTGCCGCAGGCATTGAGCTGGCCAACGGATTTGCCGAGAATAACGACGCAGAACAGGTTCGCCGCAGGCTCGAAGCTGAGATGGACGAAAAGCAGCGCCTCTATGGTGAACGCTACCCGATCGACGACGACTTCATCGCCGCATTGTCGATGGTGCCGTCAGGAACCGCTGGCTGCGCCCTCGGTTTCGACCGCCTCGTCATGCTGGCAACAGGCGCAACCCATATCGACCAAATCATCTGGACACCGATCCCGCAATGACCAAGACGCTGCAAAAAACCCTGCACACCCTGCCCGAACTCAATGCCGCCGGGCTCATCTCCGACAACGAGACGAGTGCCCTGCGCGAAGTTGCAGCTCGCTACGCAGTCGCTGTGACGCAACCGATGGCGGCCCTCATCGATTCCGGCGACCCCGCCGACCCGATGGCCCGCCAGTTCATCCCTTCGCTCGCCGAGCTCGACCGCCGGCCCGGCGAACGCGACGACCCGATCGGCGATTACGACAAGAGCCCCGTGCGCGGCATCGTCCACCGCTATACAGATCGCGTCCTGCTGAAAGCCGTCGGCGTCTGCCCGGTCTACTGCCGCTTCTGCTTCCGCCGCGAAATGGTCGGCCCGCAGCACGACGCCAACCTCAGCGACAGCGAACTCGACAACGCCCTAGGCTACATCGCCGCACATCCCGAAATCTGGGAAGTCATAATTACCGGCGGCGATCCGTTGATCCTGTCACCGCGCCGCATCCGCGACCTCACCGCGCGCCTGTCGCAGATCGATCACGTCAAGGTCGTCCGCTGGCACACCCGTGTTCCTGTCGTGTCGCCGCAGCTTGTGACAGATGACCTCGCAGCTTGCCTCGCCTCCTCCCGGCAAACGGCGTTCCTGGCATTGCACTCCAACCACCCTAAGGAACTCACACCAGAAGCCCGTGTTGCCTGCCGCCGTCTTGCCAAGGCCGGCCTCTCTCTAGTCAGCCAGAGCGTTCTGTTGCGCGGCGTCAACGACGACGCCGACACTTTGGAAAGCCTGATGCGCGGCTTTGTGGAGATCGGCGTCAAACCCTACTACTTGCACCATCCCGATCTGGCACCCGGCACCGGCCATTTCCGCGTCGCGCTTGAAACCGGTCAGCAGATCATGCGCGAACTGCGCCGCCGCCTATCGGGTCTGGCCATGCCGACCTACGTTCTCGACATCCCCGGCGCGCACGGCAAGATCCCCGCCGGCCCGCAGTACCTTCACCGCGACAACAACGACGCAACTACTTATTCCATCACCGACCGCGCCGGCGAAGGCCACGCCTACCGGGACAGCTGTTGAACTCGCTGCGACACACCGGCGTCGAAATGAATCCAACCATGCATGGAACGCCCAAGCCGCACCAGCCTCACCCCGCCGAACAACGGGGTGCGGTTACATTGCAGCACCCAGCCCAGTGTGTGCTCACCTACGCCAAGCACCCCCCTCCGTCGAACTACCGCCGCCTTGGCAGCGACCCTCGGCGCACTCATACGCGCCCTTGCGGTGACCTACCAATGACCCGACAAATTAAAAAGCGCCGCATGGCGTTGCTTGCGGCAGCCAGCACAATCGCACTGACATCGCTTCTCTGCATGGCCTCGAATGCGACCACTGCCGCTGCCGAACCCGCTTCCGAAATCCTGCCCATCTGGCGCGAAATATTCGCGCGCCCGAACTTGTCCGAAATTCCAGCACCACCCACCAATCCGATCACGCCAATAAAAGGCATCCTCGGCGCAGCATTGTTCCACGACGCGCGCCTGTCGGGAGACAACACCCGCTCATGCGCGACCTGCCACGATCCGGAACGAGCGTTTACCGATGGCCGTCCGCGCGCAGCCGCCCGCGATGGAAAAACGCAGCTGTCCAACACACCGCCATTGCATAACCTCGCCTGGGCCAAGCGCTTCTTCTGGGATGGGCGCGCGCGAAGCCTGGAGCAACAGGCCCGCTTCCCGATCGAGCACCCCCAGGAACTCGCCGGCTCATGGCCTCAAATCACAGCGCGCCTTGCTGCAGATTCATACATGAAGTCGCTCTTCGAAGCTGCCTTCCCCGAGAACCCGGTGATTTCGTCCGAAAACATCACCGCCGCGCTGGCATCCCACCAGCGCCAGCTCTACTCGCCGGTTTCCCGTTTCGACCGCTTCATCGCCGGTGAAGAACACGAACTGACGCCCCAGGAACGGCACGGTTTCGCGATTTTCGTCGGCAAGGCCGGTTGCGTGACCTGCCACAACGGCTGGCGCTTCACCGACGATCGCCTGCATCGCACCGGCCTCACGCCGGAAGCGGTAAAGTCGCCGACACTGCGGGATCTGAAGCTCACCGCTCCTTACATGCACGATGGCTCGGTGCCGACACTGTCAGGCGTTATCGCTCACTACCAAAATCTGAAACCGGAAAACCTTGCAGTATCCCCAAGCCTCGTCCGCCCCTTGAATCTCGCCGATAATGAGAAGGCAGCCCTCATCGCGTTCCTTGAATCTATTGACTGATAACCCGCTAATCTTGCTAAGCGATAAGTTTACATTAATACAACTAAGGGTTGCCGGCATCGCCAGTGTGCCTACCGATACTCCCGGACAGCAGTCGCGAAGCAAAGCCGAGTTCTTCGCAGCCGCAAAAGGGACGAAAGAACCGCAACCTATCGGCCTCATTGGGGAATTATTTTTTCATTGCTGAAACTTCAGCCGTTTACACAGGGATGTTTGTGGAATAGCCTTTGGCAATTGTGTTCAGGCTGCCGTCAATACACTTGGATGGAAGCCTGATTACAATTGGATTGAATAGCCAAGCCATACGATAGCGTCTACCCCGCAGACACTTCGTTTGGCGAGGCTTACCGGGGGGTTTCCCCTGGATAACGCTCTCGGCGGCGCCCTCTGCTGAGAGCGTTATTTATTTCAGCCTTGCCATCATTCAGATGAGATCTTGCCCCTGCCTACCGGCCATGCACAACAGCAACCCCGCTGCGCACATTACAGCGTGCGAGATCCAGCGGAGCCTTTTTCCACAGGAATGTTTCGCTCAGGTCCTTGGAGCCAAGATAGCCCATTACCTGCATCTCGTCGCCGCTCAATCTGGTGATTTCCACGTCGAACTTTTGACCAATATCAGGGTCCAGAATCCATCCGCCGTCCCATACACCATCTCGCACAGGTGCGGCATCTCCGATGATCTCGAGTCCGCATGCCTCTGGCGGCGCACCTTCACGCACCCAGACCACATGACCGCAAAGTTTTTCCCCGCACTGCTTGAATTCAATAGCCCCATCGCCGCGGTGATCGAGATAGACACCGAGGGTCTCTGATCGTTCGGCCGTATTTCCAGTGACAGAAACAGCGGCCCCGACAGATGCTGAACGCTGCCCCCGATCCCCACCGATAACGAGCATCGTGACCATCGTGCAGCCAATCATTGCAGCCAGATAATATGGCGATAGTTTCATTATCTGCCCCCGCAGCATGCCTGCTCAACGCACCAACCATTGGCAGCAATGAGCCTTCGACGTTATGACCCTTGCCCTATGACGATGATCTCAAGCCGGCTGATTCGCTACGGGACAGCTATCAAAAACGACGCCCGTGCCGGCCGGGCCACAGCTATGAACGGGGACACCAAACAAAAAAAGCCCGGAAGGTTAGCCGGGCTTCATCGCAAGTTCTCGTCAGGCGGCTTGTCGCACGGAACAGCTCAGCGGCACTCCTGGCGCAAAATCCAGCCCTTCGTTTTGCAGACTTCCTGCCCGCTCACGATTTTGCATTTGCGATCCGGGATACGCACGTAGGAACAGTAGTACCCGCCGGCAGCCTGCCCGTCATAGCCATGCATCGGCTTCTTGAACTTGTACTCCTGCACTTCGTATTGCTTGCCGCTCTTGGCAAGAACAACATCGTTCGGCGCGAGCAGCAGACCAGTAGCTGCGGCAGAAAAGAAAGTGACCGCCCTGGTTATAGAAATTGCCATCTGACCAACCTCGCTGTCTCAGTGGTCCGACATTAACCCATTACGCTAGTAAACAGCTATCCCCGGCCTCGATCAAGGTGAAGCCCGCTCCATGGAACAAGAAAAGTTTCCGGCTAACCTCACCCGCAGATAAGAGCAGCGATCGCTGCAAGATCAGAGAGCAGCGCATCGCCGCGCACCGCCAGAAGATAGAGCGCACCGCCAACAATCGCCGCCAGCACCGCCGTGAGGGTAAACCGCCAGACTCGGGGCATGCCGATCCTGGCACTGCGCCGCTGGTCCTTCCTGCCGATCTGCCCGCTCTGAATCGTCATCGAAGTCTCCGTCCCGGCCTACTCACCCGGTTCCGTTCTGAGCCGCGCGACCGGCCGCTCCTCGATGGGCCAGTGCAGCATGGCTGCAAACAACCCGAGACCCACGCAAATCCACCACATTGCATCGTACGATTGCAAGCGGTCGTAAATCGCACCGCCGAGCCACACGCCTAGGAATGACCCAAGCTGGTGGGAGAAGAAGACGATACCATAAAGCATCGTCATCCATTTGGCACCGAAGAACGTTGCCACGAGGCTGGTCGTCAGCGGCACTGTTGACAGCCATAACAGCCCCAGTACCGCACTGAGCCCGATCACCATTGCCGGCGAAACCGGCAGGAACAGAAACCCCAGGAAGACGAACGTGCGGGCGATATAGATCAGCGACAGCCCGATGCGTTTCGAGTAATGACGCCCCCACTGGCCGGCCATGTAGGTCCCAATCAGGTTGCCGAGCCCGACCACCATCAAACCCCAAACGCCGACTTCCGCGCCAAGTCCCTGGTCGGCGACATAAGCCGGCAGGTGCGTTCCATAGAAGATCACGTGAAAGCCGCAAACGAAAAAGCCCGCGTTGAGCAGCCAAAAGCTCGGATGCCGGAAGGCTTCCCCGAGAGCCGCCTTCAGCGATTGCGGCGGCACTGCGCTAACGACCGTGGCTGGACGCCCGCTGACCGGCCATGCCAGCAGCAGGATCATGGACGCCGTCGCTGCCAGGACGAGAAGGCTCGTCTGCCATCCGAGTCCTTCCATCAACAGGTGCGCGTAAGGCAGCGCGATCAGAATGCCGATCCCGGCACCCATCCCGATGGAGGCGATAGCCGCAGAGCGTTCCTCGGGCGCCGCCGCCCGTCCGACCGCACCGACCACCGCGTTGACGCCGGCCCCGGCAACCCCGAAGCCCATGAAAATCCCGGACAGGAACAGCACCGTCTCGCTTTGAGCAGCATAGAGCAGCAACAAGCCGATCGTCGTCGTCACCGCACCGAATGCTACGACGAGCCCCGTCCCGTATCTGTCCGAAACCGCCCCTGTGAACGGCGCGCTGATCCCCCACACCAGGTTGGCGATAGCGATTGCGAGCGCGAAGGACTCACGTCCCCCGCCAAGGGACTCCGACACCGGCACGAAATAAAGACCCATTGTCTGTCGCAGTCCCATGCCGATGGCGGCAATGGCCGCTGCAGCAAGCGTTATCACCCACAGCGGTGTCGGAGGCGATGGCTGGTTCAGACTTTGCATGTGCCTCTGAGAGTCCCTTTGGGTGGTTCCGGCCGCCCACATGACCGGGTGTGAAATCGTGGCAATTGGAAGTCACGCGCCAGCCGTATCGCCGCTCAGGGCGAAGCTCGTCGTCAGCACGCGCCGTTCGAGCTCGGCGACATCTCCACCTTCGGCTGAAAGGCCGCGTCCGACAAGCTCGATGCTTAACATCCCCGCATCTTCGATAAAGCGCAGCAGATTGTAGCGGGCCAGCGCGTGCCGGCCCTTTGCCATACGGCTCATCCCTGCGGCCGCGATCCCGACCACCGGAACCCGGCCCTGCGCTCCATCTGCCCAGACCAGCGTATTCGTATGGTTGTGACCATGCAGCACAAGTTCGGCCCCGCACCGCGCAATCACCTCTTCGAACCCTCGCGCATCGAGCAGCCCCCGGCGGGGCGGCGCCAGCGAAACCATCGGCGGATGATGGATCAGGATGACCCGCGCCAGCCCCTGCGCCTTCAGTTTAGCCAAAACCCGCTCGAGTGCCCCAAGCTGTTGCCCGCCCAGCAGACCTGCGGCAACGAACGGCGGCATCGGCAGGGCCGAGTTGAGCCCGATCAGCGCGACCCGGCCATGCCGCCTCACAAATGGGAAACCGTCGGCCCGCGCACCGATTCCCACCAGGACTGCCTGGCCGAAGGCATCTGAAGCCATGTATTCGCGCCATCTGGCGACACCGGGATCCCTTTTGAGGCGCACATAGATATCGTGGTTGCCGGGAACGACGCTGACTGCCTCCGGTGAACCGAGCCCCTTGAGGAAGGCCGTCGCCGCCTCCAGTTCGGCCGGCAGCCCGAGATTTATCAGATCACCGGTCACCGCGAGATGATCCACGCGCTGCCCGGCCATATCCGCGATCAGCGCGTCAACAGCCGATCGCGTGAACGACAACTTGCGCCCCCGCTGCCAATTGAGGTAGCCAAGGGTCCGTTTTACCGTCCAGTGACGTGGACCGAAACCGCCAATTGTCGGCAGGTGCAGATCCGAGATATGGGCCAGCGTCAGTCGTTCACCGCCCGCCATGCGATTTGTCTCCTAACCCATCCCGCTTTCTGCCGCGACTTCGCCGTATAACGACAACTGAGGCAGCCACAATGAGAGGCACCGGATCGACATGAAGTCCAGGGGACTTGTGACGAAAACGCTGCAATACTATTGGCGCACTACCCGCGCCTTGACGCTTGGCGCCCAGGGTTGCGTTATCGCGGGAGACGGTAGAATTCTGCTCATTCGCCACACCTACCGTCCCGGCTGGCATTTTCCCGGTGGCGGCGTCGAAAAAAACGAGACGATCCAGACCGCGCTGGAGCGCGAGTTGTATGAGGAAGCCCGCATCCAACTGACCGCGCCGCCGGAGCTGTTCGGGCTCTATGCCAATTTCCAGTTCTTCCCCGGCGACCATATCGCACTCTTCGCCATACGCGAATGGCGCCAGGTAGAGGAGCCGAAACCAAACCGGGAAATCGCGGCCCACGGATTCTTTGCCCCTGCCGAACTCCCAAAGGACATCCATCCGCCGACGCGGGCGCGGATCAACGAAATTACGAGCGGCGTCCAGCCGGCGGACTCGTGGTCATGACTGCAAAACCCACCGGCGCGATTGTCCCGGAGAACCTTGACACGATTGGATGCCAGGAAAAATCGAACGCCTGCGTCCGTCCCGCCGAACCGGAGGATCTTGCCGCGATAGTCGAACTGCATCGGCGCGCCTTCGGCCCTGGCCGGTTCGCGCTGACCGCCTATCGGGTTCGAGAGGGTACGCCGCCGATCTCTCGGTTCTGCAGGATCGCCGAATTGGACGGCCGCCTTATCGCCGCCGTGCGTATGACCCCGGTCGAGATCGGCTGCACGAAGGGCGCGCTTTTGCTGGGGCCGCTCGCCGTCGAACCGGCCTATGTCAACAAGGGCCACGGCCGCGCCCTCATCAACGCCACCATCGCGGCAGCCCGCGAGCAGGGAATTGCGCTGGTCGTTCTGGTCGGCAACGCCTCCTATTACGGCCGCTTCGGATTTGCCCCCGTCCCGCCCGGCCAGATCACGCTCCCCGGCCCGGTCGATTGCGCGCGCATCCTGGCATTCGAAGTTGACCCCGGCGCGCTCGCAAGGTTCCGCGGCGTCATCCGCGCATCTAAACCAAGCGCTGTGAGCGCAGATTACTGATTCGGCACGAACAACAATCTGTTGTGCATGAATTCTTTCACGTGAAACGTGCGGGCATCATGAACCGCCCGCCGCAATCGCCAAAACGACGTCGTGCACGCACGATCAATCCTCGAAGGGATCGCGCATCAGGATGGTGTCGTCGCGCTCCGGAGAGGTCGACAGCAGCGTCACCGGGCATTCGATCAGCTCTTCGATGTGCCGCACGTATTTGACCGCCTGCGCCGGCAGTTCGCCCCATGAACGCGCGCCCTTCGTCGATTCCGACCAGCCCTCGAACGACTCCCAGATCGGCTTGATGCGCGCTTGCGCATTTTGCCCGGCCGGCAACCGGTCGACGCGCTGGCCGTCAAGCTCATAGCCAACGCAAACCTTGATCTCCTGGAACCCGTCAAGCACGTCGAGCTTCGTCAGAGCAATGCCGTCGATTCCGCACACCTTGATGGTCTGGCGCACCAGAACGGCGTCAAACCAGCCGCAGCGGCGCTGGCGCCCGGTCACGGTGCCGAATTCGCGGCCGCGCTCGCCCAGGCGCTGTCCGATCTCGTCTTCGAGTTCGGTAGGAAACGGCCCGGAACCGACACGCGTCGTATAAGCCTTGGCGATGCCGAGCACGTAACCTACCGCACGCGGCCCCACGCCCGAGCCGGTCGCAGCCTGCGCCGCCACCGTGTTCGACGACGTCACGAACGGATAAGTGCCGTGATCAATGTCGAGAAGAGCCCCTTGAGCGCCCTCGAAAAGAATACGCTTTCCGCCTCGCCGCGCCTTGTCGAGGAGATCCCAGACGACGTCCATGAAGGGAAGGATGCTGCTGCGCACTTCTTCCAGCGCAGCCTTCAGGTCGGCGTGCGAGTATTCCGGTTTGCCAAGGCCGCGCCGCAGCGCGTTGTGATGGGTCAGGATGCGTTCGATCTTGGGTCCGAGCGTTTCGAGATTGGCCAGATCGTTGAGGCGGATTGCACGCCGCCCGACCTTGTCCTCGTAAGCCGGACCGATTCCGCGCCCAGTCGTGCCTATCTTACCGCCGCCGGCCGCTTCTTCGCGCCACAGGTCAAGTTCGCGGTGCAGCGGCAGGATCAGCGTGGCGTTTTCTGCAATCCTCAGGTTCTCCGGCGTAATGGTCACGCCCTGATCCTTGAGGATCGCGATTTCCTTGCCCAAAGCCCACGGGTCGATGACGACGCCATTGCCGATAACGCCGAGCTTCCCCTCGCGCACTACGCCCGAAGGCAGCAGCGACAGCTTGTAGGTCGTGCCGCCGATGACGAGCGTATGACCGGCGTTGTGGCCACCCTGAAAGCGCACGACAATATCGGCGCGCTCCGACAGCCAGTCGACGATCTTGCCCTTGCCTTCGTCGCCCCACTGGGCGCCGACAACCACTACGTTCGACATTTCAGTCCTTTCGGCATGCTCAAGTAGACGTTTGGACGAACCAGCCCAGCGCCGCCGGTTACCCCCTACGGGGTAATTTGTCAAAAGAATGCCACGTCCGGCCTTCCGACTTCCGGTATATTTCAACCGTGCCTGGATAGCACGTCTGCTCGGCTGCTGCCGCTGGGAACCACAGTGCGTGTAAGCCGCCATCGCCCCAGGCCGACACCGGTAGCAGGCCGGAAGAGGGGCCTGCGGATCAATTATTGCGATAGACGATTTCACTGTCGGGCGGCCACTTCACCACATAGCCGAAATCGATCGTCTTTTCCTCGTCTGGACCCAGGGTGAATTCCCATGCAACCACCCCGCGCTCGTCGTCGACATCTTTTTTCGTCGGTTCCGTCCCGCGCGCTGGCGTCACCTCTATCTTTGCATTCCGCGACACCGGCAACTGATCGAGCACGGTGACATCGATTGACTGCTTGTGCAGGTTCTTCACCGTCAGCTTGTAGTTGCGGTCATCGGTACGCGTCGTCGAGATGAGTCCGGACTCGCCGCGCTTCTCCTGCACGATTGCATGCTTGACCCTCACGAGATCGTCTGCGCCGAATCCGAGTTCGTGTTCTTCCCCCGCGATCAATGGCAACTTGCCCTTGCCAACGAACGTGCCGTCGCGGAACAACGCAACCGGCCCCGCCAGCAGCGGCGTTTCGCCTTCGCGCTTGAGCTTGGCATAGAGGAACGCGGTCGCTTCCTTCTTTGGAACTGCCTTGATCTGCAGGGCCGGCGAGAAATCCTCGAACGCGATGACGACGTTCTTTTCTTCGCCAGTCGTATCGATGTCGGCGCGCCCGGGCACGGCGAACACCGCCTGGAACGGCGAGGCTTCAACGTCCGCGACGACGGGCGCTG
>LOEV01000002.1 GCA_001516065.1 Alphaproteobacteria bacterium BRH_c36
CCCTCACCGGGGCGGACCGCGCTCGCGTGAACCGAGCCCCAATGGGTCTCGGCCCTTCGGGCGTTGATCGCTGGCGGACGACCGTCAATTCAGAACCCTCAGGAAAGATCCATGCATGAAATTCGACAAGACCCCAACGATTTACTCGCTAACCCGCGAACGCATCCTGGACGTCTGCCCCGACAGTGATCCGGAACAACGCCGCCAGCAATTAATAGAAACGCATGGAGACGATCTTGTCGTCCTGCCCTACCATGAGGTCATCGCCCTCCAACGCCACTCTTTCATCAGCGAACCACCCGAAGTGATGTCCCTTGAATCTTGGACGACGTCCCGCAACGACGACTTTATCATCGGTCATGTGTGCGACGGTGAGACGGAAAGCTTCAAACTCGACGACATGGACTTTTGGGAGCCACTTGTCAGCATCCATGTCCGGATTGGCGATCGTTACTTTTATTTCTTCGACGACGTCCGTCTGCCCCACGCCCAATGTTGTGACCGCGTGCAGCGCTTCTTGACTTGCCAGACACCCAACGCCCAAGGCGATACTGTCGACGAGAGCGACAAGACCACGGCATCTTCCGACCTCTTTCGCTGGAACGACACGGATCACACGCCATAACCTGCAACAAAGTCCGTGTGAGGTGACTTCCGCAACCGCCACCGCATCGACCGCCGCCACACGCATCGCCGCGCATCTCTACAAAATACCACACCAACATTTTTTTCGGAGTTTCGAGGACTGGCTGGCACTCAGCGTCAACGCCTTTTTGCGTGATGACGAAGCCTACATGAAGATCATGAGCCGCTACGGTCCCCGACAAGCGCCCATGGGCGACAAGGATCACACCGCAGACCATTTCGCCCGCGCACTCGGCGAATGGATGAAAGCCATGCAAGACGAGCCTGCCGACTACCTGGGGCGGGCCTACGAGGAACAGGCCGTGGCCAACCATTATTCCGGCCAGTTTTTCACCCCGGAAAGCCTCACCGACATGATGGCGGCTCTCACCATGCCCGAAGAAATCCCGGATACCGCCGTTGTTCACGATCCCGCCTGCGGCTCGGGCCGCACCCTCATTGCCGGCATCCGTCGCAACCGCTTTGCGACGTTCCTCGGCACCGATACCGACCTCACCTGCGTTCACATGACGGCGCTCAATTGCCTGGTCCGCAACGCCAACACCTGGATCATCCACGGCAACAGCCTGAGCCTTGAAACCCACGGCGGCTACCATGTCCGCCGCACACCGTTTGGGGGAGAACTCTTCCGCCTCAGCCAGGAAGACGCCGATCGGCTGATCCGTCTGCCGTTCAAGGCGCCGGAAACCTCAACGGCGCTATCACCGGCGTCCACGACCATCCAGGAGCCGACGCCAGAGGCGCAAGCCGCTCTCGACGACGTAGCCAAGCGGTTTCAGACCAACACGCGCGGACAGAAGGATTTTGGGTTTTGATGATGTCGCCGCGTGCGAAATGATTGACTTGAAAGTCGATATTATCGACAAGGCAACAATTCTATTGCGCAGCCCAACTTGATGTTGGCGTTGCCTAGCATTTTATTTGGCGTTTAGCTATGAACGAGAGGGGCGAAAAGGTTGTTTAAGGCTGCGTCGTCAAACCTGTCCGACGATTGGGTCTGCTTCCCTGTAAAATCGGGTGGCGACGCGTCTTCTACACTTTCCTCTATCTCCAAGATTCGGCTTTCTACGGCGGAGATCGCCGTCTTCAATTTCCCTGGGACAATCCCCGCTCGCGGTGCAAGTCGCTTGAATGCCTCAATATGATCTGCAAGTGTAGACTCTGAATCAATTGACGCCGCATCCTCTCGTGCGTCATCAATGATTCGTGCGATTGCCTGATTAGCCGCATCGAAAATATCGCATGATAAAACGTCCCTACTTTCTTCCATCGCTTCATAAATTCGATCCAAATCATCCGGCCAAATATGATTTTGGAGCATTGCGATTATCCTATCCGTTATTTTATCGGAGAGATTTCTAATATGTAACAACTCGGTTGCTTCTCCTTGTCGCAGTCTTTGAAGCAATCCCACCAAACTACGCCCATCTTGCCATGGACTGAATTCATGCGGGCTTTCGGCAATTTGCACTGCGTAGGTTATGAACTCCGTATCGCCGGTCACGCTCGTCCAGTCTAGTAAGAGAGAAATGCGGTCCGTCATCGAGAGATCATAAAAGTGATATATTTTGGGATTAATAGAGTCTCTCTTCATCACCGGCAGTTTTTCAAAATTTGCGGCGATTGATTTAAACTTGTTAACAATCAACCGCTGTTGCTCCGTGGGGAGCTTCTTACGGTTTCGGACGTGTTGCCACAGCGACCGCGCCCAAGCAGCCCGCTGTGCTGTCGAGGCCATTGTTGCCAACAACGAAGCATCGTCCAGATAATCTGCCATGTAGTCCCGGAGGGACGGATTGATGAACGAAATTGTGGAGCCACCGATTGCAAGAAAGCCACCCTCAAGAATCTTGAGCGCTTCTTCAAAGTCCTTCGGCTTATGCGAGATGTTGTAGATTTTGCATAAAACCGGATGAAGTGCGTTAAAGGTGGTTTTTAGGTCATCGATTTCTGCGCCATATTCCGAACAGAAATATAGGGAAATTAATAGATGGCGGCACATCGGCTGGATGTGCGTGCGAAAGGCGGTGTCCCAAAGCTGATGCGGATTCTCCAGTGCGTGAATGAATGCCCCGGCATAATCAGCAGCCAAAACATCGCCTATATGAAGACGGTCGGTCATCGCTTCAATGATGCGCGGATTATAATTCCGATGGTCAACTATCTTCGAAATCGCTCCACTGTCCCACAAGGCCTTTATATGCTCTTTGGGAGTGCCTGCGACGTACAAATGATTGTAAAGAATACGCGCTCGAATACGGCGCGTATATATACCAACATCGAGGACGTATCTCAGAATATCAAGCCTGGAGTCAGCCAGATGCTCGGAAATTCGACGCGCCTCTTCAAAAATTGGTGCGCGCGTCGTCAAAATAAATCTGGCATTCGGACTCTTCCGAACACGTTTCATAAATTTTGCCAGATCCGAATCTCGCGTGGAGAGCGCTCGCGAATCAAGCGCCACCCGCCCGAGAAAGTCGTCAAAGAAGAAGACCTGCTTCTTTGTGTCAATAATCGCAGCGAGACCGTCATCGAGACTGCGAATCGCGACGAACTCCCATTCTTCGCCAATATATGCGTACGCTAGCATTTCTGCCAGTGTCGTCTTGCCAACACCGGGTGGGCCCGAGATGATGACGACGTGGCTCCGTTCTAAAGTATCGCGCGCCTCCTTGAAGCTAGGGTTTTGCGCATAGACCCTCACTTTGGCATCGATGTCGGCACGTGACATTGCTGTAAATGCAAACGCAGCGGAACGAATAACTCTTTCGAGGACTGCTGCACCTGAAAGCCAGAGTTTTATATTCGCTTTCTCGACGTCAGGAAATTTGCGAAGCAGGCTGTTGAGGTCGCCAGGCCCGAAAATATCACCTTCTTTTTTAAGGACGCTACCAAGAATGGTGGCGAACTCAGATTTGTTGGCGGGAGTAAGCTTGCGCGACGTCGCAAGCACATAGCGTCGAGGTTGTGGGACGATTTTGTCAATCGTCGCTCGTTCTTTTTTTAGCGCTGATTTGAGCTTTGCAAACGATGATCCGGCGTAGTGTTTTGCTTGAAGAATTGTTGCGTTCGCGCCAGAAGAATGGCGGCCATCCATACCGCCGTCTGGTCCAGCTGCAAAAGCCTCAAATCTTATCTTTAGCTCTCGACCGACCAGCTCCCGAACCAAATCTTCGAAATCGGCGGGCGAAAGATTGTCGAAGTTGTAGGTCATCGAAGCACGGCTGCCTTTGGTATTAAGATTTATAGAGATTCGATTCAGCTATATTAACAGCTTTACGCAGCGTTGGAATTTTATGATGCACTGGAAAGATCGCAAATATGCATTTCTAATGGGCACGAAGCGTGTGGTGCGGATCATTGCTTCCGCATCAAGTGAGTCCAAAATTGTGACGAATTAAACCATAGCCCTCTTGACTATAGGCACCTTGCGCTCGAAAATTCCATGAAGGTTGTTCTCGTCGGGAAGTGGACGTCACAGTCCGAGCTTGGCCTCTATCACACCAGACTACGCGCCTTCTGCTTTTGCAATATTAGGTGAAAAGATCCCTGCAAATAACAACAAGTTCCGGATCCTCACCTCTCCCTAAAGGATCACTACATGCCGTAGCGGCTTCTCGTGTTAAAAGCCTTTGGCATGCGTCGAGTGCACGTTCAGGCTTTGGGCCGGATGCCAAAGTTCCATCGGGATAATAATCCTCAATGGCGCCACGCGAGAGGATATGGACCCCGTGGCTACGCAACTGCGTGAGAGCTGGTATTAAAGCTGCGCGTGCTTCTTGGTCCTGCCGACAGGCGCGTACACGCGCCGTATAAGCCTCCCATGTAAAGAGGCCGTCAATCAGTGTAAGCGTGTCGTCGTCGATTTGGCCGTTTTGCTGCGCCGTTCGCAAGGCTCCCTTTGCGCTCTCATAGCGCCGCTTCCACGTATCGCTAGTGACCTTGTCCTTGATCTGGCGGCTTGCGGGCTCCGCCTTGATGTCGAGCGCCGCAACACGTGCATCTACCGTTTGAATAGCCGCTTGCCGCTCATCTCGTATGTTGTCAAAGTTACCGAGGAGATGAAATCCTTCAAAAAAGGCATCAAGGTCTGCCACAATCTTCACATCGATGCCGAAGGCTTCGAAGAATTGCCGAAAACGCTGGAAATTGCCTTTCCCAGAGACTCTGACCATGGCCACATTCATGGTCTTAAAATCCCAATTTTGATTTAGAAGCTTGGCCACGTGCTCGAAGAACACATCGTCCGACTCTCCTTCAAATAGGATAACCCGACGGCTGAAAAATGCGGCATCGGCATGCTCATAGCGTGCCATCCGGAACACTTCGGCCTTCGGGTTGTCCTGATCAAAGTTCACCGCGTGTAGCCGTCCAACCGGCTTTGGATCAGCACCCTCTTTGGCTACCCTCACAAAGCTCGCCGTCGCCCCTGGAGCAAAGAATAGCGGCGAATGGGTCGTCACCACTACCTGGTAGTCTCGCGAAATACGTTCGAGTGTGCTGAACAAAATCTGCTGCGATTTAGGATGAAGATATAGTTCGGGTTCTTCAAAGAGGAATATTAATGGGGACATGGCCGCACCATCACCAGCATTAAGGTTTTCCCCGAGCCGCTGCACATAACATTGCAGCAACGCGAACGTTAGCGATCGTTTGACGCCGTCACCCTTATTATCGACCTGATCCTTGGAACCATCGTCAATCAGGATTTGCGCGTTGTTGAGGATAGTACGCAGCTCTGGAGGTGGGACCCTTAGCTCTACCTTTACGAACGGAAAGTTCTCTTTGAGAAAGCCCTCGACCGAGGTTTCTAGCTCCCGAACTTTGTGGTGCCGATTGTCCGCAACAGCCGCATCACGTTGGTCCCGGTTGAAAAACTGATTCAGCTGTCCGAGGGCTTGCGTGATATCGGCAAGATCCGGCGTCATGTCATCCAGCAGTAACCCCAACAACCGGCCGAACGAGGTCGACTGCGTCGTCTTTAGATCGTCCGTTAGATTCTTTACTGCCGGAATGTAGATTGGCTCGGGCAGCAACGCGCTTACAGACGCAGATACACCTGTCGGAAGCGCTCCTTCGTAAGGCTGGAAGCAGTCTCGCGGCAGCGCCGCTATTCGTGCCTTTATATGTGCTTTCGCGCTACCGATGTTGGGCTCCTGAGGCGCACCTTCTGCGAATTCGGGGTAATTTTCATTGAGTGCCTGAAGGATTGCTCCGGCTACTCGCTTGTTGGCAAATGCCGCAGCGATTGCATCATCTCGGTATTTTTCGTCGACCGGCATGTAACGTTCGATTCGGATCTCGACTTTTTGTCCGACACGATAGCGCGTTGTAAGCACTAGCCGCCCATCGATCACTAGATCTTTTAGCTTCTCACGGTGCTCATCTGCGAGACGTGCAAGGTCCCCCACGCCAATCTCTGCGAACTCCATGCGAAATTCGATCGGCTCTGCCTGATCGTAGAAGACCTCAGGGGCAAGCTGCGAGTCTCGTCTTAGCCCTGTCGCGATCGCCTGCAGAACGCTAGACTTACCAGCATTGTTTTCGCCGACTAGGCACGTGAAGCGTGACGGCTCCAACGAATCTGAGCGCAGTCCTTTAAAGTTCTGAATGCCTATTCTTGCTAGCCTCATTGCTCAGCCCCCGTCATAGATAAATCTACTCGTTGTCAGTAGGCTGAGCAATCATTACGCCTTGGAGTTGGGCAAAAGGAGCGGCAAAAGTCGGCAGTTGCGTACCTTTTTGACTAACGCTGCCATAACCGAAAACGCTCAAACCCCAATGACCGACCATCTCCAAATCTCGCTTCAACACGATGGACCGTCAAAATTTGGTCGCTAATTGGTCGCTAGCGCAAAATTTGTAGAAATGTCGGTCAGCCTAAATCATTGAAAGTATTGGTGCCCCCGGAGAGACTTGAACTCCCGACCCCCTGATTACAAATCAGGTGCTCTACCAACTGAGCTA
>LOEV01000003.1 GCA_001516065.1 Alphaproteobacteria bacterium BRH_c36
GGACATGGCGGACCGGCGCGGCTGGAGCCCGGAGTCGCGCGGGCCGAGACGGGCGGCTTCTTGCCGGACGTTCGGCGCGTTGATTATTCCTATTGGTGGCAATGTCAATTGCGACATTCACGTTCGTCGACGATCACCTGTGAATGGTGCGATTCAAGCGACATCGACCCTCGGCGGACCCTAACGTTCTCAGGCCACCACGACGGGCTGCAGGGCTCAGTGTTCCGATTCCAAGGCCTGGTTCAAAAGCGCCCCGTGACACCAACCAACTCCATGTTTGTGTTCTGGATTCATTAATGCTCGACGAAAGTCGCCCGGTCTCCAGCATTGGACCCTGAAGACTATGGCTTTGTCGATTTCAGCCAGGACTGGCCTTCATTCTCGAGAATCGCGACCGTTTCGCGGTAGTAGGCGTCGGCGCGCTCGTGGCTCGGTCCAATGCAGACAACGCCCAGCTTGCCGAATTCGGACAAGGCCCCCATCAGATGAAACGCGACGCCTTCCTGGTTCGTGCCGTGCCAGTGAAGCCGATTCATGGCCGCGATGTCGATGAGATCGAAGGGAAGAAGTCCGCGGTAGAGCTCGGATTCCAGATTGTCGGAGGCGATATAGTAGCGCGGCTCGCCGCCCGGCGTAAGGAACTGGCCGGTTTTGCTGCAATACGTGCCATCGGTCAGTGACTGCAGCATGAGGAAGGGATGGGTCGTGCCGCCCTTGCGCAGGTTAATCTCGATGGCGGAGTGCCGCCAGCCGCCGGAGCCGTCGGGAACGGACAGGAAGTCGACGCTGAAGCGGCCGAGTGCGCCGCGCTCGGCCAAGGCCTTGGCGACGGCGAGGCCGCGGTCCTGAATCTCGAGGCGATAGGTCTCGTCGGCGGGAAAGCGGCAGCCGAGGAAGATCTGCGCGTTGCCGCCACCGAGGAGCTGGTCGTGGGTCGAGACTGCCTCGATGGCGCCGGTCGGGTCGATGCGCAATTGTGCCGACGGCGAGCGCTTCACATCGCCTTCAATGAATTCCTCGACGATGCCGCCCATGGCCGCGAGCTTTTCCGAGTAGAGTTCCCAGGTCATGCCGCTGGCTTCGAAAGCCAGGCGCGGCAGCCGCTCGCCGACCCAGGAAGCCGTGTCCTCGCCATCGGCGGCGCCGCGGAAATCGAATACGGCGTTGCCCTCGCCTGAGAAACCGTCGTTGAGCTTGATTACCGCACGCTTGAGGTGGTGGTTCTGCTGCTTCAATTCGACGAGGGCGCGGCAGACGTCATCAGCGTCTGTGAGATCTTCCATGCCGGCGGGCAGATCCATGCCGGCTTCGCGGAACAATCGCCGAGAGCCGCTCTTGGTGCCATGGTAATAGAGTTCGGGATCGCATCCATAGACCGGAAGGTCGAGGGCCAGCCCCAGCGCCCGCTCCAGTTCGGTGACCGTGAAGCAGGTCATGTGCGCGGTCCCGGGATCGGGAACGCTCTCGCGTATGCGCTGCAGGACCCTGGGGCGTTGAAGAAGCTTTTCGGCCAGCGGCGTCGAAGAAGCATCGTCGCAGGAGATCAGAGTCAGGCGCCGGCGAGCGTGCTGGGCTGGAATACCCGGCAGCAGATGCAAATAGTAATCGATGATCGGTTCGGCGATCGGGGTGCTCGTCAGGTAGATGACACGCGTGCGGGGAAAGCGCAGCAGCAACAGCATGCAGAGCTGGCGCTCCTCGTAATGATGGACGCCGGAAATGCGCGCCAGGACCTCCTGGTCGAGCGACAGGCTCGGAACGATGACAACGGTGCGCGGGGCATTGCGGTCGTCGCGGGTAGCAGCGAATGAGCGGGCGAAGCGCTCCTGTAATTCGCGGACCCGCTGGCGCTCGGCCTCGGTGGGTGGCGGCAGGTTGAGCATCGTGTTTATTCTCCCGCTGTTCCTGAGGAAATACCGGGCCGTCTAAGGCGTCTCGATCCGCCTGCCGGCTCGGTCGATGCGGTGCATCAGGTAGCCGAGGCAATCGAGGCGGACGGCACGCGGATCCCGCGTCAGCATCGCTGGAATCGCACCCTGGGCCAAGCGGATCTCCCCACCACTGTACGCGATATAGCCGTCCGGCTCGATGTCGAACTCGCCGCCGGGCACGACAGCGAGGCGGCGGTCCTTGTTACCGCCGAGCTCACCAAAACGGGTGCCCGGCGGCAGCTCGGAGAAGTTCAAACGGTCGAGATCCTCGATGAAGCGGAAATCGGCATCCGTATCGCCGTAGCTGAAGCTGGCGTCGGGCGGCACGCGCAGGATCACGGCGGTCTGCAGGAGGTCGAGATCATGGTCGGGAACGGGGTGTTCGGGGAAAGCCTTCAGCGCCAGGGCGGCCTCGACAAACTCGGCGGCATGGACGGCCGCTGCATCGCTTCCCGGCAGCCCGCACTCGACGGTGACGGCCGGACACAGCCGCGCCATCGCCGCCGACTGAACTCCGACCGGCCGGGTGAAGAATACGACCGTGCGGGAGAACAGGCGGGCCAGATGAAGGTAGTTCTCCTCCAGCCGGTTGACGCAGGCGTAATGGGGATTGTTGCCAGTGTTGTTGTGGATGTCGATTGAAGCGAACGGGCGTTCGGCGGCGACGATCTCGATGAGTTCCCGCATCATGCCGGCTTCGGGGGCTTCGGGATAGCGCGTGCCGGGCCATGAACGGTTGTAGTCGGACTGGGTATCGAGCGTGCGGACATTCTCCTTTGCCGCCGCGATGTTGCCTACGAAGAGCAACAAGCGCCGGGCCAGTGGATGACCCGACTGGCGATGACGGCGCAGCACGTTTTGCAGAGCCGACCAGCCGGTGTCCTCGTTGCCGTGCAGCAGAACGGAGACGAACAGCGGGCGGTGTTCGCGACCGGCTATCTCAAACAGCGACGGGCCGGGCAAGTGCTGCCAGAGCTCGCGGGCCGCGACATCGAGGATCTGGCCGGGCAAGTCGTCGAATCGGTGGAGCCGGAGGCCGTAGTTCGACTTGCGCCCTGCGGATTCGCTCATACGTTTCTATCACCTCGGGAAGGTTAAACGCGGATTGGTGACCCGCCGCATGGTCCCGCTGAATGGCCCCGATATATGGCCGTTCTAAATGACGCGGGTCAATGGCGGGTGAATTCAGGTGCTCTCTAGTGTTCCGGTTCTGACATTTTGCTTGCCCGTGCTGCTAGGTTCGGAGCAAATTCAGAACCATAAGGAATACTAGCAACACTATGATTCTAGTGTAACTTTTGCACCTGACGTTTGGTTTGGAATCCAACCGCAAGCGGGTGCAAAACGTCAGGTGCGCTACACTAGGGCACGCGCAACGCGCGCCTCTCCAGCGGCGTCCCAAATGAACGGGTCGAACTCGCACGTAATGATCAGGCCAGCGCCTCGTAGGCGTAGCCGGCGCCCTTCTTGACAACCGTGCCGATACCGGGAGGCGGCAGGTGGTACCCGATGATCCTGGCCTTCGAAGCAAAGAGTTGATCCAGCAGCCGCTTGCGTGTCGCCGCGCCAACATCTGGAAGATGGTCGGTGCCGGCTTGCCACTCGGGGTACTCGAAGGAAAGCACCGGGTTGGTCATCGCATCGCCGAGCACCACGAGGCTTTCGGAGCCTTGCTTCAGCTCGACCGAGATATGCCCCTGCGTATGACCGTGCGTCTCGAATACCCTGATACCGGCGACGACCTCATCGTCCTCCTTGACGAACTTCATGCGCTCCTCGATCGATTCAAAGCGGGTCTTGGCTCCCACGGCGAAGAACTGGCGGTCCTCCGGCAGGGACTGCATCGCATCGGGATCCTTCCAGAAGGCGAATTCGGTTTCGGCGACGTAGTAGGTGGCTTCGGGGAAGGTCAGTTCGTCGAAGTCGTTCAACGCGCCCCACAAGTGATCGGGATGGCCGTGCGTAAGGATCACTTTCGTGATGTTCATCGGATCGATGCCGCCATCGCTAAGTGCGGCTTCGAGCTTTCCGGTCGTGGGCACGAAACGTGGACCTGAGCCGAAGTCGATGAGAATCAGTTCATCCGGCGTCTTGACCAGCGTCACGTTGATCGGCGACTTGTAGGTGTCGCCGGAGCGGCCTGCACGCTCCAAGACTTCCTTCCACTTCTCGGGATCGGCATTGGGTGCGCGAAGGGCGGCGGGCAAATTAATGTGCCCATCGGTAAAGGTCGTCACTTCGAAATCGCCCAGCGTGACCTTGTTGGCGGCGAAGGCCGGCAAGGGAAGGGCTGAGGCAGCGGCCAGGGCTGCTGTACCCGCTACAAACTCACGGCGATTGGGAGAAAAGAGCCTGCCTGGCATTGCTATGTCCTCGTGCTTTTCAGTGCGGCCGGCGGTGGCCGTCACTCGAATTCCATCTGTTCGTAGACGCGTCCGGCGTTCCTCGTGGCGAGTTCCTCGAAGGTGTCCATGTGCGCATAAGGTGACTGGTCGACGTAATAGGCGTCTTCGAGCGTGCCGCCCTTTTCGATGTGCTCGGCTATCTTGGCGCGCAGATAGGCGACGTAGTCCTTCGTGTAGCGGCGCACCTGGTCCATGTTGGTCGGGTGGCCGTGGCCGGGGATCACATAAACGGCGCCGAGCGCTTCGAAGTTCTCCCAGCTTTCAAGCCATTTCTTCGTATTCGTATCAGCGAAGATCGGCGGGATGCGCTCGTGGAACGCCATGTCGCCAGAGATGACGAGTTTCTGTTTTGGCAGCCAAACTGCGATATCGCCTGGCGAATGCGCCGGACCGAGGTTCAGGACTTCGATTCTGAAGTCGCCCATCTCGATCTCCTTCTTGTCGGTGAAGGTTTCCGTCGGGCCAACCAGTTCGGTTCCCTCGGCGCGCTCCTTCAGAACGTTTTTGTGATGCTGCAGGCTCTGAGGGCCCTCGTCGGCAAACGCCTTTGCCGCATCTGCCTGGGCAAGGATCGGCACGCCCTGCGTTTTCCAGTAGCTGTTGCCGAGCATCGCGTGGCCCTGCCCGTTCTCGTTGATGACGAGTTTGACGGGCTGATCGGTGATTTTCCTGATCTCATCGTGCAGCGCTTTTGCCAGCTGGAATGACGCGCCGCCGTTGACGACGACAACGCCATCTCCGGTGACGACGAAGGAGAGATTATTGTTGTGGCCGGCGTTATCATACGTCGGCGGCGACGTGGCGCCGATCGCCGACCAGACGTGGGGGATCGCCTCAACCGGCTTCGAATAAAGAACCGAACCGGGATACTGGTCGGGAATATCCTGGCTTGCAAGAGCAGCTTGCGCGGCGCCGCCAAGGAAAATACTAAATACCAAAATACGCGTGATCATGTCGGTCGTCTCTCTACTCGATTGCACGTTTCCGCCCGCCCTTGTTGTCATCATCGGGCGTGACGCCGAGCACGCGGGCCCGCATCGTCACCTCCACCTGCGCCCTGCAATCATTCATGCATGGCTCGCCCTCGTTGATGGTGGCGGTATCGGGGCGGTTGTCCTCGATGAAGTTGCTCTCGTTGGGCAACCGCACGCTGGTGAAGTTCTCATTGGACAAGAGGAACCGATCGTCCGCAATGATGTCGTTCATCAGAAGAATATAGGCAGTGAGCGCGTAGACCTCATTGGGTTTCAGCGTCTGCGCGTTGCCGAAGGGCATGGCGCGGTAGATGTAATCGTAGGCGGTCGAGAGATAGGGCCAATACGAGCCGATGGTCCTGACGGGGTTATCGGATTTCAGTGTCCCAACGCCGCCGGCAAGGGCCGTCCAACGGTCGAGGCCCTCTGCAAAGTCGCCGTGACAACTAGCACACTTCTCGGCAAAGATCGCTTCGCCCTCGGCGGCGGTTCCTGAACCTTCGGGCAGCCCTTTACCGTCGGGGCGAACATCGATGTCCCAGGCCCGGACTTCCTCCGCAGTTGCGGGGCGGCCGATACCGAAACCCTTGCCCGGCTCAGCGGCAAAGACGGGGCCAAGGGGAGTTGCGGCCAATCCCAGCAGCAGCAGCAAGTATGCAAGGGCCCAACCGGTGGCGGACGCAACCACGAGGACGGGTTCAGGAGATTTCGACATTCTCCACCTCCCCGCTCTTCTTCAGGTACCAGGTCTGAATGGAGTTGTTGTGATAGACCGAGTTCGTGCCACGGACCTGGCGCAGTTCGGCTTTCGTCGGCTGGATATAGCCCGTGGAATCGACCGCCCGTGACTGCAGCAGCATGGCTTCACCGTTCCAGTCGAAGTCGTAATAGAAGCGGTGCAGAGACTTATTGAGGCTGGGGCCGTCAATGCGGGCTGCCACCCAGTTGCGTCCACCGTCGAGCGAAACGTCGACGCGCGCAATGGTGCCGCGACCCGACCAGGCGAGGCCGGTGATAACGGTCTGGCCGCGCTTGTGATTGACTGGGGCCTGGGGCGAGGGGCTGGTGATGACGGACTTGCAATCCATCTCCCAGGTGAAGCGGCGGGATTTTCCGGTCGTCAGAAGGTCGGTGTACTTGGAAGTTTCTTCGCGCGAATGCCAAGGCTCGTCGCCAATCTCGAGCCGGCGAATCCACTTGACCCACATGCTGCCTTCCCAGCCGGGAACCACAAGGCGGGCTGGATAACCCTGTTCGGGGCGCAGCGCTTCGCCATTCATCTTGAAGGCTATCATGCAATCGTCGATGGCCTTGGCCATCGGCAGCGACCGGTTCATGGCGGACGCATCGGCGCCTTCGGCCATGACCCATCTGGCGCTGGTCTTGAGGCCTGCCTCCTCAAACAGGACACTTAACGGGACGCCGGTGTACATGACGTTGTGCACCATGCCGTGCGTAAACTGGCAGCCGTTAAGCTGGACGCCGCGCCACTCCATGCCGGTGTTGGCCGCGCACTCAAGGAAGTTGATCTGGTTGCGGCGCGGGAAGCGCTTGAGGTCGTCGAGCGTGAACACAAGCGACTTGTCGACCAGGCCATTGATCATCAAGCGGTACTTGTCGGGTTCAACTTCGGCAACGCCGGCGTGGTGGCGCTCGAAGCAGAGGCCGTTTGGCGTGATGATGCCGTCGAGTTCGTGCAGCGGTGTGAAGTTTACCGACGTTTGCACCGATGGCGTGAGCCATTCGACGTGGCGGCGCACGACATCCTTTTCGTAAGGAGAGGGCTGCCCGTAGGCCGTTGCATCGACGCCCTTGCCGAGCCGGCGCGCCCAATCCTGCACTTGCGTGATCGCCGTGTCCGACTGGGCGCGGGCGATCGACGATCCGGCGACCAGCGCCCCGCCGGCTGCAATCGAGGAGCGCAGGAAGGCGCGGCGCGAACCGGAGCTGTCGGCTTCAATCGACGGTTTCTTGTTTCGGCTCAATCGACGTCTTCCTGGTCAAGCTGCCATACCCCTCCTCTTGAGAAAGGCCGTTCATACGCCTTCGACGATGACCGAGGTGTTCGGCTCAACGCTGATGGTCTTCTTCTTCTTCTTGAGGTAGTCGGAGACGACATCCCAGATCGGCGGCCCCTCGGTGCCTTCGTTGACGGAGGCCCAGCCGGAAACGACGTAGGTCTTCGCGGGGTCGATCTTTTCCCCCGACTTCAGAAGCGTCATGTCGGTGATGCGCGAACCGATCGGCTTTCTGACATCGATGCGGTAGCCCATGCCGCCAACGCGGACCATGTCGCCGCCCTGCTGGTAATAGGGATCGGGATTGAACAGGTTGTCGGCGACGTCTTCGAGGATGTCGTGGATCAGTTTGCCCGTCATCTCCGAGCGGTAGGCCTGGGGATAGGTCATCGAGGTGGCGTTATGCAGGAGTTCGACGGTGATGTCCTGGTCGGGCAGAACGGTCGTGCCCCAGCGGAAGCCCGGCGACAAGGCGATGTCGGCCTCGCGTTCTTCGATGAGCGCATCGCAGATGAGATCGTCGAAGGTGCCGTTGAAGTTGCCGCGCCGGTAGAGCAGCGAATTGGTCCTGCCGAGGACGGTGCCGAGTTCCTTTTCAAAGGGCGCGCGGACCTTGTCGACGAGAGCGGTGGTTTCCTTGTCAGGTGTAATGACGTCGGAGAAGATCGGGATCAGCTTGTATTGATAGCCCTTGACCGCACCGTCCTGCACGTCGAGATCGACGCGCGAGATGAATTTTCCGTGCGAACCCGATGCGATGAGCAACGTCTTGCCGACGATGACGGGTTCAGGCAGCGCATCATGGGTATGCGCCGTCAATATGACATCGATGCCGCTGACGCGGCCGGCCAACTTGCGATCGACATCGAAACCGTTGTGCGACAGCAGCACGACGAGTTCGGCGCCACCGGTGCGTGCGGCGTCAACGTTCTGCTGAAGTGTTTCCTCGCGAATTCCAAACGAAAGCCTCGGGAACATCCAGCGCGGGTTGGCGATGGCAAGATAGGGGAGGGCCTGACCGATGACCGCAACCTTCACTCCACCGCGCTCGAACATCTTCATCGCCGGGAATGCGGGTTCGTCCCACTCATTGTCGAATATGTTCTGCCCGAGAAACGCGAAGGGGAGACCATCGACGATCTCCTTGACCCGGTCGATGCCGTAGGTGAACTCCCAGTGCGCCGTCATCGCATCGGGCTTCAGCGAATTCATCACCTCGACCATGTCGGCGCCCTTAGTCTTCAAGGAGGTGTAGCTGCCCTGCCAGGTATCACCGCCATCGAGGAAGAGAACCTTGTCGCTGCGCTCGGCGCGTATCGAGTTGAGCACGGTGGCGATGCGGTCGATGCCGCCCATGCGCCCATAGTTGCCGGCGAGAGCGATGTAGTCTTCGGAGGACAGTGCATAGGCCTCCGGCGAGCCCGGCTTTATATTGTACAGCTTGAGGAAGTCGGCACCCGTCACATGCGGCGGCAGCCCCTTGGCCTCTCCGACGCCAACGTTGATCGAGGGCTCGCGAAAATAGATCGGTTTCAGCTGGGCATGGATGTCGGCGAGGTGAACCAGAGAGACGTTGCCCATCGACGGGAACTTGAGGAGGTCTGCCTCGCTCATCAACCCCTGGCCCGCAGCCAGCGCCCGCCATGCCCCGGTCCCGGCAGTTCCGAGTATCGCGCTTGTCGCGACAGCCGCCTGAAGGAATTCACGACGAGAGAACATTGGACAATCCTTTCCCATCGCGACCGCCTGTCGGCGCCGCCTGGACATTGCGAAATGAGGTTGTCTACAGCATCAAAGCATGCGCCGGGCCGCTTGATGAACAGCAGCGCCGGCGCACGATATTCTTATGCGGTCAGTTTCGGACTGCGGGCGTCTCGACGGAGAGGCCCTGTCCACGCGAGGCGGTGTAGAGTTCGAGCGCGACGAATTCGTCACCACCGACTTCATACGGTTTGGCACGGATGTTCTGCATGCAGCCCTTGAAACGGCGATGCATCGAACCGAGCTTCTGCCACTTGGAGCGATAGAGCGGGAAGCCGTTGACATGGCCCTGGCTCAGATGGTCGGCACGGATCATCTTGCCATAGTTCGCTTCATGGCAACCCGCGCACGACATGTCGAGCTGGCCGACGCGGGTGTAGTAGATTTCCTTGCCCTTCTCCAACCATTCCTTCATCGGGCCGTCGGTCTGGACCTTGACCGGCATGCCGCGTGACTTGGAACCGATGAAGGCCGTCATCCCAAGCATCTGTCCCGACTCCCAGTCCCAGGGCTTGGCCTTGAGATTGTTTTCGCGGCAGGCGTTGATCGTCTGCTCGAGCGTCATCGGCTTGCCGGCCTTCTCGTTCCACTTCGGCATCTGGGCGCGCACCCCCTTCATGCTTTCGGAGGCGTCGTTGTGACAGGAGGCGCAGGACTTGCCGGCTTCCCCATCAACCTTGGACCACAACTGTTCGCCGGTATCGACGTTGGGGTAGCCTGGATTGTCGAAATCGTCGAGCTGCATGGCCTGCGTCGACTCGTTACGGAAGCGCCAACCCGAATAAAGGGTCTTCAAAGGACTGCCCTCGGGCGCCGGCAATTCCGTCACGTATTCCTTCCCATCGATAACAAGCTTGTTGTCGTTGGGGCCGCCTGCAAGCGCAACCGTCGCCAATCCTGCAGCCGCCAGACCGGCAACCGCGGCGAGCCGTACGGGTAATGAGGTTTTCTGCCTAGTCGCCATTGAGCGACCCTCCCTGAATTCGTGTTTTTTTTTCAGTTGACCGCAGGCCGGATCAGCCCTCGACCTTGATGGTCTTTTCGTCGGTGTAGGATGAACCGTTGTCGTCCACCCAGGTAAACTTGAAGGTGCCGCTCTCGGCCACTTTCACCGTGAACTGGAAGTAGGGGTTCGCGGAGACTGCCGGGCGGAGATCGGCAGAGAAAACGGGCTTGCCGTTAAACTCGGCGGTGAACTTGTTGATGATCTGCTGGGGAATCAGTTCGCCTTTCTTGTCCTTGCGAAATCCCGATTCCATCTTGTGGTCGATCAGCGTCTTGATCGTAATCACCTCGCCGGCCTTGGCCGTATTGGGCACTTTAACGCGTGGTTTAGGGTCTGCCATCGTTTGTCGTCCTCTCGAATCTCACTGAGCTGCCAAAGCGGCGCGGTACTAGTCTTCTGGTTCTGACATTTGCTTCCCTTGCGGCGCGGTCCAGTGCAAATGTCAGAACTATAAGGAACACTAGCAAGCCTATGATTTTAGTATAGCTTTTGCATCTAACGTTTGGTCAAGACGCCAGCCGCCAGTGGGTGCCAACGTTAGATGCGCCACACTAGCCGCCGCAGCCGCCGATGGTCACCTTGACCAGCTTCTTGTCCATGAAGAACGAGCCGTCGCTCATCTTGGCGACTGCTACGATATTCTGCGTCTTGGCGAGCCGGATACGGGTCGAGGCGGACGCTTCACCGCTCATGTCAGAGAAATGAAAAGTAGCGACGCCAGGGCGCGGGTTGCCGTCGGCAAGAAGCATGACCTCCGTCACGTGGTCATCGCTCGTCATCGGGCTCTCGACCGAGAACGAAATCGGCACCGTGTTGCCGTTTTCGGCGATTTCCGGGGTGCTCAATGAGACCTTGGCGGCCTTGGCTTCGGCGCCGCCGGTGAAAGCCTTGATGGCTTCATCGGCAGTCGGTCCGGCGGCGAGGGCCGGGGTCAGGGCGGGGCCGGCAAGAATAAGCGCTGCCGCTCCCACACCGAGGCCGATTGCCTGACGTCGTGTCATGTGCATGGCTGCTCCTTTCGTCATCATTCGCGAATGTTCCATTGTTTTAGGTGCTACTTCAGCGTTTTCAGATAGGCGACAATGTCCTCAACCTGTTCAGCGTTGAGGATTGCCTTGCCTTCGAAATCCTTCAACGGGCGCGTATAACCGCTGTCCCGGTAAAAGGCGGGCATCAGCGTATCGGGGTTCAAGGCTTGTTTCGCGTTGACGACGATGGCGCGAAGTTGCGCTTCGTCCCAGCGATCCGCGACACCGTCAAGCGAGGGGGCGACTTCACCGTGGAACTGCTCCTCCTTCGCCATATCGGAGTTGGAGTGGCAGGCAAGGCAGTTGCCGAGCTTGCGATTGGCGAACCATTCGCGACCCTTGACGGCACTGCCGGGCTGGCCGGTCAGCGATGCGGTGATCTTGCCGTCGTCGATTTTGACTTCCCCGGGCGCAATCGGGCCTGCCGACGCTCCCACCGTGATCGCCGCTACGGCCAAAAGGCCCGCGGTTGCTGCACAAAGCACGCGCTTCATGTGCGCCCTCCCTTATGTTTTATATCCTTCTATCGTGCGACATTAGCGCACTGCTGGGCGTGAAACAATAACCAATTCGCATCTTTGAATGCGTGGCGGATAACTTTCATGGGTGGCTCTGTTTGATCGCGTTATCGCGGCCGGGCGATGCCTGTCCGACTCGGCCTTTTCGACAATCATCAGACATGTAATCGTAACGCATGCATTTCTCGATATATCTTGCTAAGATGATGTGTCCGCCACAAGGGCTCCTCATATCTTACAGGGATGATGTGTCCGCCAAACAGGGCTGCTCATATCTCGCTGAGATGATGTGTCCGCCACAAGGGCTCCTCAATGCGCTCGCTTTTTTCCAATGTGTTGCTCTGGTCACTTGTGGCCGCCATTCCGGCAGGTGCGGCGGGCGACATGGCCAATAGTCGCGAATCTACCCAGCTCGTCATGATGGAAGAAGACGGCTGCGGCTGGTGCGAGCGCTGGCTGCAAGAGATCGGTGGCCTTTATCACAAAACGCCGGAGGGCCGCTTTGCACCGCTGAGACGGGTCGACGTGCACGGTCCGCTGCCGCGTGATCTTGGCTTTCTGAAGCCGTCCTACTTCACGCCGACGTTCATTCTCGTGAGCAGTGGCAAAGAGATCGGCCGGATCCAGGGCTACCCGGGTGAGGATTTCTTCTGGGTGATGCTCGGCGATCTTCTGGCCAAGCTGAAACCCGCAGGCCCCATCGAGGCTGAGGCCGGACGATGACCGAAAGACAGACCGATATGCTGGACCGCGCAAAATTCGAAGACGAGTCGGAACTCGACGAAATGGCTGAAAATGCGAAACTCGCGACCGATTTTCTGAAGGCGCTGGCGCACGAAGCCAGATTGATGATCCTTTGCTATCTGGCGAGCGGGGAAAAATCCGTGAAGGAACTCGAGGACTTGCTGTCTTTGCGGCAGCCGACGGTATCCCAGCAGCTTGCCCGTCTGCGCATCGAGGGGTTCATCGATGCCAGGCGCGATGGCAAAATGATCTACTATTCGATCGCCGACAAGCGTGCCAAGGTCATGGTCGAACAGATCTACGAAATGTTCTGCAAACCCAACAACGGCGGTTGCTGATTGGTGAGCGGGCTTGGCCACAAGTGTCTACGTTGTAGATAACGCTAGGTCGAACAAGCCTAACCGGGATAGTGACTTCGTAAGAGGCCGCATGAGAGCGGCCAACCGCAGCTCCGGAAAGTGGGCGCGTCATGGAGGAAACGACAGCGACGGTGACGGCTTTTGCCGTCGGGCTGGCGGGCGGGATCGTCCTCGGTCTGGCTGCGCGGCTTGGGAAATTCTGTACCCTCGCAGCGATCGAAGACGCCCTGTTCGCGCAGAATACGACGCGCTGGCGGATGTGGGTGCTTGCCATGGCCGTGGCAATCCTCGGGGTCTACGCCGCCGAGTTCTACGGACTCATCCAGCCCGCTCAAGCTCGCATCATCGCAACCGGTTTCAATCCGGTCTCGATCGTTCTGGGTGGATTGATGTTCGGCGTCGGCATGGCCTTCGTGGGAACCTGCGGCTTTGGCACAATCGTGCGGCTCGGTGGCGGAGACCTCAAGTCCTTGGTGGTCTTTTTTGTCCTTGGCTTTTCCGCCTTCATGGCGGCCTCGGGTCCTACCGCATTGTTCCACCTGTGGTTTATCGAACCTCTCACCTTGCGAATGGAGCTTGTTTCCGATCCGCGGCTTCATGTCGTTCTCGCAAAGTTGACCGGGCTTGCAGCCGAGCTGTTCGCGCCGGCAATCGCCCTCGGACTGATCGCATGGGTTCTCTCGGACACGGCGTTTCGCAGTCACCGTAACCGAATCGCCTGGGGGTTGCTTGTCGGCCTAGTGATCGCCTCGGGATGGGTGGGTACCGGCTACATCGCCTATGATCCGTTCGATCCCCAGCCGATCGTGTCCTACACGTTCATCTACCCGGTCGGCGCGACCTTGATGTACGCGATGACATCGACGGCTTCGCAGCTGTCCTTTGGCATCGGCAGTACGGTGGGCGTACTGCTGGGGGCATTCGCGGGCGCGCTCTACAAGCGGGAATGGCGCTGGCAGACCCATGACGACACCGTCGAAGCAAAGCGGCAGATTACGGGTGCCTTCCTGATGGGAACCGGGGGCATGTATGCGCTCGGCTGTACCTTCGGGCAGGGCTTGAGCGCCATCGCGCTGCTGGCGGTTTCGGCGCCGCTGGCGCTGGCCTCGATCTGGTTTGGCGCGTGGCTCGGGCTGCTCTACCTGATGGAGGGGAGCCTGACCGGCATCTGGCGGCCCCATACCGCAACCCCGCGCAAGGCAGCCGCGGAGTAAACCGCACAGCCGCCAGGCTCGGCGGCGTCCCAGTGGGCGCCTATGCCGATGGCGGCCGGAGCCCAACCGGCTGCATCCGGATTTCCGACCCTCCCGCCCACCTGCCGCATTATTCGGCGAGCGGTGCATTCAGCGGGGACTGGAAGCGGGATCGGCCACGTAGTCGTGATCGGCGAAATCAACGAATTCAGGCCCGGCGGCCAACTCAAGGGTGTTTTTTTCAAACGAAGCCTTTACTTTACGGCCTCTGACGAAAGTCGCATTACCATCGAAGCACGTTCAAATGGAGAGCGATACTTGCGAAATCATATCATTGCACTGGCGTTGGCCGCACTGGCAATGACCAGTAATTCAAGCGCTTCCCTGGCCGGTTCCATTGGCGGTACTTGGAGCGGCGACGGCTATGTCGAACCGTCGAACGGACAGCGTGAGGCCGTACGCTGCCGCGTGACCTATTCGCAACAGACAGACAAGGTGTTCGGCGTGTCGGCGGTGTGCGCGTCGCCATCTGCACAGATCCGGCAAACCGGCGAAGTGTTGATGGTCAATCCCGAGCGTTACGTGGGTGATTTCTATAATAGCGCCTATGACATTTCCGGGCGCGTCAACGTTTCCATCAGTGGCAACAGCCAGACGGTATCGTTCAAGAGCGCATCGGGCCACGGCTCACTTTCGCTCAGCAAGCGCTAAGAGCGAACCAAGAGGAGCCGAGCGGCCCATGAACCGTGGCCGGCCCGTTTCGCGCGGGCCGGTTTCGATTAGGCGAGTATCGATTGGGCGAGTATCGCGGCCTCCCCACTCAACGGTTCTGCAGGGCGGCGACGCCCGGCAATGTCTTGCCTTCCAGCCACTCAAGAAACGCACCGCCGGCCGTCGATACGTAGGTGAAGTTGTCTGCGGCTCCGCAGGCGTTTAAGGCTGCCACGGTGTCGCCGCCCCCGGCGACAGCCATTAGGCGGCCTGCTTTGGCAAGCTCGCCCGCTTTCCGGGCAGCTGTATAAGTCGCCGCGTTGAAGGGCTGCAACTCAAACGCGCCGAGCGGACCGTTCCAGACTATCGTGCGGGCGGATTCGAAGCGCCGGCAGATGTCCTCAATCGATGCAGGTCCGGCGTCGAGGATCATCGCATCCGCAGGGCAGGAATCGGCGGCGACCGTTTCGTGCGGAGCGTTGGGGGCGAATTCACGGGCGATAACGACGTCTAGCGGCAGCACGAGTTCGCATTTGGCGGCGCTGGCCTTGGCCATGATGTCGCGCGCCGTATCGAGGAGATCGTGCTCGCACAGTGATTTGCCGACAGGCTTGCCTTGGGCGGCGAGGAACGTATTGGCCATCCCGCCGCCGATGATGATCTGATCGACCTTGTTCATGAGGTTGGCAAGCAGGTCCAGCTTTGTCGAGACCTTGGCGCCGCCAACGACTGCGATGACGGGCCGCTGCGGCGTGGCAAGCGCCTTCTCAAGTGCCGTCAACTCGGCCTCCATCTGGCGGCCGGCGACGGCAGGCAGCAGTTTGGCGATGCCTACGGTCGAGGCATGAGCGCGGTGCGAGGCGGAGAAGGCGTCGTTGACGAAGACATTGCCCAGTTCGGCAAGTTGTTCGGCAAATTCGGGGTCGTTTGCTTCTTCGCCCGGATTGAAGCGGATGTTTTCGAGAAGCAGCACTTCGCCGGGCTGCAGCGCCGCGACGTCGGCGTAGGCTCCGGAGGGATGGACGGCTTTGGAGAACTTGAGAGGAGCCCCGATTGCCTGCGCCAGGGGCGCGCAAAGCTGTTCGAGGGAGAGTTCGGGACTGGGTTGTCCCTTCGGTCTTCCGAAATGGGCGATCAGGATCGGGATGCCGCCGGCGTCGATTATCTTGCGCACCGTTGGGACTATGGCGCGGATGCGGGTGTCGTCGGAGACGCGGCCGTCCATGATCGGGACGTTGATGTCGACGCGCACGAGAACGCGCTTTCCTGCCAGATCGACGTCATCGAGAGTTGTAAAGGCCGCCATTTTCGCTGTTCCTCTGTTCCGCTTCCCTGCCCCCGCGCAGGACTCGCCCTCCCAATAGATGCTGTTAAGGCTCCAGACCAGCAGGAGCGCCGCAAAATCGCACATCCTTTCGTCCTAGAACGGGTCTGCGAAAGTCCCGATAGCATCGCCGAGCTGGCGCTGGGGCGGCAGTAGGCCAAAACCGGCTTCGGCGACGCTTCATGGATAGCTTTCGAATTTTTCTGGGTCCCCGTCGCTGACTTTGCCGGGCGCCACTGGCCAATAGCGCATTTCAAGACCGGCCGCGCGGGCGGCTGGCGAGTTCTTCGACCGCCGGCCGATTCAGTCCCTCTCCACCGGGAGGGATACGGCAGCTCTCAGGCTTGGTTTTCGACAAAGATTGCGGGCCGCTTCCAATTCATCTCAGATCCACAGCATCAGAGCTTGTTGACAGGCACCTTGAGGTAGGTTTTTCCATCGTCTTCGGCGGGTGGAAGCTTGCCGCCGCGCATGTTGATCTGCAACGAGGGAATGATCAGTTTCGGCATGGCGAGCTGGGCGTCGCGTTCGGTGCGGAACTTGACAAACTCATCCCTGGTTTTGCCGCCACCGACGTGGATGTTGTGCGCCTTTTCTTCGCCGACCGTCGTTTCCCAGCGGATCTCGCGACCGTTCGGGCCGTAGTCGTGGCACATGAAGAGCCGCATCTCGTCGGGCAGCGACAGTACTTTCTGAATCGAATCATAGAGGGTTCCCGCATCGCCGCCGGGGAAGTCGGCGCGTGCGCTGCCGCCGTCGGGCATGAACAGCGTGTCCCCGACGAACGCAGCGTTGCCGATGACGTGCGTCATGCACGCCGGCGTATGCCCCGGTGTAAGCATGGCGAACGCCGGCATGGTGCCGATCCGGTAGGTGTCCGCGTCGTCGAACAGTCGGTCGAACTGGCTGCCGTCTCGCTGGAAGTCGGTGCCTTCGTTGAAGATCTTGCCGAAGGTGTCCTGGACGATCTTGATGTTGCGACCGATCCCGATTTTTCCGCCGAGCTTTGCCTGGATGTAGGGAGCGCCTGAGAGGTGGTCGGCGTGGACGTGGGTCTCGATCAGCCACTGCAGCTCAAGGCCGCGCGCCTCGATATCGGCAATAATCTGATCGGCGTGATCATAAGTAATGCGGCCGGCGGCGTAATCCATATCCATCACTGAATCGATCACGGCGCAGGCGGTGCTTGCGGGATCCTTGACGACGTAAGAGATGGTGTTGGTCGCCTCGTCGAAAAATCCTTTGACGTCCGGCTTTACCGACATATCGACAGGGTAGTTCGTCATGGCTCTCATCCTCTTATTGCGGTTCCGACTGCTTTGCGCCAATCCCCGGCTTAGAGCATCGCTTCCGAAACATTACATATTCGCATTCCAGAATTTGTTGTTATACAGGTAGTGAAGCCCATACCGGTCAGCAACACCGAAAGACCGGAGACTTGTATAACTTTTTGTTATCAGTGCCTCTGCTGTATCGTCGGGCGCCAAAGTTCCGGCTGCGACGCCTGGTCTTGGGCCACATCGCCGGTGCGCCCGCCGACTCTGTATTTGTGGCTGATTCACCTACGCTCGAAGAACCTTCGTCCATAAGCAAGCGTCCAATCCAGAATACGGGCATTGCCTGGTCAGCCGATTTCGAAGCTAATCGCGCGGTCAACATCGCGCACTGACTGTCCTTCGACCAGGGGGGAGCATGCCGACAGCGGTTTCGGAGTGGTTCGATCGAACCTTTCTCGATCTCTCGCGTCAGGTGAGGTGGTCCTTCCTGCCGCCGCTGATGGTCTATTTCGCGTTCGGCATCTCGGGACTGACGGCGATCGTCGGAACTTTCTTCGTCAAGGAATACCTAGGGCTTTCGGCGGCCTTCCTTGCGGGGCTTGGGTTCTGGGCGGGGCTGCCGTGGGCGTTGAAGATGCCGCTCGGCCATCTTGTCGATATCATCTGGCGGTGGAAGGCGCTGCTCGTGTATTTCGGCGCGGCCCTCATCGCGGCAAGCCTCGCAATCATGTACGCGCTAATCACGTACCCCGATTCGATGCGGGGGATCATGCCGGCGGAGGCCTGGTATGTCTTGAGCGTCCTTTTGGCGCCAGCGGGCTACGTCATCCAGGATGCAGTCGCCGACGCGATGTCTGTGGAAGCGGTGCCGCGCGTCGATGGCTCGGGTCAGCCCATCCCCGAAGACGTCTCAAAGACGCTGCACACCACGATGCAGACGCTTGGGCGTATCGCCTTGATTTCCGGGCTCGTGTTCGTCGCCGTTCTCAATATCGTCATGTTCGCCGGCGTCGAGACCATGAGCCAAGCCATGAAGGCGGAAATCTACGGCAAGATCTATCTGTTTGCGCTGGCGATACCGCTGGTCTCGGTGAGCGGGGTCGCCCTTGCCTATTTCCTCAAGCGTCGTAGCCGCAATCAATTGATCGCCAGCGGCCTATCGGCGGAGGAAGCCGAGGCGTTGCTCGAACCGGAAGGCGAGCCGACCAAACCCAACCCGTGGTACTTCATTGGCGGCCTAGGTTTCGTCGCGGTCACCCTTGTCATCGGCCTCGGCGAAGTCCCTTTCGGACAGGAAATCGTCTTCGCGGCATCGATGGGGATCGTGCTGGCGCTGATGTATCAGCTATCGAAGTCACTAGATCGGGCCAAGGCGCTCGCTCTTTTCGGCACGGCGCTCATCATTTTCGTCTTCCGTGCGACACCATTACCGGGGCCGGGATTGACATGGTTCGAGATTGATGTGCTCGACTTCGATCAGCAGTTCCTGTCCGTCCTGACGCTAATAACCTCGCTGTTGACACTTGTCGGCATGATCGTGCTACGGCCGCTGATGGCATCGAGGACGATCGCCTACATCGTCGTTCTGCTAACGGTGGCCGCCGGATTGCTCGCGCTGCCGAACATCGGTCTCTACTATGGTATTCAGAACTGGACCGCACCGCTGACAGGCGGAATTGTGGATGCGCGCTTCATCGCGATCCTCGATACGGCGATAGAATCTCCGCTCGGACAGGTCGCGATGATCCCGATGCTTGCCTGGATCGCGCGCAACGCCCCGGAAAATCTCAAGGCGACGTTCTTTGCGGTGATGGCCTCGTTTACCAATCTGGCGCTCTCTGCCAGCAGCCTCATGACCCGATATCTCAACGAGGTCTTTATCGTCACACGGGAAGTGAAGAACCGGGATACGGGGGTCATCGAGGTCGCTTCCGACTACACGAGCCTTGGCTGGCTGCTGATCGTGGTGGCGTTGATTTCGGTGTTGGCGCCGCTGGCGACGGTCGTCTTCGTCCAGCGCACGCGATGGCGGACCGAGGATTGAATGAAATCTGAAATATCACGCGGTTGTCGCGTGGACGACAGATCGACGGCTGCAAGAAAGGTCGTAGTCGCATGTGTGGACGGAGCGAGACGACAACGAGTTGCAAACTCGGAGGCTTCTCAATGTACCGATAGACGCCGCGCAATTTACATGGGCGAGTGTTTCGCAGCACCATCGCCACTGACCGGTTAGGCTTTGCGCCGGCCAAAATCGTTTCTCGAAAGGCACGGTGCAACCCGCGCCATAGAGAGTAACTAAGGCCGGCATGGTCATGGGAGGATGAATGAGCAGCAGGAGAGGCGGCGATCTTGGAGGCGCAGGACGTGCGCGGGGCGATGGCGAGCCAACAGTAGAGCTTTCGCGGAACCCGGCCGACGAAATCAAGTACACCACCTGCTACATGTGCGCGTGCCGCTGCGGCATCAAAGTCTATCTGAAGGACGGCAAGGTCCGCTACATCGAGGGCAACCGCGACCACCCGGTCAACAAGGGCGTGTTGTGCGGCAAGGGCTCGGCTGGAATCATGCAGCACTACTCGCCCGCGCGCCTCAGAGCACCGATGAAGCGGGTCGGACCGAGGGGATCGGGCGAGTTCAAGGAAATCTCCTGGGAGGAGGCGCTCGACACGGCGACCTACTGGCTTGCCAACGTCCGTGCGACCGATCCCAAGCGGCTCGCCTTCTTCACCGGCCGCGACCAGAGCCAATCCCTCACGGGTTACTGGGCCCTGCAGTACGGGACGCCGAACTATGCCGCACACGGCGGCTTCTGCTCGGTCAACATGGCGGCCGGCGGGCTCTACACCATCGGCGGCGCCTTCTGGGAATTCGGCGATCCCGATTGGGAGCACACCAAGTACTTCATGCTGTTTGGCGTTGCCGAGGACCACGCCTCCAATCCGATCAAGATCGGCATCGGGCAGCTCAAGGGCCGGGGCGCAAAAATCGTCGCGGTCAACCCGGTGCGCACCGGCTACAATGCGGTTGCCGACGAGTGGGTGGGCATCCGGCCGGGAACGGACGGGCTGTTCGTCGGGGCGTTGATCCACGAGTTGTTCGCCAACCGGACGATCGATCTCGATTACCTCGTCCGCTACACCAACGCACCCTGGCTCGTCATTCAGGATCCGGGCGCCGCCGACCATGGTCTGTTCGTGCGCGACGAAAAAGGCGTACCGATGCTGTTCGACAAAAAGTCGGGCGGCCTCGCTCACGCTTTGACCCCCGATGCATCGCCGGCGCTTACAGGCGTGCGGACACTGGCCGACGGGCGCACAGCGCGACCGGTCTTCGAATTGATGTCCGAACGCTTCCTCAGCGACGAATACAGCCCCGAGGCGGTGGCCGAGCAGACCGGGCTCAAGCCCGAACAGATGCGCCGCATCGCGCGGGAACTCGCCGAAGTGGCCTTCGAGCAGGAAGTCGTGCTCGATCATCCGTGGACAGACTGGACGGGACGACGGCATGAAAAAATGATCGGGCGGCCGATCTCCATGCATGCCATGCGCGGTGTCTCGGCCCACTCTAACGGGTTTCATACCTGCCGCATGATCCACATCCTGCAGGTCCTTCTCGGTTCGATCGATTGCCCCGGCGGATTCCGCTACAAGCCTCCCTATCCCAAGCAGGTGCCGCCATGGCTGGTGCCGCACGGGGCGCTGCAGACGATCCGGCCGCTGGAGCCGCTGGGCGGTCCGCATCTCGGCTTCCCGCTCGGCCCGCAGCACCTGTTGCTGGACGACGACGGCAAGCCGAGCCGGATCGACAAGGGCTTCAGCTGGGACGCGCCGCTGTCGGCGCACGGGCTGATGCACATGGTCATCAACAACGCGGCCAAGAAGGACCCCTACTCCATCGATGTGCTGTTCCTTTACATGGCCAATATGGCCTGGAACTCGTCGATGAATATTCCCGGCACGCTGCAGCACCTGACGGCCAAGGACGAAAAGGGCGAGTACGTGATCCCAAAGATCATCTACTCGGATGCCTACTACTCCGAGATGGTGCCGTATGCGGACCTGATCCTGCCGGACACAACCTACCTCGAACGCTGGGACTGCATCTCGCTCTTGGACCGTCCGATCTCGACTGCGGAAATGGCCGCCGATTGCATCCGCCATCCAGTCGTCAAACCCGACCGCGACGTGCGCGGCTTCCAGGAAGTCGTGATCGATCTGGGGGCGCGGCTGAAACTGCCGGGCTTCGTCAACAATGACGGCTCGCCCAAATACCCCGGCGGCTATCCCGACTATATGGTCAATCACGAACGCAAACCGGGCATCGGCCCACTCGCCGGCTGGCGCGGCGAAGACGGAACGAAGACCGGACGGGGTGCGCCCAATCCCGATCAGCTCAATCGCTACCTGGAAAACGGCTCCTTCTTCGCGCATGAAATCGAGCCGCATATGGCCTATTTCCGGCACGCCAACCGCGACTACATGGAGTGGGCGCTTGAAATGGGCTTCCGGGTCGAGACGAACCCGGTGATCTTCCAGCTCTATGCTGAGCCTTTGCAGAAGTTTCGGCTGGCGGCGCAAGGCCACGGCGAACTGCAACCGCCAGAAAGCCATCGCGCGCGGATCGACACGTACTTCGATCCGCTGCCGTTCTGGTATCCGCCGTTCGAGGAGGACATGGTGGATCAGGGGACCTTCCCGCTCCACGCCATCACGCAACGGCCGATGCACATGTATCACTCGTGGGGTTCGCAGAATGCCTGGCTCAGGCAGATCACCGCGCAGAACAGACTCTACATTCACCGCGATCTCGGCCGGGAACACGGCATCGAGGACGATGACTGGGTGTGGGTTTCCTCGACGATCGGTCGGGTGAAATGCCAGGTGCGCCTGATGGACGGTGTCAACCGCGACACGATCTGGACCTGGAACGCGATTGGCAAGCGCAAGGGATCGTGGGGGCTCAGCGACGACTCGCCAGAATCCAACCAGGGCTTCCTGCTCAACCACCTAATTTCCGAACTGCTGCCGGAAGGCGGCGGGGGCTACCGCTATTCGAACTCGGATCCGGTGACCGGGCAGGCGGCATGGTTCGACCTGCGCGTGAACATCGAGAAAGCCGACGGCGCCAACGAAACCGAGCCGCGGTTCGAGCCGGTCAAGCAACCCTTCAAGATGGATAAGCCGGATGTTTTGAGCTTCGGCGCCGAATTCCGGGAGGGCCGGAAATGACGAGCCTGCCGCAGACGACAGAGAAGAAACTCGGCCTCGTCATCGACCTCGACATCTGTGTTGGATGTCAGGCGTGCGTGACAAGCTGCAAGGAGTGGAACACAGGCGGTTACTCCGCACCGCTGTCCGACATAGATCCTTATGGCGCTGATCCGCACGGGAGCTGGCTCAATCGCGTTCACGGCTATGAAGTGGGCGAAGGAGAAACGGGCCGCACCGTCCACTTCCCGCGCTCATGCCTGCACTGCGAGACGCCGGCGTGTGTTACCGTGTGTCCGACGGGAGCGTCCTACAAGCGCGCCGAAGACGGCATCGTGCTCGTCAATCCGGACATGTGCATCGGCTGCAAGCTGTGTTCATGGGCCTGCCCCTACGGAGCGCGCGAGTACGATGAAAATCACGGCGTCATGAAAAAGTGCACGCTGTGCGTCGACCGCATCTACAATACGCATCTAGCCGCAGAGGACCGCGTTCCCGCCTGCGTGCGCGCCTGCCCGACGGGGGCGCGCCACTTCGGGGACATCGGCGATCCCGACAGTGCCGTCTCGAAACTGGTCGCGGAGCGTGGCGGCTACGACCTGATGCCGGAAATGGGGTACAAGCCGGTCAACAAGTACCTGCCGCCTCGCGCTCGCCGGGACTCCACAACCAGCACGTTCCAGCCCGCCGTCGAAGCCCCCGATCACAGCGGCGGCGGCGACCTTGCTTCTTCGTTTTTCGCCTGGGCCGACAAAATGCTGTCGCGCTAGCGGCGTAGGCCGTGCCCTGTTCACCACGCAGATTTCGCCGGATACGAGACACCCATGCATCCCGCCTACTCCGTCATCTTCTTCACGACCGCCTCGGGCGCCGGTTACGGCCTTCTCGTCTGGCTGGCGATGGCGTCGGCGCTGGGCGGTTTCCCGCCCGACTGGGCGCTAGGCTTCATCGGTCTCGGGCTGGCGCTGGCGCTCATCACCGCCGGCCTCTTATCGTCAACGGCACACCTGGGGCGGCCGGAGCGGGCGTGGCGGG
>LOEV01000004.1 GCA_001516065.1 Alphaproteobacteria bacterium BRH_c36
GTTTCCTCGACGCTCGGCAAGTCCTCGGGTTTCAGCGGCGCAAGCCGCGCCTGCACGTCCTTGGCCCGCGCCCCGTTCACTTCACGGGCAAGGGCGTGCACCTGCCCGGCCCGGTCGATAACGACGAAGCCGCGCTTATCACCACGGGCAAGCTGATAGCCGCGCTCCCAAAGCGCGTCGATGAAGCCTTGTGCGTTCTCGGCGCCTTCAAAGGCGGCGGTGATGTCAGCGCGGCGGTGGGTGACATCGAGCCCGGAGAGCTCGGCCTGCGCCTGCTCGGTTGTCTTGATGACCTGCGCAAGCTGGTCATAGCGCTGTGCGCCGCGATTTTTCGCAAGACCATCGGGCAGCTCGTGGCCGAACTCCTGCGCCAGTGCCTGCGCGGCGGTTCGCAGCTTCTGGTGATCATGGGAAAGCTGGACCGCCTTCATGTTGACGGTATCGATCCGCGACCAGACGACATGGCAGTGCTCGCGGCCTTCTTTGACATGCATGACGATCGCGCGCGGCTGACCGGACAGGCCCAGCTTATCCTCGACGCGATCGATGGCGGTAAGGTACTGGTCGCGGCTCATCGGCTCAGACGGATTGATCGAGAGGCTGTAGAGCGGCTGCTTGCATCTGGTGCCGGTCGCCATCGCCTCGAACTCGGCGAAGGCGCCGTGCAAATCCTGCGCGACAGTACCGCGTACCGCGACCAGCTCCATCGCGTCATTATCGTAGATATTCATGAGATGGCTGGCGAGGTCCTCGCCGCCGGAACGCTGGTTGCCTTTGAGGATCACGGCTCGCGCCCGAGCGCCTCAAAGCAGACCGTGCGCAGCTCGGAAAGATCACGGGACGCCGCATCGATCAGCGCATGAGATTGCCGCTGATCAGCAGCTTCTGCTGCCTGCCGGAAGGCCTCGGCGACGCGTCCAAGCTCTCCGAGCAAACGGGAAACCGCCTTGTGGTTGACCGTAGGCCGCCTGGTGGCACGGGGAGGCTCTGTCTCCAGTAAGGCTGAGCGGATATAGGTGCCGATGCTCATCCCGGCGCGCTCCGCGCTGGCCCGGATGGCGCCGGCTTCCGCTTCGGTAAAGCGCGCCTGTAGCACGGCGGTGCGTTGGCGGGTTTCCGATCCGCTTGTCTTACCTGCCATGACTGCCCCCCGGCAAATGGCGGCCATGCGTGGGACGGGGACGCGCAAGTCCCGGTCGTGCTCCAACGGCGAAACGGTGGCCTATGGGACGGTCCAGGGGGAGAGAGGATGTCTCCCGGTCCTGGTCGATGGGTGGCCGGAGGGAGAAAGAATTCTCCATCCGGGGGATGGGGTTCAAAGGGGAGAGCGCGATCTCCCATTTGCCGCGCGTGGCTGGAAGGTCACGCGTGGTGCCGCGTATGTCCAAAAGACAAGACGCGGAACCGTGCTGAACCGGCGGAACGGTTCCTGCGCCGCAATATGGCGGTGCAGCAAGCGGGGGATGCAACGGGGGCGGCTTTTTAGCCCCCTTGCCAAGGTGGCGCGGTATGACCGCGCACATCTTGTACAGCTCTATATCTACCATAACCCCATGATACACGGGAGTTACGGCGGACTGAACCGGGTAGCGCAAATAATTGACAGACGAATCCGCTGCACTCCGAAACATGCCCGCAAAGTCTGGATCAGTTCAACAGTACTTATGCGCTTTCGTTCCGTGCAAGCCATGCGGCTTCCTCGCTGACGATATAGTCTGACATGGCATCACCGACACGGCATTGCGCGGCAATGACGGTCGGCCACCGGCCACTGCGGTCGGGGCCGAAAGAGGCTGACCAGGACTCGGCCAGAGCCTGCGTCATAGCCAGATTATTCATGCCAACGGCGATATGAAGCGCTGTAAGGCCGGTCTCCTGATCGGCAGTATCGACATCGGCACCGGCTTCGAGCGCGCCTATGAGACCGGCCAGATCGGCATCATAGGCGGCGCGCAACAGGTCCATGTTGCGCGCGTGCGCTTCGGCGCTTGCGGATTTCGCGGCCGATCGGCCGGGTCTGCGCTGGTCTGCCATAGCCCGTCTTAGCCCCCCAATTCTTCGGGCGTGAATTTCACTTTCACGGTATCGACCACACTGCCATCTAGGGGCGTGTCGAGCGCGGTAGCGGTTTCGCTGCCGCTGCCGACAAAGACTCCCTCATCGTCCCTGCGCAGGAAATAAGTGCGCGGTCTGCGCGTGAGCAGATTGCGCAGGATAATGACCGCGCTTGCGCCGCTCAGAATTGCGGCGCCTTCATAGGCGCGCGCGATCTCGGGATCATCCGGCGGGTCGCCGCGCAGCCCCCAATTCAGCAGACGCTCGCGGACCGGAACGGTCCCGGCCGGACCGGCACATTCAAGCTCGGCATAGCGGATGGAGTCGCGCGCGGCGCCGAATTTGACGATGAAGGCGGCGCCTGGTGCACTTTGCACCTTGTCGGGTTTGCTCTTCTTCAGGAGGGCATCGGTGGCATAGCCATGCAGGCGCGCCGGCAGCGTCACCGCTGTGGCCGTGTCCTCTTCCGCCGCCATGGCGGCCGGAGCAAAGAAGCTCTTCAGTTCGCCCGCGAACCGGCCGACCGGATCATCGGCGGGGAAGTCCTGCGCGAAGACATGGCAGAGCCGGACGAAGGCGTCATTCGTCCGGTGGGTGTTTGATAGAAAGCGCTGGAGCGTGCTGAGCGGAATGCGATCGAGACTGACATCGTTCGCGATCGCGATTTCTTTTTGCAGTGTTGGCACGCCGATACTGCGCCGCTCCATGTAAGCGATCAGATTATCACGCAGCCGCTCGCGGTCTTCGCGATCAAAGCGGTTCTTCGGGGCAGCGTTCTCTGCCTTCTGTGCTGGGCGCGGTACCATTTTGACCAGCTCGTGACCAATAGTTCTCATCCGGCAAGGTTCATCCTGCCGGTCATGAGCACAATCATTCCATATCTTCTCGCCGGTGTCTCCCTTGCAGCCCTCGTGCGCTGGCGCACAAAGAAGTCATCCACGACTTTTGGCTCGGCGGGCTGGCTGCCGCTGTGGACAGCGAGCGCCAAAAACCTGTTCCGTGCAAAGGGACTAATAGCCGGTGACTGGACCGGGCTTCTGCCCGTCCATTATGACGGCGATGGCCATGCGCTGACTGTCGCGCCGACCGGGCGCGGCAAAGGCACATGCGCGATCATCCCGAACCTGCTGCGCCATCCCTTTATTTTCCTGTGCGATCCCGGCGGTGAAAACACCGCGATCGCGATCAAGGCCTGGCGCGCGAAGAACTATGAAGTGCAGGTCCTCAATCCGTGGAAGCTGCACGCGGAAGCGCCGTGGGCGCTGCCGGCACATGCTTTCAATCCGCTCGCGATCCTCGATCCGGCGGCGGATACGTTTTCCAGCGACGCCGCGCTAATCGCCGAGATGATCGTCGCACGCGGCCCGCGCGATGGCGGCAGCGCAGCCTTCTTCAAGGATGAAGCGCAGAACGCGATCCGCGCTTTCATCATGCATATCGTAACAACCGAAGACGCTGAGCGGCGCACGCTTGTCACCTTACGCGAATTCATCACCGCTGATGAAACGCGCTGGAACGACGTCATCGCCGCGATGGCGGAGAACCGCGCGGCCGGCGGCCTGATCACAGGCGAGGCCGTGCAGATGATCCGGCGCAAGGATCAGGCGCCGGAAGAATTTTCCGCGATCGTTTCAACCATGAAGCAGGACACCAACTTTCTGGACGATCCGGTCATGAAGGCGGCACTCGCGACTTCAAGCGCCGACTTCTCGATCCTCAAGGGCAGCAAGAGCGGCAAGCGTCTTGCCGGCGGCATCGTCGCTGTTGTCATTCCGCTCCAGTATCTCGACACCCACGCCGCCTATGCGCGGCTCGCCATCGCGGTCGCGCTATGGGAGATGCAGCGCGCGCCGCTCGCCCGTGAGAAGGTGCTGTTCGTCCTTGATGAGTTTCCGGCCATGAAACGCATGGACCGGATCGCGACCGGGCTTGCCACGCTGCGCAAGTTCCGGGTCTGGCTGTGGCCGATCATCCAGGACGTCAACCAGCTCAAACAGATTTACGGCGATCAGTGGCAGAGCTTCCTATCGAACGCCTCGTTCAAGCAGTGGCTCGCTGCTGCTGACATGGAGACGGCGCGGCACATCTCCGATCTGTGCGGTGCCGGCACGGTCGAAAGCGAAAGCAAGAACGCTTACGGCCAGGTCTCGAAGAGCCCGGCACGCCGGCCGCTGGTCACACCCGAAGAGGTGCTGAGCATGGCGGCAAGCAAGCAGATTGTCATGATCGACAATCTCAAGCCGGTGCTGCTCGCCAAAACGCCTTACTGGCAGCGGCCGGCTTTGCGCGGCCTGTTCAATCCTAATCCTTACCGTGCGGGGACGCCCTCCCTGCACTGGACGGTACCGGTGCGCACGCTTTGGGGCAGTGCCGCCCGGTTGCTTGGCTGGGTCATGCGCCCGGCACCGGCGCTGATCTATTTCACGCTTGCGGCACTGCTCGCCTGGGCGGAGCCCGGCATCAATGTCGGTGCCGGCTGGTACGAGCATGGCGTCTCAACGGTCTGTCATTACCAGACGCCGCTCAGCCGCAAGCGCATTTATTTCAAGTGGCGCGGGATCACGCTCAGTGAATGCCCGGCGCTCACATGGCGCGGGAGGTTCATCGAATGAAAGTGATGCACACAGACAGGGATTTCCCGGATGTCAGCGGCGGGCTGATCTTCGCTGCCGCCGCCATCATAGCGCCATGGGCACTCGCCTACGGACTTGGTCTCGATCAGGCACTCGCTGACCTGATCGACAGCTTTGGACGGCTGCGCCTGTTCGCGCTCGCGCTGCTTTACGGCACGAGCTTTTTGATCATCGGCAGTGTGCTGCGCGGTTTGTTCCTCCTGCTCGGTATCGGTGCCTTCGGCGGCAATCTCGTCACCGAGCGCTTGGCAAGCGGGATCGCCGGGCTCCTGCGCAATATCGGCGGCCTCTGTGCCGGGCTCGCCGGCATGATCGCGCTCGCCTTTCGCGCGGCGGTCC
>LOEV01000005.1 GCA_001516065.1 Alphaproteobacteria bacterium BRH_c36
CTTCGCAGCAGCGGATCTGGTGATGCATCACGACGTCGGTTTCATTGGACAGGCATTCTATCTGTCGATTGGCTATGCGTTGCCCGCCACCCTGGGAGCAGCCGTTGCAGATCCGTCCCGCCGACCGCTCAGCCTCATCGGTGATGGTGCATTTCAGATGTCTGCCCAGGAACTCTCGACGCTTTGCCGCCGGAAATCCAACGCGATCATCCTGTTGATCAACAATGACGGCTACACGACCGAGCGCATGATCCATGAAGGACCTTATAATGACATCCAACCTTGGGCCTATCACAAGCTGCCCGAAGTTTTCGGTGGCGGTTGGGGGCGGCGCGTCGCGACAGAAGATGAACTTGAGGAGGCACTGCGTGCCGCGCGCATGGCGAACGACGGTCCAATCCTGATCGAGATCAAAATTGATCGTATGGACACCTCCGAAGCACTCAAGCGGCTCTGTGGGGAGCTGTCTCCAGATCGTAATACGTAAATGCGGGCCGCAATGATTTTCCCGTTTGACGATGGCTACGAAGTCACGAGCAACTCTTTTTTGCCTCCGAATTTAGTGGTGCTGAAAACTTCAGACCGTTGCAACTGACCGGCAACATCTTTGTAGGAGTTTTGCAGTCTTATGGCTGGGGGCTATCCGAAACTCCTACTGCGGCAGTTCCTACTAATTATGCGAGCTGAACAGTCCCACTTCCCCAAATCGCGATGACCAAAACAACGAAAAGCATGTCTCGTGACTTCCGGTGAGGGCAGCCAAGCTGAAGAACGTGGTGTGTCCGCTTCTGAAGGCATTTCGGTCCCGCCGACAAGGCTCTGGCAACCGTGAGCTGTGACGGCACCGGATGACCGCTTCCTCCGCCGTGCGTTGGACGATGACCGGCGCGTACTGCAACTGCTCAGGGCCGCTCGAGGGTCACGAAGAGCCACTGGCAAACGGTCGAAAAGTCTGAACTACCACCAATGCACTAAATCGCTGCGTGATACCTGGCCGCGTTGGGGCAGCGGGTGCTCGCAGTAACCATCGTTGAGATCGTGGCGAGGCAGGCGGGGGCGTTGTCCTGAAGATCGAGGTTTTCAAACTTGATCGACAGGAGTTCCCCATGAGTACCGACATCGCCGTCACCCCGCTGCGCCAGCGCATGATTGAAGACATGGCTGCGCGCAACCTTGGGCGCGAGAGCCAGCGCAATCACATCGGCAGTTGCAAACGCTTTGCGGTGTGGCTCGGCCGCTCGCCAGACACGGCCACCGCCGACGATGTTCGTCTCTTCCAACTGCATCTGATCGAGAGTGGAGCGAGCATCCCCGTATCGCGCAGCGATTTAGTGCCCTGGCCAAGAACAACACCTTGTCGTGGAGCTGTTCGGCGGCCAATGCGTGCCGCGTGCCGGCAACCCGGCGAGCATTCTCGCGGGTCGCCGTGTACAGAATGCGGTATTCTTCGGGCGAGAACCATGCCCGGTGCGCCACCTTGCCTGAGGTTCTGTACGGAGCAGATAAGTCCGGGAGATGAGCGAGCCGGTCGTGACGCACAGCGGCCTTCAAGACGAGGCGCAACGTCACGATCTCATCGTGCAAGGTGGAATATGACGGTGGTTTGCCGTTGTATGGATTATTGAGCCGCTCGACACGATACTCTTGTACCTTGCCGGCTGTAATTTGAGACAGCCCTGCGCCGCCTAAGAACGGTACTAGGTGAAGCCGCAGGCGAGCTTTATGGCCTTCAACCCACTTCGGGCTGCGCTCCCCTTTTGTGATCACCTCATATTCGCGCACAAACAGGTCGGCGGCTTGTTTAAAGGTCTTCTCAGCGATGAGTTCGCCCCGCCGCTGCTTGCCGCGCAGCGTCAGATACCAGTCCTCAGCGACCTCCGTGGCACGGCCAAGGTTTTCTTCCTTCGTAGTCGCACGGCGCTTCTTACCTTCGAGATAGGTATAGCACTGCCAGTGTGGACTGCCGTCTCGTCTATACACCGAGACTTTGCCACCCAGAATCTTATGAGTATCTGCCACGGCTCTCACACCAGCTGGAGTGTGCCAAATTGTGGAAGTTATGTGCCAGTGTATTTCAGCCCGACAGAGCGAGCAAATCCAATTTCTAAATCATTGATTATAAAGATAAGTTTGTTGCGGGGGCCAGATTTGAACTGTAATCGCCGGAGCAATAATCCCTCACAGAAGCGGCTGATTTGTTCAGTTGCGCCGGACTAAAAGTGCGGCAGACAGAGGCTCTGTGCCTGCGTTGGCAGCGGGGGCTGGGGGATGAAGCGAGTGGAGCTATACGCGAGAGTAAGATTCGCCGTTCAGATTGAGGGTATCAGCGCACGGGCGGCGGCGGAGCGGTTCGGGATCAATCCCAGAACCGTTGCCAAGATGCTGAAGTTCTCGGTTCCGCCGGGATATGTGCGTTCGAAGCCGCCATTTCGGCCCAAGCTTGATGCGTTCACCGGCGTTATCGATGCGATTATGCTGGCCGACAAAGACCGCCCCAAGAAGCAGCGCCATACATCCAAACGCATATTCGAGCGGCTGCGTGATGAACATGGCTTCACGGGCGGGATGACGATCGTGAAGGACTACGTGGCGGGTTGGCGCCAGCGGACGCAAGAGATGTTCGTGCCATTGGTCCATCCTCCTGGACATGCGCAAGCCGACTTCGGCGAAGCGCTCGGCATCATTGGCGGTGTTGAGCGCAAGATCCACTTCCTGGCGATCGACCTTCCGCATTCCGACGCGATCTTTGTCGTGGCCTACCCGGCTGAGACAACGGAAGCCTTCTGCGACGGTCACGTCAAAGCATTCCAGTTTTTTGGAGGCGTGCCGCAGTCGATCCTCTACGACAACACCAAGATCGCGGTTGCCCGCATTCTCGGCGATGGGCGCCGCCAGCGCACAGCTGTGTTCAGCGAGCTGCAATCGCATTACCTGTTTACGGACCGGTTCGGTCGTCCGGGCAAAGGCAACGATAAAGGTAAGGTCGAAGGGCTCGTCGGCTATGCGCGACGCAACTTCCTCGTGCCGATCCCGGTGTTCGAAAGTTTCGAGGCGTTGAACGCGCATCTGCTGGCGTGTTGCCGGCAGCGGCAGGGGGACCGGTTGCGCGGTCGCGAGGGTACGATCGGTGAACGGTTGGAGCGGGACCTTGCCGTCTTCCAGAAGCCGTTGCCGGCACCTTACGATGCCTGTGACAAGCGAGCGGGCCGCGTCAACTCGCTGTCGCTGGTGCGGTACCGCAGGAACGACTATTCGGTGCCGACAGCCTACGGGCACCAACAAGTTCTGATCCGTGGTTATGTCCATGAGGTTGTCATCTCATGTGGCGCGGAGATTATTGCGCGGCACCCGCGTTCGTATGAACGCGAGGACTTCGTATTCAACCCGCTGCATTACTTGGCCTTGCTCGAACAGAAGACCAACGCTCTGGATCAGGCCGCACCACTCAGCAGCTGGGTGTTGCCTGAGGCGTTCGCTACGTTGCGCCGACTGCTCGAAGCGCGCATGGGCGCAAAGGGCAAGCGCGAGTTCGTGCAGGTTCTACGCCTGATGGAGACGTTCACGATGGACGATGTCGCCGCCGCCGTGCGTGACGCCATCGAGCGCGGCGCGGTTGGCTTTGATGCCATAAAACATCTCGTTCTGTGCCGGATCGAACGGCGCCCGCCAAGGCTCGACTTGGGCGTCTATCCGTATCTGCCCAAGGCAACAGTCGCGACAACATCGGCCCGGTCGTACATGGATCTGTTGGCCGGGGTGGCGGCATGACCGACACCCCGCAGATCCTGCTTGCCCATCACCTGAAGGCCCTCAAGCTGCCGACGTTCCTGCGCGAGTACGACAAGGTCGCACAGCTGTGTGCTGCCGAAGGTGTCGACCACACCCGCTATCTGATGCGCCTGGCTGAACTGGAGATGATTGACCGCGAGCGGCGCATGGTGGAGCGCCGCATCAAGGCCGCCAAGTTCCCGACCGTCAAAAGCCTCGACAGCTTCGACTTCCTGGCGCTGCCGTCGCTGAACAAGATGGCGGTTCTGGAGTTGGCACGTTCCGATTATGTCGAACGGCGCGAAAATATCATTGCCGTCGGTAACTCTGGCACAGGCAAGAGCCATATTGCACTCGGCCTTGGGCTGGCCGCCTGCCAGAAGGGCCTGTCGGTCGGCTTCATCACCGCAGCCTCCCTGGTGCACGAACTGCTTGAAGCGCGCGATGAGAAGCGCCTGCTGCGCCTCCAGCGGCAACTCGCAGGCTACAAGTTACTTATCATCGATGAACTGGGATACGTGCCGCTGTCACCAACCGGTGCCGAGCTGCTGTTCGAAGTCTTCTCGCAAAGATACGAACGCGGCTCAACGATGGTCACCAGCAATCTGCCGTTCGATGAGTGGACATCCGTGTTCGGCTCCGAAAGGCTTACCGGTGCCCTGCTCGACCGCCTCACGCATCACGTCCATATCCTGGAGATGAACGGCGACAGCTACCGTCTTGCCGAAAGCAAGAGCCGGTCCCGTCGGGCAAAGTCCAAACCACCCCCGGCATCCGCCACCGAAGAATGAGAACCAACAAGCAAGAAGGGCCCCGATATCGGGGCCCTTCTTGCTTAACGACAGTGACGCACTTTTACTCCGGCAAACCGATGCAGAATTACTCCGGCGTTGACAGCGGCGCTGAAAATCGATCCATCCGGCCGCAGGAGTGGTGTCGAAGTGATCCCGTTGAGCGGGGGTAAGGCCCATTCGCCGTGCCAGTCGAGATATGCAACCGCTAACGCACGCGGAAACCGAGCATTGCACTCATGCTCCTTGTCCTTCACAATTTTTAGCTCAACTGGGCGCGCAAGTTGATGGGCCATGATCACGAGGCTGTCGGCCGACACTGGGCGTGTTGTGATTGACCCAGATTGACGGTCCGTGACCAAACGTACCGGCGCGCCGCGGTCGAAGAGGTCGCTCCACTCACTCAGGATATCGCGAAGCGCCGCAACGGTCCGATGAGGATCGTTCTTCTCGATTAAAAGTTTTGGCTTCGATGGCGCGCCGTCGCCCGCGAATGGCTGGCCCAAAGCCGCGAAGTCAACCGCATCATTAATGAGATCGGCAATCCGATGTTCGTTGTCCTCTGTCATGGCACGACACCCGTCGGCCGACAGCCCCTGAGCAGATCGTTGAAGTCGGTGCCCAATGGTGCTCGGGCAATCCGGACGCGCCGTGTTTCGCAGTACAATTGGCGCGCCGTCATGACCGCGGCGCGTTCGCCAGTAGCGTCCCCGTCAGCGAGAATTACAATATCGTGCGCGTCACTCGGTAGACTCAAGCCCGCCATGCCAGAGGCAGAAAGCGCGGCCCATGCCGTTAGTCCCGTTGCCTGCATCGCTGAAAGGCAGGTTTCTATGCCTTCACCAATTAATAGGGGCACGGTTCTTGTCCCTAAGCGGACGGCGCCACCACGACATGGACCGAGCATCATTTTTTGAGGTTTCACAGCAGCTTTGCCGTTGCCGCTGACATCTAGAAAGGTGCGGTGAATTCCGATTGGCTGATTTGACTGGCCACTGGTGACTAGAGCAACCATGGCTGGTCGGGTGGAGCCGGTCGGATGCCGTAATCCAGAGTGAAATTTTAGGTTAGCTGGTGGCGCCATGGTAATGCCGCGCGACCGGAGATAGGTCTCGATAACCGTGCCATACGCCGGAACGGACGGTGCCCAGATTCGCAGAGCGGCGAAAATTCGTGCTTTGTCATCCAGGCGGCGAGATGTGGCAGCTGCGTTGCTCGTTATTCGCTGGGCGCCATGCCGTGCGTCGCTCCCATCGCCCCATAAGCCGCGCTTGCGAAGCGCCGCGATCACAGCATCTTGCTCGCAACCGGCATGACAGTGGATCAGCACTCGCCCTTCAGCCGTGTCGCGCAACGCCAAGCTGGGGGTAGAATCTTCATGGGCCGGGCATTGAGCCGTCCATGCCGCTCCGGCGCGTCGCCCGCCCAAAGTGCGAGCGATCTTTTCGGCAGAGATAGAGGGCATCGCTCACATGCCCCCCTTTTCAATGAAACGGCGAATGTCTTCAGCCCGCCAGACCGTCGTGCGCGGCCCAAGCTTCAGTGGTCGCGGAAAACGTCCGGTTCGGACGCCTTCCCACCAAGTACTCTTCTTGACCGGAATCAATGGAGGAATCGGTGGCATCCGCTTGTCATCGCCAATGATTTGACGAAGTCGCAGAAAGCCGGTTTCTGGAAGGTGTGCCATTTATCCGCCCTCTTTCCATAATGGTTCGAGGCAGACATGTGTGATCCGTTAGGAACTGGCAAAGACAACTCAGCCCTCGGCACGCGTCCGAGTTTTCCGTGGAGGCAGTCTTTGAGACGATTATTTCTTCTTCTACCGGGTCTACGACCGCTTCAATGCCTTACGAACCGTGTCCTCTGAAATGGATAGATCTACATCGTCCAGGATCACGTTTGCCGTGATCGCCATGGCGCGCACCACAGGTGCAGACAAGTTTATGCTAGAATATTTGAGCAACGCACCAAAGGCTCGTAAGTACGCTGTTTTTTTGCTGTCTTGCCGTGTGGAGATCGCTGCTTCGACTCCTGGACATGCGAAATCCACTGGGAACTGGCCGGCGATTTTTGACACTTTGATGAGGTAGCGTCCCAAATCGAGCGGGGTTCCGGAGTTCGCCGTGTGCTGAATCAGTGCACGCTCCAGGAAGCGGAGGCCTTTGAGATCCCGGACTACCTGAGACTCAGATGGTGAGAAGTAAACTTCGATGTCCTCGTCGTGCCTCTGCAATTCCACGGGAAGGCGCACGTTGGTTCTCTGCAGTTCAGCAAGAAGCGATGCTAGTTTTTGGGCTACGGTTGAGAACTCTGATAGAAGCTGCGCAGCTTTTTTGTGGATGCGTCGATACTCCGGAAATTGTTTTCGGGCGTTGCGGGCTGCATCGATGAAGGCGATCCAATGCTGATCTTCTGTCAACTCGGCTGAAAGCGCGAGATATGCGTCACCCATTAGATCTGGATCGATTAGCTTCTTGAGTAGCGCTATCTCTTGCCCGTAATCTTCGGCTTCACTGACGGCCTCACCGCCTCGCTCAAATTCACAAAGCTCGATCTCTCGAAATGGGCCGAGGCTTACGAGCGCGAACACGGCATCCATTGCGCGGAGCGCATCAAGAACAACGCCGAGCGCGAGAAGCACAGCAAGGCTCGCCACATGGATGCCTCGGCCATCCTCATGGGCGGCAAGGTTGATCCGAGCCGGTACCTGTTGGAGGCCAGCCGGAAGCCGACGAAGGCCCGCAAGCCCTATGTGCCGGTGAAGGACAAGTCGGCCAGCCGCAAGCAATGGCTCGACAAGAAGATGATCACTGATCGCATGCGGGCCATGCGCGCTGCGCTCGATGCCGAGCAGAAGGGGCAGCGTGACGCCACATGGGCGCGGCAGATCAAGGAGCGCGATGCCCTTGATGCGAAGACCGATGCGGCGGTCGAGGTGGCACGCCAGACGGTCAAGGACCGGTATCGACCCCGCTGGCGGCAGCTTTACTCGGCACAGCGGAAGGAGGCGAAGCTCGTCGGGCAGCTCGGCGGCAATCTTTTGGATCGCGCCGCCTTCGTGTTTCACAATCGCGAACGGCTCGGCGGGGCGCGCGGGTCCCTTACCGTGCGGCAGATGCTGCCGCTGATCCGCTCGACCAAGGCTCTCGGCAAACGTGTTGCCAGCATCCACGAGCAGGAGCGACGTGCTCTCGCCCGTGAAGCCAAGCTCGAAACCAAAGAGCAGACACAGCCGATCTTGCAGGGCCACAAGCTTCGCATGACGCTGATCCGTGATCGCCATGCGGCCGAGCGGCAATCCCAGAAGGATGCGATGGCACACAGCCGGCAGTCCGTATCGTTCGCGATGGCGAAGGCTGCGGTCATAGGCGAGATGGCGCAGGCGCCGCGTCCGTTCGTGCGACCCGCTCCACCCATCGAGAAGTTTCGTGAGGCTCAAGCACCGCCACCGGGAACGCCGCCGCCCGATGTGAGTCAGAATTTCATGAAGGCCGTCGAGGCGAAGCCTGCGGACGCAGTGTCACGCTCCGAGCAGATCAAGCGTGGCATGGCCGCTTGGCGGCAACGAAACCCTGACAAGGATTTTGGACGCGAGATGTGAGGTAAAATCAGGCCGTGGCCTGATATTTATGCGGAAAAATAAGGCTGTAGCCTGATTTTGAAGTTGCTGCCGTCGCACTGCTGAGCGCCCCAGTCATATTTCTTTTTCCTAAATTTCTATCGAATTTAGATACGACGAGGGGCTGACCTCGCTCCCCAACCATATCAATAACTCTTGTTATTCTGTCGAAATATCTATATGATGGGGGAGTGATGTCACTTGAAGCCTACATCGATAGCCGTCTGTCCGTCGGCCACGGCACCTTCACCAAGGCCGAGGCTATGACTGCGCTTGGCCAGTCGTCGTCTACCATCCTCGCGGCAACTGAACGACTTATCAAGAAGCAGAAGCTCGTCTCACCCAAGCGCGGCTTCTACATCATCCTGCGACCGGAAGATCGGACAACGGGAGCACCGGAACCGGCGCGATGGATCGCCCCACTCATGCATCACCTCGGGATCGACTACCGCATATCCCTCTTACGTGCCGCCGCCTTCCATGGCTCATCCCATCAAGCCGCCATGGTCTTTCAGGTGATCGCACCCAAGCAGATCCCGGCCATCATCATCGGTCGCCACAACATTCGATTTGTCTACCAACTGGCAGGTGTGTTCGCAGCCACCAATCGTGACGAGTGGCTGGCCTCTCTGAAGACAGACGCAGGCTATGCCAAGGTCGCCGGCATCGAGTTGACCCTGCTCGATTGCGCCCGCTACTTCCACAAAGCCTCCGGTATCAACGGGCTGGCCCAGATCGTGCGCGACCTCGGTTCCAAGGCCGCTAGTGGCAAGCTCTCAGATGCGGCAAAGCACTATGAGAACACTGCCGTGCGCCGCCTCGGTTACCTCCTTCAGCATTTCGGCCACGACCGACAGGCGCGTGCACTGCTGCCCTATGCCGCCAAAGCCAAATCGCTGAAACCGCTTGACCCGTCGTTGAAATCGCTCGCGGCACTCGGGACCCAATTGCATGAAACCGATTCGACGTGGAAACTTATCATCAACGACATTGTGGAGACTGATTCTTGATCCCGAACGCCTATCTGCAGGAATGGAGCGCTAAGGCGCCCTGGCCGGACCCACGGCAGATAGAGCAGGATCTCATCATCTGCAGGGCGCTCTGCGACCTATTCAATGAGCCCAGGCTGGCCGACACCATTGCGTTTCGTGGAGGCACGGCGATCAACAAATTGCTGTTCCCGCAGCCACTCCGCTACTCCGAGGATATCGATCTCGTTCAAATAAAAGCAGGCCCGATCGGCGAGACTATCGATGCGATCCGGTCAGCGTTGCCATGGCTCGGCCGATGCAAACGCGATCAGGCCGGACACTCCACACACCTGATTTTTCAATTTACACCCGAGGCTGACGCTAACGCTAAGCTCAAGCTGAAGGTCGAGATCAACACGCGCGAGCATGAGCCTCTGCACGGGATCAAAACCTACCCGTTCGCCGTCGAAAATCCCTGGTTTACCGGCAAGACCGAAATCCCATCCTATGAGCCGGAGGAATTGTTTGGCACCAAGCTGCGGGCACTCTTGCAACGACGCAAGAACCGCGACTTGTTCGACCTGAATGAAGGCCTCGTCCGGCTAGGGCTCGACGTGTCCAAGGTCATCGCGTGCTTCGACCATTATCTCGTTCACGAAGGCAACCCGATCACGAGGGCGAACGCCGAACAGCGCATGCTGCAAAAGCTCGAGCGCAGTCTCACCGAGGATATAGCACCTCTCCTGCCCCCAGGCATCGCGTTTGATCATGCCCAGGCGCTCGAAGCCTTCGAGCGCGTCTGGCACACGCTGATCACGCAGATTGCTGGCGATCCGTGGAAAACAACGGCTGCTGCTATCGATGAGTTGCGTAAGACGCACGGCGCTGATCTTTTACGCACGCCACCAGCATGATTCAGATCCTCGCACCGATCCAGAGAGCAAGATGACGACGACGCGCAAGCTCTATACAAACTTTCGTGCTGGTGATTACGCCATCAACTTCTTCATGTTGAATGCCAAGGGCACTCAATCCGCTCAGCTTGCGTGTCCCTTCTTTACGACGCCCCAGCCCATTCAACTCCTGCACGATGACGGGTGCCGTAATATCAAGGTCATCATTCGGCTCTGCGGCGCAACCACGCCGGCGGCAATCGCGAGCGTCCGCTCCCTGCCTGGTGTCACATTGAGGTACTTCACGTCGCAGGCCTTTCACGCGAAGTTCTACATTCTCGACAGCCTCGCCATGCTTGGGTCCGCCAACCTCACCGATGCCGGGATGTCGGCCAATCGGGAGATCGCGATCACAATCGACTCGGAAGACGAAGTCTTCGACGAGCTACCAACATATTTCGACGATCTCTGGGATAGCGCGGCAGTGCTGACAGACGCCGTACTAGCACGTTTCGCTCTATGGCACAGATCACCATCAAACACCCAGCAGAGCGACGTCATTGATGGTGTCGAACCCTGCTCTCCCCGCACCATCAATGTCGCCACTCATACTAAAACACGCGAGCGCACTTATCTGGAGAGCTTTCGCCGGGAGTACTACGAGACGATTCTGCCTGCCCACCGAGAAATGCAAGCCGTCTACAACAACGCCCAAACGCGCCACCCTGCATTCCACGGCCTACCTCTCGAATACGAGATCGACCGCTTTCTGAATTGGGCCAAGCTGAAATACACGACAGACGAGACTCTGTTGAACTTTCCGCTGCTCGATGAACAGCAGCGTCGTCTCCACATTGCTCATCATGTCGGTGTCTGGCTGGGCGAGAATATTTCGATCGATCATGCGCGGACCGAGAGACTGGAGAAGCTCCGAGCCACCTTTCAGACCCGGGATCACCTCAGTCAAGTCAGTCTCGAAGATCTAACCGACGCCCTCCTGGGCTGTGCGGCGTTCGATGAGCAACTTCGCTTCACGAAGGGCGGTCAACCCGCATTGGTCCGTGCATTCTACAAAGACAACGATCTGGCCCGCCTCAAGACGACCTTCGATCATTTGGCCTTCGGCAAGGAAGAATTTGTCCGCCGAACCTACGACTGCATTTTCACAACCGAGTACAAGCTCGCCCATTTCGGTCGAACCAGCATTCTCGAACTGTTCGGTTGGGTGAACCCGGAGGGCATCCCTCCAGTCAACGGTCGCACGATCAAAGCGCTCCGCTACTTCGGCTTTCCAGTCAAGGCCTGACAGCGGGGCCTGGCTCGACGCCCGACACTGTCGCTACCCAGAACATGCCCGAACATATGAACGCCAGATTTTTTGCTACCCATGTGCTACCCAGAGCACTTTTTGGTGGCTTGGCTTTTCAGCTAAGTGCTTGAAAAAGTTGGTTGCGGGGGCTGGATTTGAACCAACGACCTTCAGGTTATGAGCCTGCGATGCGTCTATTTAAGTTATTGAAAATACTGATATAAATGTGCAATTATCCAATTTTGTGGAATATTTTGTGGAAAAGAACAGCTCTTCCCCACCCTTTTGGGTGTGCGAATCACCGAATGTGATAAGCTGTGAAGAAAATATCGTAAGTACATGATATTAATCCCTAAGTTTGCCACTAAGTCCTGAAACTTAGGGCTGTATTTACAAAAGGTCAGCGCTAAGGCGCTGGCTTTATTTGTTTTTTTGTCCCCCCCTCTTGTCGGGCTACCGCCCGACCCCGCACGCCATTCCATCCTCGAGATTGTGATCTCTTCGGAGCTTGGAACGGCGGCACTCACCCAAGAAAAATGGTTGTTCCTCCTGGCGTCGTCTCGCCTCGTTTTTCTAAAGGGTTCGGCTGGCGTACGGGGTCGGCCGCTTCGCTGCCAACACGGCGGTCGGCCTGGTCGGCGCGCCCTTGCCCTGGTCGAAAAGTCGTCCAGGGTGTCCCTCATTCTTCGGGCCATGTTTCCGACAAGAGGGGGGGGACAAAATTGCTTCTGCAGCTTCCCACGCAGAAGGGGCACTACGCGTGCCACGGAGATGACGCGCCGGCGTCATCCCAAAGGGCGTGCGTAGGCACGCCATCTTTACGTCATTACGCCCTTGGGTCGCGTAATGACGACAACCTGTGTCGTTACACGACCGCGTGTAACGACACATTGAATGGAGATGCGCCGGAAGGCCGGTGCTGCCGGCAACGCCCTTGGGCGTTGCTAAAGAAGGGACGCTCGCACGGTTCTCCCCATGATACCGAAAACAGCGACCGTCAAGGCACCCTTAGTGCTTGAGCGACAGTCGAGAGCGCCGGTTGGGTACCCCGCCTATGACTAGCCGCTTCGGTTTCCGGTTCAGCTCATGGGAACCGTAGCTTGCTGCGGTTGGTCGATTTTATCAGCCCAAACCTAACACCCATATGTCTAGCAAAGAGCCGACGTTCAAAGAACGTATCCGTCTCCTCGACATCTGCGCGCACGAGATCGAAGTTCATGCCGACCGGCATGGCAACGATCAGCTTGTGCAAAAGCGCTTACGCTCGATTGCCGACCTCGTTGCTGACGAGGCCGCGCGGATGAAGCTTGCCAACCAACGTTGGGAGCAACAACGCAAAACGACCCCAAGAGGGGCCGTCCTTACTAGCTAACTATAGCACATTCTATGGAAAGCAACATCGATGCAATCCTCGAAGTCCTCGACTTGAGTGATTGTGAGCTTGGTTCTAGCCAGCGAGATCTCGTTGTTGATGCTGTTCGCACAGCACTGCAAGAAATGTTGAACTAGATACCGGCACAAGAGCCCGCCCACCAGGCGGGCTTTTGTGGTGTTTCCCCTGCCACGACGGTGGCCGGCTGCTCATAGATTGGCCTGCGGCGCAATCGGTGCAGCCGGGGTCTGACGCCCAATGGAAAGAAAAGTTGCGTTTAGGTGCACGGGGCACAGCCGCAGCACCTCCGAAAGCGGCCAAAACCGCTTCGGCAGGTGTGGGCCACAAGCGCCACAAGCCAGACCCGGATAATCGGACAGCGTGTGCTTTCCACGCAGATCAAGTCTGTGGTTGTCGACGCAAAAATCGCTGCAATGCATCATGGTGGATACCGGATTCCGGCGCTGGCGACTGCTTTCAGCCCTATCGCGTCAATTCGAGTTCGAATACCAAACTGTGCATCCTGACCCCGAGCCGACGAAGTACATGGGCTCAACACTTGTGTTGCAATTGTGCAGAGCATGGCGGCGAGCCACTTGCGCACCGCAACAACGTCACTTCTGACATGCCACGGCGATGGCGCAACTTTTTGGGTGGCATTTTCTGCGTTGAGCCGCAGTTGTTCAGATGACCTCGACCGTTCGGCGCAGACCTACTTGCCGGGCGCCCGTGACCCGATCCAGAAATTCGGATTTGAGATGGCCAAGTCCCCTTCGGGGATTCGCAAGCTGACACTCCACAGAAGGGACTTGTTTAATCACCACACGCTCATTTTGCTGGTCGATAAACCGAAACGACACGTATGCGAGTTCCTCTAAACTTCTCGGTGTTGATGTCTTGGTTGCTTTTGAGGAAGACTACTCGGGCATTCACCTGCGGCAGGGCGGTCGGCATTGCCAAGCCGGGTTCTATACGGTCGTACGTCGTACTGTGATGACCTTCATCAGTCCACTCAGTGGTTGTGCTCAAATGACGTTGACCGACGGACAAACCAAAGCAAAACTTCTGGTCCGACCGTAACAAGTGCTGTCCACCCAAGAGTTGTTTAATCCTCACTTTTCCGCCGGCTGTGGAGCACACGAACCCACAGTGCAATGACTCTTAAAGACCACAAAAAAGTTCCGAGGCGAAGGGAAGCTTTATTGCCTGGATGACTTGCATCTTGACTAGCAATGCGATCACTGTGCTCATCCAACAGATTTGCAACGGCCAGCCCAAGCCAGAACAGAAAAATGGACCGTCGACTTGAGGGTATGCGTTCGATGAGCAGGTTCTGGCTTTTGGTAATGCTTTGCCTGTCCGGAATACTGGCCGCCTGCACGCCAGAAAAAGCAAGTACGTATGAGCCGAAATATGCTTCGAATGCACCGCCGGGGCAGATCGGACAAGAATACATCTTCGCGGTGCATCCGCTTCATAATCCGAAGCGCCTGTTCGAAGTGTACCAGCCGCTCATCGAATTGATAAACGAACGTGTCGCACCGGCCTTTCATTTGAAGTTGGAGGCCTCACGGGACTATGCTGCGTTCGAGGCCAAGCTCATCGCCCGCAAGTTCCACATCGCCTTGCCAAATCCCTATCAGACGCTGCTGTCAGAACATCACGGGTATCGCATTCTGGCGAAGATGGGCAGCGATGAACAGTTTCGCGGTATCCTTATCGTGAGGCGGGATGCCAACATCGAGACCTTCGCGGATCTAAAGGGCAAGGCCATTAGTTTTCCCGCCGCAACGGCTCTGGCTGCGACGATGATGCCGCGCCTATTCCTGATTCGGCACGGGCTTGTGCCAGGTGATTTCGAGGAACGATACGTGGGCTCACAGGAGTCTGCCATCATGAACGTGCTTTACGGCAAGACCACCGCAGCGGGAACGTGGCCGCCCCCCTGGGAGGCGCTCTTACGACGGCGCCCTGAACTGATCAATGAACTTGTCGTTAGATGGGAAACGACACCGCTCGTGAACAACGGGGTCGTGGTTCGCAACGATCTGAGACCAGACGACGTCAATGCGGTGAAGGACGTGTTGCTGACTCTTCATGAACATGAACGCGGCAGAACGATCCTCAAGGACATTGAAATCGCAAAATTCGAGACGGCTGATACATCATCATTCGAGACCGTACGCCAGTTCGTCGCGAAATATGACGCGGCATTCGGCCCGAGGCAGCCATGAGGCTTCGTGACCGTCTCGGGTTACCGCCGAGCATGGGCATTCGAACGAAACTCGTCCTGGGCGTGGCGTTCGTTCACCTCCTGCTGATGACAATTTTCGTCTTCGATCTCGTGCAACGACAACGCGAGTTTCTCCTTGCCGAGCTATCAAACCGCACGCTCCATCATGCGCAGGTTCTTGCGGTTGCTTCATCTGCGTGGGTGTTGGCCGACGACCTTGTCGGAATGGAAGAGGTTCTTGAATCCGGGGTGCGAGGAGGCGGCGTGCAGTATGCGATGATCGTCGACCCGCAGGGCCGGGTTCTGGCGCACACCAAACGCGAAATCACCGGCCGATTCCTGATTGATCGAGAAAGCCGCAACGCCCTGTCGGGAAGGCAGGAACCCCACGTCTATTTCGAGACCGAGAAGTCGCTGTACGCGGCGGCTCCGATACTGGTGGCAGGCAGACTGATCGGATGGTCAATGCTCGCTGTCGACAAGAGCGCGACCAGTGAGCACTTGTCCTATGTCACGAGGACCGGTCTCGCATACACAATGGTGGCAATAGGAATCGGAACGCTGTTCGCCCTGCTCCTTTCACGCTCGATCCTGCGCCAACTCCGATTTCTGCTACGGGGGGTCGACAACCTGCATTCCAATATTCTCGATCGACCGGTGCAGGTCGTCGCTGAGGATGAGGTCGGGCGAGTCGCTTCTGCATTCAATCGCGCACTGGCGTCGCTTCGTAGCAGTCTCGAACTCCTCAACCGCGAGGTCATCGAGCGCAAGCGGGCGGAAGAGGCACTGAGAAGACTGTCGCGGCGGCAAGTCGGTGCCATCGAAGAGGAACGCAAGCGTATCGCTCGCGATCTCCACGACGAACTGGGCCAGGCTCTCTCCGGGATGCAGTTCTGCCTGAAGTCCATGCAAGGAGAGGCGGAACGCAGTAACTCTTCACTTGAAGCGCCGTGCCAGAAGCTATCTTCCGAGGTCGAGAGAATGGGCGTATCGATCCATCGAATTGCCAACAATCTTCGCCCGGCGACCCTTGACCACCTCGGCCTCTTGCCGGCTATCGAGGCATTAATCGCAGAGCAGCTGCCGGCAATGGGAGGAAAACTTTCGGTCAAGACCGACGCTTCGGGTTTTCGCCGCCGGCTACCGCCCGATACCGAGATGATCGCCTACCGCATTGTCCAGGAAGGGCTTAACAACGTTATTAAACACTCTGGTGCAAGCCACGTTCACCTGCAGCTTACGGTCAATCATCCCAACCTGATCATCGCTATCCACGACGACGGCATGGGGATCGACGGGCATCGCGATGGTACCGTAGAAGGAACATTCGAGCACGGCATCGGGCTTATCGGCATGCAGGAGCGCGCGGCTGCGGTCGGTGGCAAGGTCGATGTCAAGTCGCGGCGGCGCGGAGGAACGACACTCCGAGCGGAGCTGCCGTACGCGGAGATTTAGTGGCCATGCAGAAACTGCGGGTACTTATTGCCGACGACCATTCGATCGTGCGTGAAGGTGCGCGGCAATTGCTGGACGCTCAACCTGACATGGTAGTGGTTGGCCTGAGCAACTGCGGCGAGGAGGCGTTGCAACATGCCCGCGAACACAGGCCCGATGTCATCGTGCTCGATATTTCCATGCCAGATTTCAATGGCTTGGATCTGTTGAGCTTGCTCAAGCGCGCCTCTCCATTGAGCAAGGTCGTTATCCTTTCGGTTCATCAGGAGCCGATGCTTGTCCGGCAGGCCCTGGCAAGCGGGGCACGCGGCTACATCGTCAAGACGGCTCCGGTCAGTGTGCTGATCGACGCCATCCGGACGATATGTGCCGGTGATACGTTCATTAGTTCCCAGATCGATATCGCTCGTCTGGATGAATTGCGACTTAGCGGGTCGCAAACTTCTGCAACCAATCCATACGACCTGTTGACCGAGCGCGAGCAGCAGGTCTTCCGGCTTGTTGTGCAAGGCAAGACGAGCCACCAGATTGCCGAGTTGCTCTGCTTGAGCGGTCGGACCATCGAAAAGCATCGCGCCACCGTCCTGCACAAGCTGGGCGTCAAGGATACGGTTGAAATGGTCAAATGGGCCGTGCGCCTCGGCGTGATCTCGATCGACGAATGAATTCACTCAGGAAGTTTCAGTATTGTCCTCGATCTCACCGACGGTTTGGTCATGACAAAAGTGTCGCGGATTGGGTAGATCTACGCATTGCAGAATAGTTCACGAGCGCACTAACCTCCAGCAATCAAGAAACGATGTGAAACGCCGGTCGAAGAAAATCAAAGACGCTTCTTAAAGAACCACTTCGACCCAAAAAAATCATAGGAGGATTAAATGTACCAGAGGCTTGGCGCCTTTTGGAGCGCCGTCGCTTGTGCCGGTCTACTCGCTCAACCTGCCTTAGCGGCGGACCCGGTCAATCTCGTCGTCGGCTATCAGCCCTACGATACGATTTCATATTCCGCGGCAGTCATTCGTGCCAAGGAACTCTGGAAGAAAAACCTGCCGGCCGGCAGCACGGTGGAGTTCGAGGCAGCACTTCAAGGGTCTATCATCGTCAATGCGATGGTGGCCGACAAACAGCAGATAGGCTACCTCGGCGACATGCCAGCCGTGGTCGCGACGACCAAGGGCAAGGGCGACCCAATCAAGCTTGTGGCCAACACCGGCTTCTCGGCCGGCCAGCGTTGCAACGTCATTATGGTTCGCACCGATGCGCCGCAGTTCAAGGACGCCAAGGAAGCCGTAAAGTGGCTCGACGGGAAGATCGTTGCGACGCCGAAAGGGAGTTGCGCCGATCGTTTCTTGCGACAGACGATTGATTCAACCGGCATCAAGCCATCTGAGGTTCTCAATCAGTCGATTGAAGTCATCACCACGAACTTCCGAGTGAAGAAGATCGATGCAGCGGTCCTCTGGGAGCCTTCGGTATCACGCATCGGCGATTTCGTCGGCGAAGGCGTGGCTCGGGAAGTGGCGACCGGCAACACATACGGAATCCCCGACGCTGGGTTCATCGCCATGCATCCAGCCCTCGTGAAAAACCAGCCCGAGATCGCCAAGGCCTGGCTCAAGACCGAACTTGAAGCGCAGCAGTTCATCCTCGACCCGAAAAACGCCGAAGAGGTCGGCCGTATTGTGAGCGAGCAGACCGAGGGCATTACTCCAAAAATGGCTTGGTTCTCCTTGTACGGCAGGGTTCCCGATGAGCGAGGTGGAAGCGCCACGCGCGACACGAAGCCGTTCATCATTGACGACGTCGTCAAGGCGCACGCCAAGGAAACCTACAAGTTCCTTCATGAGGTCAAGGTCATTCATGTCGGTGAACCTCCTGAAGGTGCGATCGATGACACGCTTGCCCGCGAGGTCCTGAAAGAGGCCGGAGCCAAGTCACCTCTTGGTGAAATCAAAGCTCTTGATGCTTCCGCATATCCTGGAAAATAACTCGGGCTTTCCCCTTGACGGACTCTAAGCCAAGAAAAATCCGTGCCTTTTGCCACTTCAGTAATGTGGCACGAGGCGCGGATTAGCACCCAGCCGGACGTCGTAGGAGATTTGCATGTCACTTGGGGCAACATCAACGAATGCCGCGTCGAACAAATCAATCCCGGGCCAGCAGGTTGGCGAAGACTGGCTGTATCGAGCACAACGGGCACTGACGACTCCGATGCCATACCTCGGTATCGCCGGCATCGCGATGTTCATACTCTTCTGGTACCTGACAACCGAGTACTTCAAGCTGCCTCGCTTCGTTAAATTGCCGGGTCCGGTGGAGGTCTGGACCGAATTCACAAATCCAGACCCGATCTACGGCACATCCATGTACACGTTTGACTACTACAAGCACATCGCCTGGAGTTCGCTTCGCGTGATGCTGGCCTTCGCATTGGCAACCGGCCTCGGTGTCCCTCTCGGGCTCTACATGGGTTGGAAAAAGAAGTTCAAGGATTATGTGTTTCCGATCATTGAGGTGCTGCGCCCGATTCCCGTTCTTGCCTGGGTGCCGCTGGCCATTCTGATGATGCCGGGACGCGAGGCGCCGATCATCTTTCTGGCCTTTCTCGCAGCGTTCTTCGCCACGACTTTGAATGCGATGTTGGGCGTGGAATCAATCGACGAAAGCTACTTTCGTGCCTCGCAATGCCTGGGGTCAACTCCTTGGAACGTGTTCAAGCGCGTCGTCGTTCCCGGTGCGCTCCCAGACATCTTCACCGGACTGCAAATTGGGGTTGGCGTTGCTTGGTTCTCGCTGGTCGCCGCCGAAATGGTGTCCGGGGAACATGGATTGGGGTTCCTGATCTGGGATTCCTACGTCCTCTCGCAATACCCCGTGATTGTCATCGCGATGGTTACTCTTGGGCTCGTTGGCTACGTGTATAGCTTGCTAATCAGAATCGTGGGGCGATCACTGATGCGTTGGACACAAAAAGGGCAGGCGTAATGACCATGAATAACAATGGCCCAATCGAAGGGCGCATCAGCATCAAGAACGTGAGCAAGATCTACGATCCTGATGGCGCCAAGGTGCTCGCGGTTGACGACTGCTCACTGGAAATCCAACCCGGCGAATTCTGCGTTATTGTTGGTCCTTCCGGTTGCGGCAAGACCACCTTGCTCAATGCTGTTGCTGGATTTCACAGCATTTCGTCGGGCAGCATTGAACTCGATGGTCGTGCGATCTGCACAGCCAGTCACACTGAGCCCCCTTCCGCCGAGCGAATTGTCGTGTTCCAGAACGGTGCTCTGTTTCCTTGGCTTTCGGTCTTGGACAACATCACGTTCGGTCCCGAAGCCCAGGGTAAAATGACCCGGGGGGAAGCTGTGAGCCGGGCCCGCGAACTGTTGGCCGAACTCGGCCTTGCCCCTATCGCCGAGCGATATCCTGGCGAGATATCCTCGGGCATGAAGCGACGTGTCGAGATCGCCCGCGCTCTCATCAATGATCCCAAGGTCCTGCTGCTCGACGAGCCATTCCGCGCGATGGACGCGCTGACCAAGGGGGTCGTCCAGGAATTCCTGCTGCGCGTGCTCGACAAGATGAGGAAGAGCGTCCTGTTTATTACCCACGACCTCGAGGAGGCACTTTTCCTTGGCGATCGCGTCGTGGTCATGACCACACGTCCCGCTCAGGTAAAGAAGACGATCATGGTCGATTTCCCCCGCCCTAGAACCTATCGCGTTCGCTCTTCGCAACGCTATCTTGAGCTCAAGGAGCAGGTGTTTGAAGCCGTTCACGAGGAAGCGCGCAAGGCATTCGAGGCCGGCGAACGTGAGATGGCCTGAGGCTCCACTTCAACCGGCTGGCATTCGAGGCGAGAATAATGAACCTGATCAAACTAAGAAAAGCGATCTTCAGCAAGTCGGTCCTGCGCGGATTCATCTCTGTCGGCGGGCTTATTGCTTTCTGGGAACTTGGCCGCCGCCTCCAGCTGCCAGGCCTAGCCGTTGTGCCAGCGCCCAGCGAAGTTTTTGCCGCTTTGTCCGACATCGTCGCCAAGCCGGAATTCTGGGATCACTGGTACGCCAGCTTCACTCGCGTATTGGGGGGCTTTATCGCAGCCCAGCTGATTGGAATCCCCCTCGGACTTATGATGGCGATGAACAGGTATTTTCATGCCTTTACGTTTCCCTTGCTGGAGATCATGAGACCAATCCCTCCCCTCGCATGGGTGCCGGCTGCGATCATCTTCTGGCCGACGACCGAACTGTCCATCGGTTTCGTGATCTTTCTGGGTGCTTTCTTCACCGTGGTTGTCAATGTCATCGGCAGCGCGCGCAACATTGACGTGCGTTACCTGCGGGCTGCGCAGTCACTTGGTTCACGGCCGATCGACATCTTCAAGCGCATCATCCTGCCGGCGGTCTTGCCAGGCATCTTCATCGGCATGGCAGTTGGTATGGGAATAACCTGGGAGGTTGTGGTTGCCGCCGAGATGATCGCCGGGAAGTCTGGCCTGGGATACCTGACATGGTCTTCATATGTTGGCGGCAACTATCCTCAGATCATCATCGGCATGATCAGCATCGGTATAGCCGGTTACATTTCAAGCAGTCTTATCCGCCTTTTCGGCCGCTTCGTCACGCCCTGGCAGAGTACGCAGTAGTCTGGCTCACCTGCTTTTTCATCAACAAACAGATCCGGAGAAGGGCAGAACAAAATGGAAAAGAGTGCTGGCAGCGTCGGCAAGGTCGTCGTCGACAACATCTCCAAGTCCTACGATGTGGGGCGGCTAAAGGAACCGGTTCTGGATCGCTGCTGCCTCACACTTCCAGCCGGTCAGTTGACCGTGCTGATTGGACCATCCGGTTGCGGCAAGAGCACGCTCATCAATATTCTGGCCGGCTATGAAAAACCCGATTCCGGCTCGATTACAATCGACGGCGCCCCAGTCGGCGGCCCGTCTTCTGACCGGCTTGTGGTTTTTCAGGAAACGGCGCTGTTTCCGTGGATGACAACCTTCGAGAACATCGTTTATGGCCCGACGGTGCAGCGCGAACGGCTTCGCGACGAGATTGAAAAAGATGCCGCGGGTCTTCTAGAGACGGTTGGTTTGCGGGAGTTCCGCAACAAATACCCCTCCCAATTATCCGGTGGCATGCAGCGGCGCGCCGAGCTGGCGCGAGCCATGATCAATCAACCCCGGCTTATGCTTCTGGACGAACCCTTCCGTGGCCTTGATGCCATGACGAGGGAGTTAATGCAGGAGTATTTTCTTCGGCTCTACGAGGATAAGGGACAGACGTCCTTATTCGTCACCTCCGAGATCGACGAAGCAATATTTCTAGCCGATACGCTGCTCCTCATGAGCGCCCGGCCTGGCCGCGTTATCAAGTCGATGCCAATCACCCTGCCGCGTCCGCGCGTGCCTTCCATGCTAACATCCACCGAGTATCTTCGCTACAAGGAAGAAGCTCTCGACATTCTCCATGAAGAAGCACTCAAGGCGTTCGAAGGTGGCAGCCAGGCAGCTGCGGACTTCGTCGAAGCCTACGAGGAGCGGGAAACAGTTGGCTAATCTGTGCTGCGCCTTTGAAGACGGCGCCTCACGCAGGTTGTGCCCAGAATAGCGGCATGGCCAACCGGGAGAGCCGGCTCTGGACAGCAAGCGGCAAAATCTTTTTCACGGTTCCAGTTACCAACGTACGAGGTCGGGATTTGGCTGCTGAATCGAAACTGGCAACCCACCAACATCTGCTTTTGTCAGGCAAGCAGGTGCGCGAGCGTATCCTAGGTGAGGTTCGCGACGAGGTAACGCGTGAGCAGGCTGCGGGGCGCAAGCTAGGTAAAATCGTTTCGGTGAGTATTGGCCGGCGCGAAGAGATTGCGATTTACATCCGCGGGCAGGCGCGCGCGGCTGCCGATGTCGGTCTGCCGTTCGACGAATTATTCTGGCCAGAGCTGCTTTCGCAGGACGACTGCAAGAAGCGCATCCTGGCGATGAACGATGACCCGGATGTGCTGGGCATCATCCTGCAGCGGCCGGTGCCGAATGGCATCAATGTGCGCTCGCTTCAATCGGCGATCCATCCCTTGAAGGATATCGAGGGCATGAGTCCGGCTTCGATCGGCAACATCGTCTACAACGATCTGGCGCTGGCACCGTGCACGGCGGCTGCTTCCGTCGAGCTACTGAAGGAAACCGGTCTCAAGCTCAATGGGCTTGAAGTGGTGATGATCGGTCATTCGGAAATTGTCGGAAAGCCAGCGGCATTCCTGCTCATGGCGCAGGGCGCGACGGTTACGATCTGTCACCACCTAACCCGCTCTGTGGCAATGCATTCGCGCCGCGCCGATGCCGTCATCGTCGCCGTAGGCATTCCACGATTTCTGACCCCTGACATGGTGAAGCCGGGAGCAGCCGTTATCGACATCGGCATCAATCACGTGAGCGGACCGAATGGTGCAACGATCGTCGGCGATGTCGATACCGATGGCGTGCGTGAGGTTGCGAGCTGGGTAACACCGGTGCCAGGCGGTGTCGGCCCGGTGACGGTGGCGCTCCTGATGCGAAACGCGATTACGGCACATGCAATGCAGGTGGCGGCAGGCTGGCGCGAGGCGTGACAAGGCGCCGTTCGGGAGCTTTGAGAGTCTCGAATTAGAGAATGCGAGAGGCCGCAGAGAAAAAAGCGGTCCGGCAAAACGGGAAGAAAGAGTAAGGAAACCTTATCAAGGAGAAGAAAAACATGCGCGAATGCGAGCCGCATCACGCCGACATCGGCGCTAACGTCATCATGAAGGACGAGTTCATGAAATCGTTCCCGCACTCGTCATTTCACCACGGGCAGGTTCTCAAGGTTTCAGGCGATCTGCGTTACGTAAAGTTTCGGGAACGGCGGGCTCCGCTTTGGCTGAACCGAGCACTGATCGACTACGCGCCCTAATGCATTGCGGCGCACGCATGCTGTCAGGTTCGGTAGCGAAGTGCATTGACTAGCAGCTTGTTTGCAAATTCAAGTCTCTGGTTTTTATTACCACGCGGCCCATTCCAATGTCTTTGGACACTCCTGGAAAATTCGAGTTTTACAATTGTCACAAATGGACTTTTCGAGCCTCGGAACTATGGTTGCAATAGCCACAAACTTATCCGGGAATATGTGGTCTTCACCGATCGCCTCATTGAGGCCGAGCTTCTTCAGGCGCTGCTTGAAATGCACGGCACGAGCAACGACGAAAAGGTCTCCTCCGAGCCCCCGTCTTCGCTTGCATTCCTTTATGATCGTGTCCACGCCCGAGAGATCTATATCGCCGACGCTTTTCAAGTTGACCAGCAACGTTTTCTGACCGGGCCGCTCAGCTGCTATGCTGCGAAAAACAGCTTCGAGCATTGCCGACGATCCGAAATACAGCGGACCGTGACAGCTGCACATCAGCAGTTGCGGGCATTCGGGTAGATTGAAGACTTCTGCGTTTCGGAATGTCCGCTGTTTGAGTGAAGTGTCAGGCACATCGATCACGATATGAAGCTGCATGGTGCGAAGGATGAAGGTGCCGAGTGAAAGCATGACGCCGACATAGATAGCAAGTTCCAGTTCGATCAGAACGCCGATCAGGAACGTGACGACAAGGATCATGGTCTCCGACCGGCTAGACGTGACAATATGTTGTATCTCGGCGACGTCGACCAAGCGGACGGCAACTATGATAATCAACCCGGACATTGCCGCGATCGGGATGTATTTCACCAGTGGGGCGATTGCGAACAAGATGATGACCAGCCCAACGGAGGCGAATACCGCTGACAAAGGGGTCTTGGCGCCGGATTCGAAATTCAAGCCACTGCGTGTAAAAGACCCCGAGCCTGGATAGGCCTGGAACATGCTGCCGACGATGTTTGAAAGTCCTTGCCCTACGATCTCCTGGTTGGCGGAGAATGGCGCATCCGTCCGCGCGGCGAATGCGCGTCCGATCGCAATGGCCTCGAGCAAGCCGATCAATGCAATTGCGAATGCGCTTTCAGCCAACGCATGCGCCTGTTCGATTGACGGAAACACTGGTGAGAAACTTGGCAGCACGGAAGGCAATGCGCCGACGGTTGCCAGCCCCTCGGCACCGATGGCGAGACTGAGAAGAGTTCCGGCGACCAAGGCAAGAAGGAAGCCAGGGAGCTGGCGGTGGATCTTGGGTGACATCAAAGTCACGAAAATCGTCACTGCCGCAATGAGTAGCGTTCGCCAATCCAACCCGTGCGAGGATGCGCTTGCGAGATTCTGCACGCGCTCCAAAACGGTGCCGCCACGCTCTGTTTCAACGCCGAGGGCTCCGCGCAACTGACTAACGCCAATTAGAATAGCCGCCGCGGCCGTGAAGCCGGTCATTACTGAGTGGGAGACGAAGGCAGCAAGACGCCCAAGCTGGGCTGCCGCAAATGAGAGTTGGATGATACCGACCATCAAGGTCAGAACAAGAGCAGCGTAAATGTAGGGACCAGATTCCGGCGTGAAGTGCGGCGACAGAGCGGCGAAGACTACAGCGGAGATTGCAGTCGTCGGCCCGGATATCATGACCAAGGACGAACCGAAAAAGGCGGCGATAATCGGCGTCACCATCGCAGTATAGAGGCCGTATTCGGGCGGCAGCCCGGCGATAGCCGCGAAAGCGACGCCCTGGGGCAGTACGATGGCTGCATTCGTCAGCCCTGCAACCACGTCGGAACGAAGGTTGCTTGCTGTGACGCGATCGCGCCACCTAAGGAACGGCAGGTACCCTTGCAGGCTACCCAGCGCTTTTACTAAGATATGATCAGAATGCTCCGTGTCGCGTGAATCAGTCAAATTGTACACCGTTGTAGTGCGTTGCAACGTTGTCGGCTTCAGCGAAGTAGCACCAGGGTTCGAAAATGGCTCCAGCAGCTGCCCTCGTGGGCGCGAGCAGTTATGAAATTGTTGCTCCCGAGCCGATCGTAAGAAGTAATATCAGCTGCAGGGCAGGCCTCATGAACTAAGCTAGTGGGACGACACGGCGCCTCATTTCTGGATGCTTGCGCGCAGCGACGTATTCCGGCCCGTGGTCTATTCGAATTCGCAAACGTTCGCCACACGGACCCGCTGCCAGATCAATCGTTTAACCGCTTGAATGTTCGCGAGCATCTCAGATCGCCGACTCTTGGTTTTGGCGCAGTCCGCCACGGCTGACACACATCTAGTACGACCCGAAAACTGAATCTGAGCAAATCAATATGCTGTATATTTAGTTGGCGGCCTTGAATGATGCTGTGGACGGCGCCCCCAGCGGCATTTGAAGCGCCAAAGGGTGTCAACGCCGGAGTAAAAGCAGACCAGCGCACCGGACTCAAAGTCGGCCACTTGACGTTATGCGCCGCAGCGATTCTTGCGACGATGCCCGCCGAATTGACGTGCACCAGAAGCACACCCCTGCTGATCGTCCGTCTTCCGCATTGGTCGGTCTTGGCCCGACGCTGAAGTGGCCGGGATGAGGCGCAACCGACGCGATCGGTGGTGCTGATGACGTTTCAACTTTCGTTCGCCAGACTGGCCGCTTTCGAGGCTAGACCGTCCGTGCTCGGCGCGCTACCAAATCGTACCGATTGACCCCGAGCCGCCGAAGTGCATGCGCTCAACACTGTTGTTGCACGCGACGTTGGCGAGCAGCATGTCACGGTGTGCGCTGCAATAAGCAGCGATGTGACAACAAAAATGCTGAATGTCCGGTCCACCCCCAGGCGCGTTCAGGCATCGATTTCACTGAGGGCCAAAAAGAGACGTTCTTCCGACGTGATGGCAAATCCAGAACCGGACTAACTCGATGGGAAGGGATCAACACTCAGCCCAGCCGCCTGCCATTTCGAGCAGCCGTACTGCAGGAGTCGCGCCTTGAACCCCTTCTTTCGAAGGGGCGCACCGCGTCGAAATTCCGCATGGCAGGCGACGCAGGCGCTCATCCTCTCGCTGAGCACGCCGAGCGCCGGCCTCACGTAGCCCGTCACGCTTGCGTTCTGGGCCTTGACGGCGAAGCGGCTGACTGCCCGGTGCATCGCGGCCCCGGCCTCGGCGTGCCCATGGTCCTGATGAACATGCGGCGACTGGCTCGGATCGTGCTTCGCCGCTGCCATGCCGGCGAGTAGCAGAAAGGCAGTGGCGGGAACTCCCGCCGTCAGTCTGCGAGCGCCGCCGTTCGAACGTGCCATTCCTCACTCGAACTCCAACTCGCCAAACACTGCCTGGGCATTGCGGCCTGCGAGCGCCTCGAACTCCTCCAGGTGCTTGAAAGCAGACTGATCGACTTTTGGAGCGCCGATCATGTCGCCGCCGGCGTCCATATGCTCGGCGACTCTGGCTCTGAGGTTCACGAGGTAGTCGTAGGTGTCGGCCTTGGCGCGCGCGAGAGTCGTCGGTGCACCCTGGCCCGGCACGACGTGTTCCGGCTTCAAGTTCGCTACGGTTTCGAAGGCTTCGAGCCAAGACTTTGAATTCGAGAACGGCAGCACACCAAGAATCCGCTCGGTATAGACGATATCGCCTGTGAAGACGGTCTTGGCCAACGGTACCCAGACGAAGGCATCGCCGGGCGTGTGCGCCGGGGCGGCGTGCCGGATCTCGATCATGGTGCCGCCGAGATTCAGGATATGCGAGGCCCCGAACGTCACGTCCGCGTAGACCGGCTCGGTTCCTTCGAGCTGCGCGCCGATGAGCTGATCGAGCATCGTGAACTGCAGTGAGTTTCGCTCTTTCTGGTCGGCGACGGCTGCTTCAGAAGCAATGATGGTGGCGCCCTTCTTGCGCCAGTAGCCGTTGCCGAGCCAGCGGTGGTCCTGGCCGCCCGTGTTAATGACGTAGCGGACCGGCTTATCGGTCACCTTGCCAATGGCGGCATCGAGCGCCGCGGCGCCCTTCCAGCTGCCACCGGAGTCGACGAGCACTGCACCCTCATCGGTCACGATCAGATCAAACGTCGCGTTGTTGGCAAGGTTTTCCGGTGAGCGCTGCGCTTTTTCCCCGACGAACGCGTAGATGCCGTCCGCGACTTTCACGGTATTGAGCCCCAGCGCAGGCCAGCTGAGCAGCGTGGACAGGAGAGCGCTCGCGACGGTGAGAATTTTCATTCGATACTTCCCCATTTTTTTTGATCGTGATACCCGCGAACACTGCGGGGACTTTCCGGCAACGAGCAACACGCTGAGCATGCGCCCGATCCGAGACCCAGCCTTACGCGCAGCCGTGGAATGATGAACCGGGATACGTGCGTTGTCACAACGATTGAGATCACATGAGCACCAAAGAAGACATCCCCGAAACTGGAAACCGATACAATCTCAATGAACTGGCTGGCGCTTTTGGCGACCTCGGCACGCTCGTGCCGTTCGTTGTTGCCTATATCGTCATTCTCAAGATGGACGGCGCTGCGGTTCTGCTCGGCATGGGCGCGGCACTTATTGTCGTCGGCGCGTTGTACCGCACGCCGTTCCCGGTGCAACCGATGAAGGCAATCGGGACGGTCGCCGTGGGGCAGGCGGCAGTCGCGGGATTGACCGCCTCCGCGGTCGTAGCCGCCGGCCTCGTCACCGGGATCATCTGGTTGGTCCTCGGTGCTACTGGACTTGCCAAGCGTGCTGCCGACCTCATCCCCCGGCCCGCACTCCTTGGCGTCATTCTCGGACTTGGGCTCAGCTTCATGCTCGAAGGGCTGCGCATGTTATCGGCGAACGCATGGGTTGGTGGAGGGCTGCTCGCCCTCACTCTCCTCATGATTGGTCGCCCGCGTTTCCCCGCGATGCTTGTGCTTCTCGTGATCGGTTGCGCCATCGCGCTCATCGAGCAACCTGGGTTGGCAGCAGAGCTTGGCACAATCAGCCCGACATTCGAGCTGCCCGGCCTCGCCTGGCCAGCTCTGACGTGGAACGACGTCTGGCTCGGCACCATTCTGCTCGCCCTGCCGCAGCTTCCGCTTACATTCGGCAACGCGCTGATCGCGATTACGGACGAGAACAATCGTTTGTTCCCCAATCACAGGACCAACGAAAACCGGGTTGCGGTCTCCACCGGCATTATGAACCTGTGGTCCAGTGCGATCGGTGGCATTCCGCTTTGCCACGGAGCCGGAGGCATGGCAGGCCACATCCGATTCGGCGCGACGACCGGCGGGGCCACCGTCATGCTCGGCGTCCTACTGACGGCAACGGCGCTCGTCTTCGGCGGTTCGATCAGCCTCCTCCTGCGCGTGTTCCCGCAGAGTGTTCTCGGCGTTATCCTTTTTATGGCAGGTGCCGAGTTGGCGATGACCAGCAAGGAGCCTGGCCCCGAGAAGGTCGACCGCTTCCTCGTTCTCGCAACCGCGGCGATTGCCGTGCTCAACGTCGGTCTTGCCGTCATTTTCGGCGTTCTCGGACATCATGCATCGAAACGAGGATGGCTCGACCTATAGACTGGTCCGCCTAAGCCGCTCCTTCGCTCCGCTGACTGTGCAGCTATAGGCCGCTTGGTGCCGCTGAACAGGCGAGTCGACGCCAGACGCAGGTGCTGCCGTCTGCCTCATTGGCGCGGCGATCATCGTGCTCGGACCGCGTCCGCACTGATCTTGCTGCGCTGGACGATCAGCGATGCGATCGTCATGATAATTCATCGACAACCGATATCGAAATACGATATTGATCAAAGGGAGCCGTAATTCCAATGGAGCATCAGGACCTGCTCGCCGGTTTCATCCGCCTGCATGTACTGCATCATGCAGTCCAGGAAGAGATCTATGGCCAGTGGATGATGCAGGAGCTGGCCCGCCACGGCTACCGCATCAGCCCGGGTACGCTCTATCCGATGCTGCATGGGCTGGAGAAGAAGGGTTACCTCCGGTCTCGCAAAGAGCGTTGCGGCAGGTCGGTGCGGCGCCTCTACGGTGCCACGGCGAAGGGAAAGAAGGCCTTGGCCGTCGCCAAGAAAAAGCTGAGAGAACTGGTCGGCGAGCTCGTCGAAGGGTGCGATTAGGGGGACAAATTGGAGACTGAGACACAAGCCGTAAAGGCAAGCCAGAAATCAAGCGTGGCGGAGGTCTTTCTCGTCTTCCTCCGCCTTGGCCTGACTTCGTTCGGCGGTCCCGTGGCGCATCTCGGCTACTTCCGCGAAGAGTTCGTTGTCCGCCGCAAGTGGCTCGAAGAACGGGCATATGCTGACCTCGTGGCGCTCTGCCAATTCCTGCCGGGGCCCGCCAGCAGCCAGGTCGGCATGGCCATAGGCCTCTCGCGGGCGGGCTACGCTGGAGCGCTCGCCGCCTGGACCGCTTTTACGCTGCCCTCCGCCATCGCCCT
>LOEV01000006.1 GCA_001516065.1 Alphaproteobacteria bacterium BRH_c36
TCAAGTCGCGCTTGGCCAAGCGTTCCTCAATCCACGCCTCAACCTCGCACAACATCCACGCGACCCGGTTCTGGCCCAGCTGCAACCGCTTTGGGAATTGGCCTGCCTTCTCCAGCCGCGCGATGTGTTGAGGTGAGTACTTCACGAGTTTCGTCAGCTCCTTCTTGTCGATCAGCTGTTTTGGATGTGACATCGGATTCTCCTGTGTTGAACGGAGCATCCGGATGCCCCAGCCTCGGTGCAAACCGAGCCCATTGGGCAACTCTGAATGTAGGCGTGGAAAGACCGTCACACAAGATTCACATAGCTGAACATGGGGGAACTTTCGCTGTGGTGATGGGCGATGGCACCACGTAAGCCTCGAGAATAGTCCTATCATCATCAACCACGGTGGCTTGCGGAAAAATTTTGGATTGTTGAAGCTGAACAAGCCGCCGCGTGCTCGGGCAGCGGCTCAAATATGGACAACGCGAATCCGGGCGACCGTCAGATCTAGTAACCGCCATCTCCATTGCCTTTAAGAAGTAACGCCGTTCTCAAAATGGCGACACAAGAGGCCGCATGACTTATGGTTCCATCGTAAACTAGCGAAAGTGCATCCGAAAACTTCATCTTCTCGATCGTAAGCACTTCGCCAGCCTCAAGCTTTCTGCTACCCACTTCGAGATTTCGCGCGAGGAAAACATGGTTCGGCGACTTTACCACCGTAGTGAACGGATTAACACAGCCGAGGCTCAGCCATTCTCGTGCGATAAGACCTGTCTCTTCCAACAGTTCGCGTTGCGCAGCAGCTAGGGGAGTTTCACCGTCATCGAGTCCTCCACTAATTACTTCAATTGAATCCCTTTCGATTCCGTATTTGAACTCTCGAACAAGGTAGACTTGCCCGTCATCATCGAGCGGAAGTATAGATGAGCCCTCCTTCATTGTAATTACGCCGAATGTGCCGGGAGCTCCATCTGGACGAATAACGCCATCTTCGCGCAATTCCAACCAAGGCGACTTGTATACAGTGCGCCGCGAGATCAATTTAAATGGCCCTATTTGATCATCAGTCATGTGAATACTCCCTAGATTACCTGAAGTCGACAGAATCTCAAACTCCCTGATCACTTACGAATCTAAGTCGCTTGGAGACGTGCCATTTCTCTTAATGACAAATTCACCAATAATAAGCGCATCCAAATCAGAACCAAGATACGTTTCAATCGCTTCATCGGGGGTATTGACTAGAGGCTCGTTCAAACCGTTGAAAGATGTATTCAATACCAAAGGCATTCCAGTAAGATCGCGGAACTTTTCTAGAATTTCGTGAAGTAATTCATTCTCCCTCGTGACAGTTTGAGGCCTCGTACTACCGTCGATATGGACCACTGCGGGGATTTGCTTCCTAAAGGAGTCCTTCACAAGGAATGATTGAATCATGAACGGTGCCGCCTCGCTTCGAATCAGTATGTCGTCTGCAGCGTCTAGCAGCATTGACGATCCGAACGGCCTCCATGGCTCCCTCCGCTTTAGTTTCAGATTTACAGCCTCGGCGTGTCTGGAACTCGTAGGATTTGCTAGAATCGATCGGTTCCCCAGTGCTCGGGGTCCTGCCTCGGCTCGACCTTGAAACCACGCCACGACCGACCCCTCAGAAAGCAGCTGAGCGGCCTCTGTGGCAACACTAGAGACCCTGTTATACTTTACTCCGCTTTTGCGCAGCACGCCGCTGATTTCGTCATTCGAAAAATTCGGACCCCAATACAGATGTTTTAGCGGAACATGCCGACCAAGTCCAATTCGATAATTCTCAAGCAAAGCAGCACCAAGTGCTGTTCCAGCATCACTACTGAGTGGCTGTATGAAAAATCCTTCGAATAGTCCTTCCTTTTGCTCTGTCGCCAGTACGCGATTCAATTTACAGTTCAGAGCCACCCCGCCCGCCAAACAGAGATTATTCTTAGGTCTCTTGGCCAAAGTGTGCCTAAGAAATGAGAGTACAGCGTCTTCCAACCTTTTTTGCAGTTGATACGCAATGTCGGCTGATACTTGGTCAACTTCGAAGCACGGCTCTCTCGGAGCGCCAAGCTCTGTGACTAGCTTGTCAGTGAACCTACGGCCATATGAATGGCGGCCATAGAAAATATAATTGGGATCTACCCGATAGAAAGGGAAGCTCTCGACTAGGCCAGTCACTTTGTCAAAAACTCGCTCCAAATTCGTGTCTGGTCGACCGTAAGCAGCTAGAGCCATAACCTTACCTTCGTCGCGATACGGTCGAAATCCAAGATACTCAGTGAAGCATGAATACAACCACCCTAATGAATTCGGCAGTTCTACGCGCTCTGTGATTTGTATTTGAGATCCACGTCCCTCCCATAGGGCCAGACATGTCTCCTCTCCTGAGCCATCAATTGTCAAAATCGAGGATGAGGCAAACCCGGAGCAAAAGAATGCGCTAGCTGCGTGGCAGTGGTGATGAGAGAAGTATTGGATGGTCGGAGACTTTTTGCTGACCCTTATCCCAACCTCCGACAACGCCTGGAAAAGCGTGCTTTCAATTCTTTCTGGTTGGAAACGCAGAAGAATTTCTTTTTCCGACGCAAGTGTCTTTACGTCCTTACTGTATATTTTCGAGAGACTATCGTAAAATTGTTCCATCTGTGAACCACCGGACACAAACGCATACTTTTGCGCGTTCCATCCGAAGGCAATTGACGTAACTTCTGTAATGTCGATTCCACCATATTCGAGACAGAACTTAACTGCATGAGCAGGGTAACGGTTGACGGCCGTCTTTTCGCGAACAAATCGCTCTTCCTCGGCGAATGCCAGCAACTCTCCATCTCTCATGACGCATGCTGCAGGATTAGGTCCGCCCGCAAACACACCAACAATGTAGGTTGGCGCCATTTTTTTTCAGCCGCCTTCAAATAGCCTTGGGTCAGCTTGATTCACGTTGTCGAAGCCCCCCCTCTCTGTGACTATGGCTTTTAACTGCGAGAAGGGTACGATATCGTAGGCATAACTAACTAAGTCCACGTTACTTGGGCGACTATGACCATCACGAAAAATCAAATTTGAAGGGCGGCGCATTTCTAGCATTCGGTTGGTAATCTCCTGCCATTCTGTATTTCGCAATATTTTGCGAGAAGAACTGATTACATAGCACGGCCAGTCGTTGGCCGATGCGAGTGTTGTAACCGCAAGAGAGCCCATAGTATTTATTACACCTTCTGGAGTTATTGCATTTGCCCCAAGCAAGATCGGTTGAGGCGGCTCCGTCGCCAAGAAGCGGGCGATCGACTCAATGGCCAGAAATCGACATTGGAAACCCAAGCGTGCGAGCGCATCTATCTGTCGGGGCGCAGAGTCTATTCCGTGCCGATTCTTACACTCAACAACGGTTATAACTGACTCGTGTGGTTTTATGGTTGTTGACAAATTCTTTAGAACGCCAACTATCGATGAAGAGTAGCCAAAAATCAGCAAGCGTGGCCGTTCAACTACAATGCCAGCCTGTCCAACTGACGCGGCGAGTTGAACATGGTAGTCTTGTTCCTCTGCTAGCAGTGTTCGATAGATTTCATCGAGACCCGAGTTATCCTTATCGCTAGCCACTTGATCTACAATGGCCAAAATTCCGCGTGAGCTGAGGGGCCTGTATGCATCAACCAAGCCTGCAATCACTGCCAAATCTTCTTTGTTCTCTGATGGTCGTATCTGCTCATCTTGGAGCCAACGTACAAAAGCAAAGTCCACCTGACCGGAACTCGCTGTGCTGGAGAGCCGCGCTGCCAACATGCTGCGATGATCGAGAATATCATCTGGTGGAAGGGAGTCGACTGCTTGTTCTGGATTGAATTTAACTTTACTTCCTGCCACGAGATCGGCGGCAGCGTCTCGGTACTTAGCTGCAAAGGAAGCACACAAGGTGCGCGGTTCGCTAGCCAAACCAGGCTCCTCGGCCTGCTTTTCCAAGAAGCGGGCACTCGCGTACATTGCAATGCATCTCCATTCATCGAGAGTTGGGACCGTGGCCGGCAGCGTTAAGGTTTCGCAGAGCTGCAGAAGCTCTATTGCCGGAATTGTCTCGATTTGTTGGAACGCATCGCCAAAGTTGTGCCGTAGAGTCTTGTTTGAAATTGACTCCAGTAATTGACGCCCATTGCCCCGCAAATAATCGCGTATAGATGCGCTATCTTTACTTTGGAATATTTCCAATTGCGATATCGAATCATTTACGCCCCAATACAGAATTGGAACTCGAGCAAACTCTCTGGCGATCGGCTTTAGACTGGGAATCAGTGTGGCTTTTCCTGCCGAAGCTCTATTCTCTGGAAATACGTCAATAAACGAGATCAGTTCCTCGCCGAACTCCGCCCCGTGAACAGCCCCTGTTTCTGCTGAACGAAAAAACGCTTTTGATCCCCCCACGCTAGCAATATTTGAAAATAATACGATTTCGTCCTTTCGATGAGCGATATCGGTCGCACGCGAATAGAAGTCGCCTATTTTCGGGGTCAGTGCAGGCACAATATGAATTGTGGTTGCCGAGAGGTTAGCCGATGTTTCAATTCCTTCTCGAATTCGACGGTCGCCGGAGAGAAAATCGATGCAAATTTGGATGCATAGGTTGAAATTATGATGCTCCCGCTCCAACCCTATCGCCGACCAACGGTGGCCTTCATGTACACCAAGCTCCCATTGCGACAGGTTTAGTTTGTGCACAGCATCTATTTTTTGTCCAGGGCCAAGAATTGGGCAAATTGAGCGTCCAATGTCCGCTTCGTCAAACGCTAGCCCCGTATTTTGGTACGCCAACTTACTATTTGCGGTGACCGTGTGAGTGCCCGCGATGACAACGCAATTTCCTCGTCTGTTTTGTAACTCACCAATACTATTACAAGGAATTGAGTATTCTGGGAATATGATAATATTGGCGTCTTTTTTAACTGCAAATTCTAAGATCGATTTTATTTTCGAGAGATACCAACGTTCGTATGTGCTCTTAATTTTCGACCGCCAGGCCGATACGTTGTCCGAAACAAGACCCGAGACGCGGTTTTCAGTCTTTGAAAGTGACTGCTCGAGTTCGAAGAGCGCTTGAGGTGCGCGCAGTTCTCGGAAGTCAACCCCAGGCTCCGAAAGGTAATCGATGCCCCTCGTTGCGAATGCCGGCTGAAAATCAATTTGAACAATAGCGGCTCGTAGCATTTTTCGCCTGTAAAAGTTCCATACTCAAGACTGTTGCAGATTTGCTCCGAGATGATCTGTTGTACGTCGATGCCTGCGTGTCATTAGGCAAATGATATCCAAACCAGGTGCTTTGACACAGTCGCCTACTCCTTAAGCACGCGCAGAGAAGAGGAGCCCAGCTATGCTTCAACTAAGGTGTCAGTGAATGCACTGTTCTACAGGAAAAATCTAATTTCATTCCATGTAGCCCCCCCACATTGCCCTCACGCCCCGTACGAAAAAACGGAGAGACAAAGCGCTCGCCAGAGCGTCAGTTCGAGGGTGACGGCGCCTTCTGCAAATCACGACTGTCGCCGCTCTACGAAGCCGTTAACAAGCATCCTTGGCAAGATTAGCGTCTTCCCAAAACACAACACAACATCACTGATCATCCTTATCTATTTTTGTCAGGATTGGCGAGTTGTGTTGCAGAAGTGTCGCGACCGCAGCCAGGACGCCCACTGTTCTGTCAGAGCCAGCTTGCGGGTTTGGCCACCGGGCTGGCTGCGGTTGCAACAGCTTCTACTTTTCCTTCCCATGCTTCCAGTGCTTCTCGCATCTGATCGAGATAACGATATCGATTATAAACCCCAGCCACACCTCCGAACGTTCCCGTCGAATGATTGAGAATGCACTCCACGACATGAGGCTCAACGCCCAACTGAGCCATACCTGTGGCAGTCGTGCGCCGTAGATCGTGCAATGTCCAATTTTCGATTCCAGCAGCTGCACTCATTGCACGCTTGCCTTTTGAGTGCCCACTGTAAGCACAATCCAACTTGCCTCTTGCCGGGAAAACATATCGACTGTTGAAGCGCGGCTGAGATTTGAGGAGCTCAACAGCCATTTCGGAAAGTGGCACCATATGCGTCTTACCATTCTTTGTGCGTTCAGCTGGAATGGTCCAAACGGCCTTCCCGAAATCAATCTCATCCCACAGCATGCCGCAAACCTCACCACGCCTCTGAGCTGTGAGGATCAATAATCGCACAATCACCCCAAATGTGTTCCCCTGATCTTCCGCTGCGCTCCAAACTGCTGCCAACTCGCCCTCATTCAGCACCCTGTCTCGGCTCTGATGTTTACCTGGGGCTTTAATGGTACGGCTGGGGCTATCCTCGATCAGCCCCTGCTCTACCGCCCAATTGAAAAACTTTCGAATAGCTGCAAATGCATGACGGGCCGCGCTTGGCGCACCTCGCTCCAAAATCGGTTCCAACGCTTTCACGACATCCAGTCTCGTGATGTCTGCAACAGATCTCTTCTTCCAATCCGGCACGAAATATGTCGACAGCAAACGTGCAGTTTCTGCAGCGGTACTTGGACGATTGTGACGCTGACAATAGGAATATACGAAATGATCCACCGCTCCAGCAAAGTCAATTCGGCTAGCGGCACCCGAGTCCACACCCGCACGTGGATCACGCCCTTCTGACAACTCTATCAATGCGGCGAGTGCTTTGTTTCGCGCCTTCTGCAATGAGACCACGGGATACCGTCCGAGGTTCATTCGGCGCGACCGTCCGCGAAAGCGATATGCGAGATAGAACGACTTCGCGCCGCCCGCCGTCACACGCACCCCGAAGCCCGGAATTTTGCCGTCCGGCACCTGCCGTACACCGTGGTCAGGAACGGCCAACTTACGGATCGTCACATCATTCAGCATTGACCGCCTCCAGGGAGTCTGATGCGTCTCCATGGACGCACTGTGGACGCAAATTGACGGCGCTGTCCAGACTTGTAATATTCACGCATGTTCAAGTAATTCATTGAAAGAAATACAATTATCTAAAGGCACGCTCATCTATGATTGCCTATGAAATAGCATTTCAACAGACTACGAATCTGGGGGTCGGGAGTTCGAATCTTCCCCGGTGCGCCAACAAAATCAACAGGTTATGCTTTTTCAGATCGGGACAATAAGGCCTTTAGGTTCTATATAGGTTCCAGTCTTCTGATCCTTGCGAGCCACCCTTTTCACTGCAACTCATAGTTCACCAGCGGACGCATCAGATCCTGTCAGTCACTCAATGTGCGAGAGCATGCTGTTGTCTGTCTGCTTTCGATCGCGATCGCCGCCCGGGACCATGAACATCGACATCCGTGGTTCCTGATATCCCGTCGTACCCTTCCCTTCCCCCTTGAAATGAGCCTGCCAATCAGATTGGAAGGGGCACATAGCTGAACACGATTTGTAACGTCCTATCGGGCAACGATATTTGATCCGCCCCGCGTCGGGCTTGACGCCCGACTTCGACCAAAATTGTTCTCATTTGGCTCGGTCCTTTAGAAAAGCACCGAACCACTGCGGCCGTCGCTCTTGCGTGTCCTTGATCAGACCCGCAACGGCCTTTCCCTAGCCGGCCAATGTGCTCTCGGAACCTGCTTCTTCTCGCAGTTGCCCTCCTGGTTGCTTGACCGGGTTTTTGGTCGAAGTCGGCCGGCTGCGCCTGACCGACGCGGGGCGGATTGCTCACAGGCAGAACCTTTTTGGGTCCGCGCGTTGCTTCAAAGTGCGAGGTAAAATCCTGTCTCGAAAGCCAGATATCTGAATCAAGCGTCGCCGGGACATCTCATCCGCGACGGCAGCGAACCTGCTAGAATAAGTTGAGTTCTCGATCACGAGCCTAAGTGAGCCTCGGTAAGCGGCTGGGAAGGATGAACGGCATCTGGTGAAGGCAAGCACTACTCGATGCCGCCCGATCCCATCGCGTGAAGAGAGGCAAAGTGCCTCGATCAATCACGCCTGCATCAATGCCAAAAATGAGATGCAGTGATGCCGGGGCTCGCTTAGGCCTATGAGCCAGAGCGATCACAAGGAACTCTTATATCTCGGCAATCACGGCGGTCAGCCGGTTGGTCTTGATGCTGCTGCCCGCGCAAGGCATCTCTACATCATCGGGCAGACTGGCACGGGCAAGTCGACGCTGCTGCTCAATCTAATCGCCCAGGATCTTGCGTCAGGGAACGGTTGCGCCTTGCTCGACCCGCATGGCGACATTGCTACCGCTGCGGTGACACTGCTGCCGACCTGGCGCGCCGATGACCTCCTTGCTGCCTCCGCCGTGACACTGCTGCCCACCTGGCGCTCCGATGACCTCGTTTATTTCGATCCCGCCTCGCTGGCCCGTTCGATCGGCTTTAATCTCCTGGCTCAGTTGCCCGAGGACGATCGGCCGCTCGTTGTCGAAAACGTCGTGGCGGCCTTCCACGCGATCTGGCCCGATTTCTGGGGCCCGCGCCTGGAACACATCTTTTCTCATGCGCTGCGCCTGCTGATGGATGTTCCGGGCGGCACGCTGCTGTGTCTCCCACGTTTGCTTCAGGATCAGGGCTATCGATCCCAGTGCCTGCGTCACCTCACGGATCCCGTCGTTCGTGCGTTCTGGATGCATGAGTACGAAGCCTATCCCCCGCGCTTTCGCGAGGAAGCAATTGCACCGGTGCTCAACAAGATCGGTCGTGTCCTGATGACACCGGCCATCCGCAATTGCCTAGCACAACCGACGAATTCGATCGACTTGCGCTTCATGATGGATGACCGGCGGGTTCTGATCGCCAACCTGTCCAAGGGCGCACTCGGTGAGGGGCCGGCACATCTCCTCGGCGCACTTTTGATTACAGCCCTGGCGCAGGCCGCCCTGTCCCGGCGCGACACCCCAGAAAAGGAGCGCGTTCCCTTTCATCTTTACGTCGATGAGTTCCAGAATTTTGCCACGAACGGGTTTAGCCTCATTCTATCCGAGGCCCGTAAGTATGGGCTGACGCTGACACTGGCCCACCAGTATCTCGATCAACTGCCAGATCGATTGCGCGATGCCGTATTCGGCAACGTCGGCTCGATGGTTGCTTTCCGTGTTGGCGCCAAGGATGCGCCCGAGGTGGCGCGGCAACTGGATCTCAAAAACGCAGCCGCCTTCAAGGAGCTGGCGAATTACCGGGCCCGGGTATCTTTGCTGCAGAACGGTATGCCGTCCGAAGCCATGCAGGTTGAAACGTTGGGTCCCCCTGCCCCGCTGCATGCGCGCGCCGACCGCATGACGGCCCATAGCCAGCTGCGCTTCGGTCGACCGCGCGAGGCGGTCGAACAAAAGATCCGGGACTTCTATGATTTTCACGAGTTATACTCTGACCCAAGTTGATGGCTTGTGCATCAATTTGGCATCACGTCAGAATTTCTCATTTTAATTCGTTTGTTTGGGGGACTACCGGCATGCAGCTTAAGCTCACGCGCTCTCAACGCACGTCCATGCTGGGCAAGACGGTTTTTCATCTCGATGTCCGTGCCGACATTTCCGAGGCTGAACAGGCCCTGATCCGCAAGTACAAGCTTGGCAAGGACAACATCTATTCCTCCGAAGCCTTAAAGCAGCTGGCGACGGGCGCGACCAAACATATCGATGCCGGCAATGAACTGATCGAAAGCTCAGCGGGTGCTGCGATTGGATCGACGCTGAAGGGGTACGCCCTCGGCATCGCCTCCCGCTTTGCGCTCAAAATCACGGCTGACGATCTCGTCAAAGGCAA
>LOEV01000007.1 GCA_001516065.1 Alphaproteobacteria bacterium BRH_c36
AATGATCAGTTCCTGGCCGGATATGGTGCGGCACAGGCGGTGCCTGGTCCGCTCTTCACCTTTGCGGCCTATCTCGGCGCCGTCATCGGCGGCTGGGAAATCGCCGCGCTTTGCCTCGTCGCCGTGTTCCTGCCGTCGTTCCTGCTGGTGATCGGCGCCCTGCCGTTCTGGGAGGAACTTCGGCGCCGCGCATGGGCGCAATCGGCGCTTGGCGGCGTCAATGCGGCCGTGGTCGGCCTCCTGCTCGCTGCGCTTTACAATCCAGTCTGGACAGCCGGAATCAAGAGCCCCCAGGATTTCGCACTTGCTATGGCGGCGTTTCTTGCGCTCTTCATGTGGAAGGTGACGCCGTGGCTTGTCGTCGTTCTTTGCGCACTTGCAGCCGGCGGACTGGCTTACGTACCTGCCCTGCTGCCTTGACCGCACACCATCACTGGCAATCCCGCCGCCTGCCACTCCGGCCAGCCATCTTCAAGTCGTCGCGCCTTGAACCCGCGTGCCCGCAATCGCTCGACCATGTCGAATGAGAGTACGCAGTAGGCGCCGCGGCAGTAAGCAACGATCTCTTTCTTCGTATCGAGCATGGCGAGTTGCGCTTCGAGTTCTTCGAGCGGGATATTGATGGCGTTCGGCAAATGCCCCGATGCAAACTCGTCCTGGGGCCGCACATCGATCACCTGCACATCGCCGCCTTTGATGCGCTTCCGGAGTTCGGAGCGCGATATCGGCTCTAGTTCATCGCGGCTCAGAAAGTATGTCCGTACGATTTTATCGACCTCGCCGACGTGGCGCTCACCGATGAGGATGAGCGCGGCAAGGAGGTCGAGCACAGCGGGACCCGACAACCGGTAGAACGTGAACTTGCCCTCTCGGCGCGATTCGATCAGGCCGGCGCGCCGCATCAGCTGGAGATGCTGGGAGGTGTTGGCAACCGACATACCCGTACGATTAGCAAGAATTTCAACTCTGCGCTCGCCCTGGGCAAGGGCCTCCAGAAGCTCAAGCCGGTGCTCGTGCGCGACCGCCTTTGCGACCGCGGCGAACTGCCGGAACAAAAGACGCTTGGGACTCTCGCTTGACACATCCAACCTCGCTGTATATCAATCAATCAAATAATTGAATATTGTGCAGTGGATGTCAAGCTCTCTACCCAGTGCATGGATGCGCGAGAGACGGAACGAGTGTGGTGATACAGAAATTCGCTGCCCCTCTGCAGCACGCACCGAGCGAATTTCTGGATCTTAAAACCACACTGGAAACATAGACTTGCTAGTGTCCTTCGTGAACCGGAAGTGCGTTATCGGCCAGCTGCAAATGGTGACGAACTTCTGGTTCAGCACACTAGCCAATCGAGGTCGCCATGAACCGCATCATCCTCGCCGTCACAACTGCTCTCTTGATGTCTGCCGTGCCGACCTCGGCTCAACAGGATGGACCCTGGCGAATGCACGACGGCATGGGCTGGGGATCGGGATGGGGCGGCATGTTCCTGGGGCCGCTGTTCATGATTGCCTGGCTCGCCATTTTGGTCGCCGTGATTGTCCTGGTGGTGCGCTGGCTCGGCGGTGGAACCTCTGGCACGACCCCGCCGCCACGTACGCCGCACGAAATCCTCGACGAACGCTACGCCCGTGGTGAGATCGATCGGGAGGAGTATCTGCGGCGCCGCGACGACATAGCCGGCAGGTCATGACACCAGCTCTACCCATCGCTGATCTGGAGATACGCGCGATGTCAGATGTCCTTTTCGCTTACGAGCCTTTCATCCGGCTGACGGCGTTCGCGTCGGTGTTCACAGTCATGGCGCTGTGGGAAGTTCTTGCCCCGCGCCGCAAGCAGGCGATCGGGCGTGCCACGCGCTGGCCGAGCAACCTCGGCGTGGTGATCCTCGACACAGTAGTCGTGCGCATCCTGTTTCCGACGACGGCAGTCGGGCTGGCGATGCTAGCGGAGTCACAGGGCTTCGGCCTCTTCAACGCCTGGCAGGCGCCCTTCGTGCTGGCCGTCGTCGCCTCGGTTATCATCCTCGATTTCGTCATCTACCTCCAGCACGTGCTGTTCCACGCTGTTCCGGCTCTCTGGCGGCTGCACCGGATGCACCACGCCGACCTCGAGTTCGACCTGACGACGGGTGCGCGCTTTCATCCAATCGAGATCATCCTGTCGATGGTCATCAAGCTCACCGTGATCGCAGCACTCGGCGCGCCCGCCGTCGCTGTGCTGATCTTCGAGGTGCTGTTAAACGCGACCGCCATGTTCAATCACTCGAATGTGCGTTTGCCGACGGGTGTCGACCGCGTCCTGCGCTGGTTCGTCGTCACACCAGACATGCACCGCGTGCATCACTCGGTCGTTGTGCGCGAGACCAACTCCAACTTCGGCTTCAATCTGCCCTGGTGGGACCGATTGTTCGGAACCTATCGGGCTCAGCCTTCGGCAGGGCACGAGCGCATGACCATCGGCGTCGAGGAAATTCGCGACTCAGCAGAACAGCGCCTCGACCGTATGTTGACGCAGCCGTTCCGCGAAGGCGACAGCTCCTATGCGCTTGGCCGGCGGGAGGCGGCTGAGTGAAAACAGACGTATCCTTTGAGACGCCGACTGCGAAAACGTCCCGTGCATGTGCACAGCGGCCCGCAGGGCTGGCGCAAGGATAGCGCCAACAGAGCAGTGCGGTCGGTCGTTGTCGCCAGCCTAACTGGAGGTGAACCATGAAAACGCTGATCATTCTGAACGATCCGCCCTACGGCACCGAGCGGGTGTACAACGGGCTCCGCATGGCCCATGCGCTCGCCAAGAACGATGCAGATGCTGAGTTCACCGTGTTCCTGATGGCCGACGCAGTTCTTTCCGCCAAAGCTGGCCAGAAGACACCCGACGGCTACTACAATGTCGAGCGCATGTTGAAGCGGGTAATGGCCGCCAAGGGTCGGCTGCTGCTGTGCGGCACATGTCTCGATGCGCGCGGCATATCGGACGCAGAGGTCATGGACGGAGCGCGCCGCAGCACGATGGACGAACTCGCTGCCGAGACCATCGCGGCCGATAAGGTGCTGGTGTTTTAGAGATGCAGCCCATCTACCTCGACTATAACGCCAGTACGCCGGTCGCCCCCGAGGTCATCGCGGCCATGCGTCCCTATCTGGGGGATGCCTTCGGCAACCCCTCAAGCGGTCACTGGGCAGGGCGGCCCGCACGCCAAGCAGTCGAACGGGCGCGCGCCCAACTGGCCCATCTTCTCGGGTGCGCCGACGATGAAGTCATCTTCACGAGCGGTGGCAGCGAGGCCAACAACCATGCGCTGAAGGGCGTCGCCTTTGCCCTGAAGGACAAAGGCAATCACATCGTCACGTCGGCTATCGAGCATCCAGCGATCCTCAAGCCGTGCGAGCACCTTGCGGCGCTCGGTTTCGAGATCTCCCACGTCCCGGTCGATGGCACAGGCCGGATCGATCCCGAAAGCGTCCGCCGCGCCATCACCCCGCGCACCATCCTCGTCAGCATCATGCACGCCAACAACGAGGTCGGCACGATCGAGCCCATCGAGGACATCAGCCGCATCACGCGCGAGCACGGTATCCTGCTGCACACCGATGCAGCTCAATCCGTTGGCAAGATCCCGACACGGGTCGACGATCTGGGTGTCGACCTGCTGTCGATCGCCGGGCACAAGCTCTATGCACCCAAAGGAGTCGGCGCTCTGTATATCCGCCGCGGCGCACCGATCGAGCCGCTGATCCACGGCGCCGGTCACGAGGGCGGCCGCCGTGCGGGAACGGAAAGCGCTTTGCTGGCAACCGCACTCGGAGCGGCGGCCGAACTTGCCGCCGATCTCGAACCAATGACGCGTATCCGCGAAATACGCGATGACTTCTGGCAGCAACTTGAGGACGCTCTGGGCGATCGCGTCGTCCTCAACGGCCATCCAACTGACCGTCTGCCCAACACACTCAACGTTTCCTTCGTTGGACAAGTCGGGGCCGAGATCCTCGCCGCACTCGAAAGCGTTGCGGCATCGACTGGCTCGGCCTGCCATAGCGGCCATATCGAACTGTCCCCGGTGCTTCGGGCCATGGGAATCGCCCCCGAGGTCGGCATGGGTGCCATTCGCTTCAGCCTCGGTCGCACAACGATACAAGATGAGATCGATGCTGTTGTGGCCAAGATCAGCGAGACGGTCGGCAGAGCCGGTAACTGACATGGAGCATGCTCGCTCCATTGATCTCGCTGCGTTCCCGAAGCCTAACACTCCTGGCGCACCAGCGAGCTTGACAGATGCGCCCGCTGGTCGGCCACGCACGACTCTCACTTCGCGGCAGTGACGACCATCGGTGCCGCCTTTATCGTGGTCGCTGCGAATAAACGGGAGTAGAGGCTTTTCAAGAGGCCCGCATGAAAGCCTGTTCCAGCCCTCCTCGCCAGCAAGCATCAGTCGATGCGCTGACGGTAATCGCAAAGGCGGCGCGGGCGTGGTCTTGTGGATGGAGAACGTCCGCATTTGGAGGTGCTGTAAATGGCAGCAGTGGGTCAGGATGCACAGTTCGGCATCCGAACATCGACAGACGAGGTAGGCCCCAAAGCAGTCGGGAGCGCCGGAACCAACGTGGGCATGATGCATTGCAGCGATTTTCGCCGCGTAGACTTATTCGAAAAGCACATGCCGACCGATTTTCCGCGAGAGACTTGTTCTGCCCTTGGCCCACAGCCGACCGCCACGCCCAGCCAAGCTGTCATCCGAAAGCCTTCACAGTCCCGGACGTCTGCGGCTGCCCTCCCCCGCTTAGAACATCGCCGAATGCACGCGGTCGGGCGGGTTGTGGCCGTCGATGAAGGTCTTGATGTTGATGATGACCTTCTCGCCCATGTCGATGCGACCCTCGATGGTCGCCGAGCCAAGGTGCGGCAAGGCCACGACGCGGTCCGATTGCAGCAGCTTCGGATTGACCGCGGGCTCGTGCTCGAACACGTCGAGGCCGGCTCCAGCAATCGTGTTGTGCTCGATCAACCGCGCCAGTTCGTTCTCGTCGATGACTTCGCCGCGGGCGGTGTTGACGATGTAGGCGTCGGGCTTCAGGAGCCGCAGTCTGCGCGCCGACAGCAGGTGGTAGGTCGCCGGCGTATGCGGGCAGTTGACCGAGACGATGTCCATGCGCGCAAGCATCTGGTCGAGGCTGTCCCAGTAGGTCGCTTCGAACTCCTGTTCGATGGATTCGGGCAGCCGCCGCCGGTTATGATAATGGATCTGCAACCCGAACGCCTTCGCGCGGCGTGCCACCGCCTGCCCGATGCGGCCCATGCCGATGATGCCGAGCCGCTTACCGAAGATGCGGTGTCCGAGCATCCACGTTGGCGACCAGCCGGCCCACTCGGTATTCGGGTTCTTCATGTAGAGGGTGGCTTCTGCCAGCCGGCGCGGCACGGCGAGAATCAGCGCCATGGTCATGTCGGCGGTGTCTTCGGTCAGCACGCCAGGCGTGTTGGTGACTATAATGCCGCGGTTGCTGGCGGTATCGAGGTCGATGTTGTCGACGCCGGTTCCGAAATTGGCGATAAGACGCAGCTGATCGCCGGCCTGCGAGATAAGGGCGCGGTCGATCCGGTCGGTGACCGTCGGCACCAGTACATCGGCGGTTTTGACGGCTTCGACGAGTTCGGCGTTCGTCATTGGCCTATCATCGACATTGAGCCGGGCGTCGAACAGCTCGCGCATGCGGGTCTCGACGACGTCAGGCAGCTTGCGCGTAACGATGACGGTGGGCTTCTTCGGGCTGTTCGGCATGGTGTTCCGGGAGTCTCGGTAAAGTGTGTTGCGGAGTTGCGTCCAGGCTTGCGCGGCTAACCCGCGTTCTCCTGTCGTCCGAGTTCTCTATCAGACAGTCACACCCATGACAAAGCTCTGGGTTCACCTTACGCCACGGCGACGAAAAAGCCGGTCGAATTGCGGGGTACGGGAAATGACGTCCAGAATGAGGCACGTTCGGCTTGCGCTGGCGGCACTGGCAGGCGCATTTGCGGCCGCGCCGGCACTTGCCGAGACCGCCCCGGCTCCGCGTTTCGCCAGCCTCAAGGCCAGCGAAGTGAATTTGCGCAAGGGCCCAGGCACCGATTATCCGATTGCCTGGGTGTTTCAGCGCGCAGGCCTGCCGGTCAAGATCACCCGCGAATTCGAGGCGTGGCGCGAAATCGTCGATGCGGAAGGCACTACCGGCTGGGTCATTCGCACGCTTCTGTCGAGCCGGCGAACCGCCCAGGTTCTGCCCTGGGAGGTCAAGCCGAATGAGCCGCGCCGCCAGGAACCGCTGACCGAACGCCCCCGCGAGGGCAGCCGCGCCGTCGCCCTCGTCGAGGCCGGCGTCATTGCCGATCTTCACGAATGCGATGGCGCCTGGTGCCGCGTCGCCGTCGGTGAATTCCGCGGTTATATCGCGCAACAGAAGCTATGGGGCGTCGAAAAAGGCGAGGTCATCGAGTAGGCCTGTTTTGACTCATGCTGCACTTTCGCCCGAAGCGCACCGGTGCCGGATGCGCCAGTGGGCGTTCCGGTCGCGGAGGCTCGTAGGGTGCCGGATGCGCCAGTGGGCGTTCCGGTCGCGGAGGCTCGTAGGGTGCCGGATGCGCCAGTGGGCATCCGAAGGCACCACTAAAGTGTCGGCTTGGGCGTGCCGCCGCTGGTGTCCTGCAGCGTCGCATCGAGATCGAACGACTTGCACCCGAGCGATTTCAGACGCGCGTTCATCTCCTGCAACTCGGCAATCTCGCGGGCCTGCCGGGCATCCGGAGCTTCAATCTGGCCTTCGCTCATGCCGATTGTGGATGTCACCGAGTTCAGGCCGCGCGAAATCGACGTCGTCTGCGAGCGCGCTCCTGAACTGCGCAAGGAAAGGATGCGGATCTGCACCCGCCCGGTAATCCGACCGCAATCGGTCTCCGGCTGTTCGGCGCCCGCCTGCGCGGCCGGCTCGAGTCCTGGGCCGGCGGTTCCAGCGCAGCCGAACAGCAGCGCCCCGGTGCAACCAGCCAGCAGCGCGATCGCTGAGATTTGGACGAGAGCCCGCAAAAGCCGCCAGATCCTTCGAAAGACAAAACCCCCGCCGCTACTGGAGCGAAAAATGCGGGCTGTTGTGAGGCGTCACCTGCGACGAGGATGCCACTTTAATTGCCACGATCAGCATGGGTCACCTCCTGTTCGTTTGAATGCGAGCGCTGATTCCGTCAATCTCTCACAGATAAACGGACCCGAATGTACACGCAAATGCCCACCACTCCTGTGGAAATCGTGGTCAACGCAGAGAGACGATTGCGCCCCATCGCACCCTCATCCACGCTTCTTGGAACGCAGCCGCTTGCGCCGGATCGACCGTCGGTCTTCAATCCACGTCCGAAAGCCTTTCCGGCTCCAAGCATCAGTATTCTCAACCATGAAGCGACTCGATGACCCTGCATCTCGTCAAATTGTGTGTCGGCGCCCAGTCTATTGAGGATCTGGCGCAATGGCAGGCCGCCCGCCTAGCCGAGGCGAGACAAGGTGGCGGCGGCCCACGGCAGCTCTTCCACACGACCTATCAGGCACCAAAGCGCACCGAGGAACTACTCGACGGCGGTTCAATCTACTGGGTCATCAAAGGTGTGATTCAGGTCCGCCAGCGCCTCATCGGCTTCGACGAAGGAGCCAAAGACGACGGCCGCCGTTGCTGCCTTCTGCTGCTTGATCCCGATCTGGTGCCGGTGCGCCCTACTCCGCGCCGGGCCTTCCAGGGCTGGCGGTATTTGACCGGGGAAGACGCACCTCCCGACCTCAGCGGTGGAGCCGGCACCGGTATGGCCGGCATGCCACCGCGTATGCGCCGCGAACTGGCTGAACTGGGCCTCCTATGAAAACACCGTCCCGCTTTTTGACCCCGCACGCCGCCGAACTCCCCGCCACCGTTCCCTTCGTCGGTCCCGAGGCCCATCAGCGCAAGCTCGGGCGCGCGTTCAAGGCGCGTCTCGGCGCCAACGAATCGGGTTTCGGCCCCTCCCCCACGGCCATTGCCGCCATGCACGAGGCAGTGCCGCAAAACTGGATGTACGCCGATCCGGAGAACTACGAATTGCGCGAGGCCATCGCCGCCTTGCACGGCGTTGGAAATGAGAGCGTAAACATCGGCGAAGGTATCGACGGCCTGCTCGGTCTGACCCTGGCGCTGACGCTCTCTCCCGGCGACACCGTCGTCACCTCCGAAGGCGCCTACCCGACGTTCAACTTCCACGTCGCCTGTCATGCCGGGCGGCTGGTCAAGGTGCCCTACCGCGATAACCGCGAGGACATCGGGGCGCTTCTCGACACCGCACGGCGCGAGCACGCCAAGATCCTCTACGTCTCGAATCCGGATAACCCGATGGGTTCGTGGTGGCCCGCAGAGGCAATCGAGGAACTGATCGCCGGCCTGCCTTCCGAAACGCTGCTGATCCTCGACGAAGCCTACTGCGACACCGCCCCGCCCGGCACGACGCCGCCGATCGATATCGGGAACCCGCAGGTTCTGCGCTACCGGACGTTCTCCAAGGCCTATGGGATGGCTGGCACGCGCGTCGGCTACGTCGTCGGCGAAGCAGGCCTGGTTACCGCATTCGACAAGGTGCGCAATCACTACGGCATCAACCGCCTCGGACAGGTCGGCGCGCTGGCCGCGCTGGGCGATCAGGACTACCTCGCCGAAGCGGTGGCCCGGATTGCCCGCGCCCGCGATCGC
>LOEV01000008.1 GCA_001516065.1 Alphaproteobacteria bacterium BRH_c36
GTAGCTCAGCTGGATAGAGCACCAGACTACGAATCTGGGGGTCGGGAGTTCGAATCTTCCCCGGTGCGCCAATGAAATCAATGACTTAGATGAATTAATAAACTTAGTCGTGTCCACCATGGACGCGCTGTGGACGCAATTGAACGCGTTCACGGGTGAGTTTCTATGGTCTGGAAGTTTCTGTCTTGGTATCCTCATCATCAGGCGCTCTATCCCGTGCTTGTTCTCTAATCCCAGGCTTTGTTGTCAAGCTCTCCGTTACGGATCCTTGCCGGGGCCATGGTTCTCTCCGCGGTCGGGGCTCGCCCGCCGCATGATGGCGCAGACTGACGTTGGTGGATCAATGTGTGAATCGCGTTTGCTCAATGAGCTCCGCAAAGCCAGGGGCGATCTCGCCACCGCCATCGTCCCGGCAGGGACGTCATCTCCCGCGATTAAGCGGGAACTCGGTGTCTTATGCTATGCTACTAGGCAGTTGCCTCCTTTGACGACCACTGGAACTCGGTGCCATCGACCCACATCCGATGCAGAATGACAGCGAGCTTTCGCGCAACCGCCACCTTGGCCTTGCGCAGGCCGCTGCGTTTGGCAATGCGCATGCCCCAAGCTTTGAGCGCCGACCACTTGGCAACCCGGGTCAACAGGACATTAGCTGCTTCGAAGAGATAGCTGCGCAGCATCGCATCCCCGCACTTTGATATCCGCCCGGACCAATCAGTCTCACCGGAGGCGTAGCGGCGTGTCGTCAAGCCAATGTAAGCACCGACGTTGCGTGATTTGTTGAAGCGAGCCGGATCATCGATGGTCGCCAGATAGCAAAGTGCAGTGATTGGACCAACGCCTGGTGTCGTCATGAACCGGCGCACCTGAGTGTCGTTGCGTGCCAAGCGCATGACTTTGCGATCCAGGCCCGCTATCTGCTCTTCGACCGTTTCACGGGCAATGAGCAGTGGCTCGATAACAGCGATCAGCGCTGGTTTATCCTCGATCAGCTCGCGAGTACGCGTGGTGAACGTGTTCATTTTGGCGCGACCAATCACAAGACCCAGATTTTTGAGTACGCCACGGATCTGGTTCTCGATATCGCGTTTGATCCTGACAAGCAGTGCGCGGCTGACCAGCAGGGCCTTGATCGCGTGGCTATCGAGAGTTTTGACACGCACTTCCCGAAACCAGCCGGTCTGCATGATCCGCGCGATACCGGCTGCATCATTACGATCACTCTTGTTGATCTGCATTTTCAATGCTGCCTTGGCGTGCCGCGCGTCAATGCAGATGACCGGCAGTCCCATCTTGTCGAGTTCAGTCCACAGCCACGTCGACGTCGGGCCGCTTTCAAGCCCTATGCGGATGACGCTTTCGGTATGTGACCGGACAAAATCCGCAATCGATTCAGGATCGGACGGTACCATCGCTTCGTGTTTGATCGCGCCCGTATGATCAACGATGCAAATGGCCGTCTGCTTTAGCGACACATCCAGTCCCACATAGTATTCCATGACGATCCTCCTTATCCCGGTGGCCACAACCTCAGTGGCTTGGCTGAACTTGGAGAGCTGAGTCGTGGCGCCGTTGTGTGGCGCCAGCCGGGGATTACGCCATGTGTGAAAACCACAAATCAGATTCCACTTTTCGCAGCAAAGTGGGAGGCAATTAATGGGCCGGTTCATCGAAGGTGAAGAGCGCGGGCAACTGTCACTCATGCCGACGAGCATCGATGAGTATGTCGAGGAGGACAATGTCGTTCGCGTCGTCGACGCATTCATCGACGAGCTTGATCTCCAGGCATTGGGTTTTGCGGGCGTCGCGCCGGCGGCGACAGGGCGGCCCGCATACCATCCGTCGACGCTTCTCAAGATCTATCTCTACGGCTACCTCAATCGCGTGCAGTCCAGTCGGCGACTTGAGCGCGAAGCGAAGCGCAATGTCGAGGTGATGTGGCTCACGAGACGCCTCGCCCCCGACTTCAAAACCATCGCCGATTTCCGCAAGAACAATGGCACAGCAATCCAGTCGGTCTGCGCCAAGTTCGTCGAGATCTGTGCTCACATCGGTCTGTTCAAGCATGCTGTCACGGCCATCGACGGAGCCAAGTTCAAGGCCGTCAACTCGCGCGATCGAAATTTCACGCGCGGCAAGCTCAAGCGCCGCATGGAGCAGGTCGCCGAGAGCATCAACCGCTACCTCGAAGCTCTCGACACGGCCGACCTTGAAGAAGGTGAACGTGCAGGCGAGAAGGTCGCTCGATTGGCCGCAAGGATCGCCGCCATGCGGGCCAGGTTGGCCGAGTTGAAGGAACTCGAGCAAAGAGTGCAGGAAGAACCGGACAAGCAGATTTCCCTCACTGATCCCGACGCACGTGCCATGGCCACGAACATGCGAGGCTCAAGTGTCGTCGGTTACAATGTGCAAACCGCCGTCGATACCGAGCACCATCTGATCGTAGCGCACCAGGTGACCAACGTTGTCGTTGACCGGACACTTCTTGCGCCGATGGCAGCGAAAGCCAAGGAAGCGATGCGAGCTGAGAAGCTCGATGCGTTCGCCGACCGCGGCTATTACAGCGGCGAGCAACTGCTCGCATGCGAAGAGATCGGAGTTGCAACGTGGGTGCCGAAACCACGGACGTCGAACGCCAGAGCCGCTGGTCGGTTCGACAAAGAGGATTTCGAATATTTACCCGAACAGAACGCCTACCGCTGCCCAGCCGGCGAGATATTGCCATATCGGTTCACCGGCGTTCATGACGATCAGAATGTTCACATCTACTTCACCAACGTGTGCGGCGAATGTGCTCTCAAGTCCTGCTGCACAACGGGAAAGGAGCGCCGCGTCCGCCGGTGGGAACATGAGCATGTCATCGATTCGACTCGAGATCGACTGAAGACCACTCCCGACGCAATGAATATCCGGCGTCGAACCGTCGAGCATCCGTTTGGCACCATGAAAGCCTGGATGGGCCATACTCACTTTCTCACAAAGGGGATTGAGAAGGTGAGCACGGAGATGAGCTCGTGCGTCCTGGCCTATAACCTAAAGAGAATGATTTCGATGCTCGGTGTGAAGCCGCTCATGGCAACGATCCGGGCTTGACGGGCGAAAGCGACGCTGGCTCCACCACTGTCAGCACCCTCGTCGGTCAACGTTTTCACACGGCCACTCCCATAAGGAGACATTCGTCGGCTCGTTCTCCGTCACGTCGATCAAGGGCTACACCATGTCCGGAATCGGAGGCATCGCGATCAGACAAGACTGGTCAGGTGACACCGGTGTCACTAGCTCGCCGAAGCGTGGTTGCGTGGGATTGGAATTGACGGAGACCCCATGGGCGGGCGACCTTGCGCGCGTCAACGTCCTGCTAGCAACCACATCGGCCGAATACGGCACCGATCGGCAAGAGCGGTAGACTGTTCAGGGGGAACACATGACCGAGGATGCTGACGACGGGCGGCACCCAAGCTTCCGCGACTTCAACGCCGTGCAGCTGCATGTTTCCCTCGACGATATCGAGCCAAGGATCTGGCGACGACTCATCGTGCCACTCGACACGACACTCGCCGACATGCATCCCATCACACAAGCCGCCATGGGCTGGAAGGACGCCCACCTGTATGAATTCGAGGTCGGCGGCCTGACCTATGGCGATACCTGGAGCCTCTCGGCCGAGCGCACAGACGATGATGCGCGTGTCTATGACGCACAGGAAGTCCGAATGAGGGATTTCAGCCGCGAGCCCGGGGTTACCTTCACCTACGTCTACGACTTCGGTGACAACTGGAGGCACACAGTCACGCTAGAGAAGCTTGTGGTAGCCAGGCCAGCGCCGAAGAAGGCGTCTTGCATCGACGGTGCGCGCTGTTGTCCGCCCGAGGATGTGGGTGGCACATCCGGCTACTTCGAATTCCTGCGCGTGTTGCTGGCGCCAGAGCCAGACGAAGCTGACGAGCAGCGTCATCTGAAGCGCTGGAGTGGCGGCCGGTTCGACCCGGAGAAGTTCGACATCGCCAAGACCGACAAAGCCGTGCGCAATGCGCTGCGGCGCGCACGTAGTTAAGCACCAGCCAGCCGAGTTCCCCCATGGCCTTTCGCGTATTCACCTTGCCCCGTGCCGCCGCACGGCTGGGCATCAGCGAGGAACTCCTAGCCGAAATCGCCATCGACCTGGAGCCGGAGGATGGCGTCCTTTGGGTCCACGACAGCACCGAAGAAGGCTGCTACGGCTTCACACTCTTCGGGCTCGAAAGCGTCCAGGAGATCCTGAACGACAAGCCGACTCTCGCTTTCATCAATGAACGCATGGAACGCAACAATTCCAAGTAGTAGGAAGCGCAGGCCAGCATTTTGCTGCCCTCGCGCAGCGGGCTGAACCACAGCGACTTCGTGCTATGGTCCGCGTGGCTGGCCTTTGGGCCTGACAGTCGCCGAGAAAGGTGGTCCCCTGACTGGACGACACCGCGTCGTTCATGACCGATGGCGTGGCTATCCACCGCACCACATCAACCCAACGTCTCGCGATGAAGCTGCACGCCCGCAATATCACTGTCAGTGACTTCGACGACCAGTATTTCGAGGTCTCGTTCGGCAACGAACACCCGGCTGGCGACTACGATCCCAACGCGCCCATGCGACCCTACGTCCTGCTTCAGCGGCAATTCGAAGATGAAGACGGCGGCGTCTGCTATCTCGAGACCCACGATCGCGACCGCTACGCCGGCCACCTCAGGCTCCGGCTTGTCGAATTCACTCCCATCCGCCTCGCCTTCGAGATCGACCGGCCCCAAGACCGACTGGTGGAGGTTACCTTCAGGCTCGGTGCACGCCGCTTCCGGGATGTCCAACGCGTCGTTAACATCATTTTCGGTCTGAACGTGTAGTGCGCCGATGGCGCTTCGGTGCCTCAGCCAGCGCGATGGCATGGGTCTTCGATTGTCTGGCGCTCCGACCACTTGATGGCCGGCGGTGTAGGGGCCATCGCCGACTAGGTCTGGTAACTGGGGTATCGCGTCAGGGGGCGAGCGACTCGCGAGTAGAACGACAAGGCCACTGTGCCGCCCACGCCCAAACCGCTGATCGCACGACAGGTTTCGGGGTACTTCTTCCATCGACTGGCCGCTAGCCGTCGATTCTGACCCAATCCGCCATTAGATGTACGCAGAGTTTGCGCCACGCTACTATGTCCGCTCAAGCTCGTGAAGCTGAACGACGAGTGACGGATTCACCGCCCACAAGCAGAACTTGCCGGCGCAAACAGCCTCTACTGAAGCTGAAGGGTTCAGGTTTCGGATTGTGCTCGGCTGTCCACCCTGACACCGGACTTCCGCACGATGTCAGCGACGTGGCGTTCCTGGCGTGCCGCCATGATGTGCACGCCTGCAACGCCGGGAATCTCCCGGATCTGTTGGATTAGTTCAACGCAAATGCGCCTGCCTTCCTCGGCAGGTTTTTCAGCTCTTTCCATTCTGTTGACGATCTCTTCGGACACGTGGACACCGGGAACATGACTCCTGATCCATCGAGCGGACTTCGCCGAAGCGAGCGGGCCTATGCCGACCAGGATGTAGGCCCGCTCATCGAGCCGCTGGCTGCATACATCGGCCATGAAAGAGCGCAGGATATCGACATCGAAACAGTACTGGGTTTGAATAAATTGCGCGCCTGCATCGACTTTTAACTTCAGCCGCCGCACGCGAAAGTCGCGGGGTGTCATAAATGGATTGGCTGCTGCACCAAGAAACAGTCGCGGCGGAGTCGTGAGGGGCCTGCCGCTGAGGAACTGCTTTTCATCTCGCATTTTCCGAAGCGTTTCGAGGAGCGATATCGAACCTAGGTCGAAAACGGGTTTGGCACCCGGATGGTCGCCAACCTGAACACCGTCGCCGCTGATGCATAGGATGTTCTCTATTCCGAGTGCGGCCGCACCCAGAGCGTCGCCTTGAATGGCAATGCGATTGCGATCACGGCAGGAGATCTGCATCACGGGCGTTTGCCCGCGAGCCTTAAGGAGCGCGCTGACAGCGACGCTCGACATGTGTACGTTGGCGCCGGACCCGTCGGTGGCATTGATCGCGTCGACGCATCCTTCAAAGACTGCGGCTCGGTCGAAAACGTCTTGCGGATCGGCGGAATCGGGCGGCGCCAGTTCGGCGGTGACAGCGAACCGGCCCGACTTAAGCACGCTCTCTAGCCGACCCATACCGGTATTCGGAACGGGGCGTTCGGTATTCTGGACTGCGGTGCGGTCGAGTGCAAGCCCGGGATCGCTAGATGCAGCAGGGTGCACGTTCATACAGTTTCGCCTTTTTCAGAATGATTGACATCGCCAAGACAATGCAGAGTTTCGACCTCAACCGTTTCCCGGGTCTCACGCAGCCAGGACGATCGTCCCTCCATCGACCGGTCGAGCGGTGGATTGATGGAGTTGATGGCGTTCGGGTTCGACATCTGCACGGCCCCATCGAGGGCCGCCACCCACACGCAACGCATTTCCGGTTTTACCTCGCACATCCCATTCGGCCTGACGCCGCCACATGGTCCGTTGCGCAGTGACTTCGGGCAGTTCATCGAGCAGGACATTCCCGTTTTCGAGAGGATGCACTGGCCGCACATGCGGCAATCGAACAGAAGTCCCTTAACGCTCGCTTCGATGGCAGCGACAGGCCTTTCCAGCCGTTCGTATCCAATGAGCCGAAACAAGGGATCGGCGAAAACAAGTGTCCGGGAGAAGCCAGAGTAAAACCACTCTAGTGTCCCGGCATTCCTGACAGACCAGTTGCGGAGAACATACATTTCTATCGAACTCCGTTGCCAGCCGCTATCTGATGGTTTTGAAAGAGCGTCATCGGCTAATCCTCGCTTCTTCGACGATGCGCTCCATGTCTCTTGCTGCCGCCGAACCTTTGGAGAACCCCTTCAGAGCTTCCTCGTAAAGTAGATCGAGAGCCTCGCTTTTGATGTCATTGTAAACCTTGCTCGTCTGCATGTGGAACTCGCGTGGGCGTGGCAGCGGCACGTCAATAATCGCCTTCACGTGGGTTGGCCGATAAGTGAGGATAACGAGTTGGTCGGCGAGAAAGATCGCCTCGTCGATTTCCGATGTCACGAAAAGCGTCGTGGTCCGGTGCTGATCGAACAGCTTTAAGAAGTGCTCCTGCATTAGGCCGCGGCTCATGTGGTCTAGGCCGCGGAAGGGTTCGTCGAGCAGCAAAATGTCTGGACGAATGACCATCGATCTTGCAACCTCGGCGCGGCGCTGCATGCCGCCTGACAGTTCGTTCGGATAGCGGTGCTCGAAGCCCGCAAGCCCAACTTCAGCGAGCAGCTTCGTTGCTTCACGCTCCGCCTCCCCACGCCGAACGCCGTTCTGACGCGGCCCGTACGTGACGTTATCGAGGATCGACATCCACGGAAAGAGTGCCGTTTCCTGGAAGACAACGAGACGATCTGAACCTGGACCGCTGACCTTTCGGTCGCCGATGCGCACCTCTCCCACGCTTGGCTTCTCGTAGCCTGCGATGATTTTGACGAGCGTCGACTTCCCGCAACCCGAGGGTCCAAGAAGGATGGTGAGCTTGCCGGGCTCGATTTCAAACAAGCACTCCCGCAACACGACGTTGGGTTCACCGTTCGACGAGTAGACTTTGCCCACCGCATCGACGCTGACGGAACGAGCTTTCACTGGCTTGTGCATTGCCGAACCTCTCATGCGAATTCTTTTTCACCGGCCGCGAAGGCCTTGACCGCTTCCTCATGGACCGCCTCGATCGCCTCCTCCTTCAACCTGATGAATTCGGGCGACGTCAGCATCTTGGCATCGCGGGGCCGAGGAATGTCGATGGCAATCGTCTGCTTAAAGCGGCCTGGCCGTGTCGTCATGACGAAAACGCGGTCGGCAAGGTAGATAGCTTCCTCAAGATCGTGAGTGATGAACAGCACCGTCTTGCGCGTCAGGTCATAGAGTTCGAGGAGTGCCGTCTGCGTCACCGTTTTCGTCAGCGCGTCGAGGCCACGGAACGGCTCGTCGAGCAGGATGACCCGGGGTTCATTGAGGATCGCACGGATAATCTCAACGCGCCGGCACATGCCCGACGACATAGCACCCGGGAACAGATCCTCGATGTCCGACAGACCGACTCGTTCCAGAAGTTCTCTTGCTCTGGCGAGCGCTTCTGTTTCGCTCATAGCGCCCCTGATGATGGGACCGCGGATGAGGTTCTCGCGAACGCTGGCCCAGGGAAAAAGCGCCCCGTTCTGGAATACGACAATACGGTCAGGTCCAGGCTTGGGATGCATCCGCGGCCTGTTGATGAGGTTTCCATCGAGCAGGATCTCGCCGGAGGTCAAGCCATCGAAACCGGCAATTGCATTGAGCAAAGTCGATTTTCCACAGCCCGAAGGGCCGACGATGGCGCAAAATTCCCCAGGCCGGATCTCAATCGAGCAATCATCGACGGCGACGACGGCTTTGCCCTTCGGATCATAGACCTTGCCGGCGTTACGTACCGATACCCAGCCGGCTTTCTGCGCTATTCGGTGCTCGTGGGAAGCGTAACTCAGGGCAAAGACCTGCAGAAGGTCATGCCCCTCCTTGCCCCATCTACTGAGCACTCTGCGAAATGCTGCTCCGTTCACGGCCATGACGCGCGTCGGCTCTGCTACCGTCGCAGAGATGATACGGTATCCATTGAGGTCGACAAACGCGGCGTAACCGAAGATATCGCCCGCATTAGTGACTTCGCGGCGGACGACGGCGTCTGCCACCGCTGTTTCTACCTCTGGATGCTGAATGCGGCCCGATAGTAGGATGTAGAAGTCCGTTGCCAGTTCACCGGCGTGAAATACAATCTCACCGGTATCGAGTGAACGCAACTCTGCGTTGGCTGCCACTTCGGACAGGAGGTTGGCGGGTAGCACCGACAGCATCGGCACGTTTCTAAGCAGTTCCTCCCGCTCAGCTATCGATTGAACGTTTGTTGTCATGTCCATCTCCTATCCCTGCCGCCACCACGGCATGGCCTTCTTGCCAAGCCACGCGATGAGGGCACTTGAGACCATCCCCGCCAGCCCTATCGAAAGCATCCCGACGATGATTCCCGTCAGCGAATTGCTCATGTACGAATTCCACGTGAGATATCCGAGGCCGTGGTTTCCGGATGCCATTTCTGCTGCGATCACGACTTCCCAGGTGATGCCGATCGCAATTGTCAAGCCAGTGAATAGCGATGGAAGTGCGCCTGGTACCAGGACGCGCCAAAACAAGGATCGCGGGCTTGCGTTGAGCGATTGCGCGGCTTGGATGTAGCGGACATCGATGTTGTCAATTCCCGAAAGCACATTGATGAAAATCGGGAAGAAGGCCCCGATGAATGTTAGGAAGACAATCGTCGTTTCAGCTGTCGGCCAGAACAGGATGGCCAATGGCAGCCAAGCGAGCGGCGGTATCGGCCTGAAGATCTCCAGGATGGGAAAGCCTAAGTCTCGCGCTTTGCGTGACATGCCCAGCGTGATGCCGAGAAACACGGCGAGCACTGCCGCGGCGGAGAAGCCCAGGAAAACGCGCTGCGTGCTGGCCAGCCACGACAGCCAGTAGCCGTCTTGACTGACCTGTTGCGGGATCGCCTCGATCACCTCAAGCGGCGTTGGCATGACTAGCATCAGCCCGAGTGAACGGGCCAATTGCCAGATCGCGAAGAACGACGCGATCCCGACGAGGCCAAGCCAAAGCTGCGGGCTTTTCAGGTTGTCGAATGTTCTTGAAAGCCAGATCGGCACAGGTTGTGTGAGGGCGGTCATCATGCGCCTCCCATGTTAGAATGCCACCGGTTGAGCCAGTCGCCGAGCGCACGAATTAATGCGCTTGAAGCATATCCAAGGATGCCGAGCGTAATCATCCCGATGAATATGTTGGGCAGAGCAAGCTGGGTGTAGGCGTCAAATATCAGGTAGCCGAGGCCCGACCGCCCGGCGATCATTTCGCCGCCGACAAGCGAGAACCAAGCAACGCCCATGGCGATCTGCAGTCCGGTGAAGATGAACGGAAGCGCGCCTGGCACAACGACGCGCCACAAAACGTTCCAGCGCGTATAGCCAAGACACGCGGCTGCACGAAAGTAGCTTTCGTTGATCGAAAGAACACCGAGGAGCGTGTTCAAGACGGTCGCAAAGAACGAAGCGAGCAATGTTACGAAGATGACCGCACCTTCAGTCGCCGGAATCATTAGAACGGCGAGCGGGACCCAAGCCAATGGTGGGATCGGGCGAAGGAGTTCGACAAGGGGTAATATCAACCCCCGTGCCAGCGGACTCCAACCGAGAAGAATTCCAAGCGGTGCGCCTACGGCAACAGAGGTGAGGAACGCCGCATATACGCGAAGAGTGCTGATCCAGATGTGTTCGTAGTACTGGGGTGTGAAGATCGATACGCCGAACTTGGGATCCGTGCTGATCCATTGCGTAAAGAGATAAATCGGGTTCGGGATGAAGTGGAACCGAGGCGGAACAACGACAGCCGTTAGCAAGTACCAAAGGATGAAGAACACCGCAAAACCTATTGCCCCGAAGACGAACGTTTGGCTCGTCAGGCCTTTCCATAGGGAAGTCGTGAACCCCTGCTCCTTGCGTGGCCAGTCGGCGCTCTGCCTGAGCTTGAGGTCGTAGGCGTCCCCCTTGGAGCCCGCATCTCGGGCGGGCTCACGCGTCGGCGCTGACGCCGTTGGTACGATGACGTTCATTGGACCCTCTCCGCCAGATCATCACCCTTGAATGGGTTCGCTTGACCGGGTTGGATCTCGAAGAGTCCTTTTGTCGGATCAAGGCCTAGGTCGGCGAATGCCTGGTTGACGAGGTCGTCGCGGAGCGCGTCGGGATGCAGTTCCGGTTCGTGCACGATCTTGAGGCTGTGCAGGAACTTGTAACCGCGCTCTAGAAGTCGGCGCACTTCAGGCGTCAGTGCCATCATGCCGCGCAACACGGGGCCGTCTGCACCTGTCGAAGCCGGCGGAGCTCCATAGAGAGCGAACCAGAGATTTTCGCGCGTGTAGTCCGGCAATTCCTTTTTGACAAAGTTGACGGTCTCTACCGGCTTTTCGCGCATGAAGTAGAGCGCTTCGATGTTGGCCTTGAGCCAAGCGATGGCAACGTCCCGGTGTTGCTCGATAAAGTCCTGACGCATGACGATGGCATTGGCATCGGCTTCGCCATAGGCCGCCGGGAAGATCGCATAGCGCGCGTGCCCATCGGCTACGGCCTTCGATAGATGCGGTTCGTACATCACGGCCGCATCGAGCTTTTTGGCCTGAAGCGAGGTGACGATCACTTCGGCCTGCATCTGTTGCCAGGTGACGTCGACTTTTTCCTGCTGGAGGATGTACTGGCCCAGTCGGTCAGCGCAGCTACCCTTGGGCACGCCGACCGTCTTGCCTGCAAGCCACTTGGCGGCCCCTTTGTAATTGGCGAATTCGGGTGCGTCGGACCTTACGATGAAGCCGCCGCACATGCGCCCATGCGACATCTCGTTGACGGCAACGATGCTTACCGGTGCCAATTCGCGTTTCGTCGTCGCGACAATCGCCGGATTATCGCCGATGTATCCAATCTGCTGCTTGCCGGCGACGAGGTCGGTGATGACCGGCGGGCCTTGCAGATTGCGCTTCCAGTTCACCGTGCTGCCCTTCGGCAGCCATTTTTCCCAAAGGCGCGCTTCCTTTAGGATGACGGTATCCCAAGCGCCGGTCCATGCGAGCCAGTAGTTGGAAGAAATCTCGACGGGCTCGGAGTCCAATTGTTTGGCCTGTGCGGAGATGCTGGCGTAGTCAGCAGTGTTGTAGTCGGCTGCTTGCGCGGTGACCGAGAGGCAAACGGCGCCTAGCACTCCGAAAACTGTCTTGGCTGTCCTTGTCATTCCTTGGGTCCTCCATTTCAGATTTTTTGGACGTGCGAAATCGTTCGGCTGCCGGGATGTTGCCTGGCAGCTTGTTGTCTGGCGTGGCCGTTTGGTCCCCGCCCGCGTCTCGATGGCGTTGTGTGGCGCTAGGAGACGAGCTTCGCTTTCTGAGCTAGAGCGGCCGGTGCTTCGACCAGCTTCAGAAAGCGCTCGTGCTCTTCGGCAGCCATATGGAAAGTGAACTCTTCGGAAGGGTGTGTGCCGGCGAGGCTTTCCTCTTTGTACATGCGCAACCCTTCCTCGATGATGGCGCCGACATTGGCGTAGCTCCCGCGGTTCCTGGGAATGGGGAAGGCGCTGTAGCCGACGACGTCGCCGCTGATGTGGTAGACGCCATCGTTGACCGTCCCGCCGCCCAAGGTGATGACGGGTACGCCCAGCGTATTGACAAGATATTGGGAAATCTCGGTGGGAACCTGCTCAAGGATGAAACCCCATACCCCCGCTTCGACAAATGCGCGTGCACCTTCGACGATTTCGGCGGCGTCCTCGGCCTTGCGTCCCTTGACGCCAAAGCCGCTTTGCTCGGCGCGACGCGAGGCCTGCATGCCGATGTGGCCCATGACCGGAATCCCGGCCCCGACGATTTCTGCGACGTAATCGGCTGTATGTGTATTGCCTTCGCATTTTACCGAGTCGGCGCCGCCCTCGCTGACCATTCTGCCGGCGTTGGTGATCGCCTGTTCCTTGGAGGCGTGGTAACTCATGTAGGGAAGGTGCCCGACGATATGTCCGTATTTCGCGACACGGCTGATCGCCTTCGTGAGGTAGAGCTGCTCTTCGAACTGAACGGTAGTCGGGTCGGCGTGCCCAAGAAGCGCCATTGGCCCCGCGTTACCGTTTATGAGGAGATCAAAACCGATACGGTCGGCAATCGCCGCCATCGGGGCGTCGTAGACGCCGATTGATGAGATTCGCTCTCCACGCTTTTTCTTTTCGCGAAGGGCGTTAAGGGTCACTTTCTTGCGGCGTTCCGGTTCCATTGGCCTTCTCCATGGCTGACATTTTTGATTGAGATCGTTGACTTGATCTAACCAGCTCTGGAGAATGATCGCCGCCATCCGGGCGACGCCGAGTCCGTGTTTTTTGCGTCGGTTTTGTCGCCTTCGCGACAAAGCCTTCCCGCTGAAGCGCGAGAGTTGAGCCCCAGCGGAGCGGAAACCTCGATCCAAGCGTGTGCCCCAGACCAATAAGTTTCCGATCCGCTGGAGCGAACGCCATGGAACCAACCCAACACCCCCGTTCTCCCTGGTATTGGGACCGCGTAGACTTATTCGATGGAGTCGACGAGGCAGCGCGCGACCTGTTTTTGCGGCATTCGACGCGCTGCACCTTCCGCAAGGGGCAATCCATCTTCAGTGAGGACGACGACGCCAACGAGGTCTTCTACCTAGCCGAAGGAATGGCGCGCATATACGGGCTCTCACCGAACGGAGAAGTCACGATTTACTGGTACTGCGTGGCCGGTGAGCTGTTTGGTGCAGGGGGGATTACCGGCTCGTTCAAGCAGGCAGTGAACGGCCAGGCGATTTCGAAGAGCACCGTCTACGCGATGCTGCGGCCGACCTTCGAACAGATGATCAAGTTGAACTCTCAGCTTGCCTATAATGCGCTCAAGCTGATGGGTGGACGACTGCGGCTGGCTTGCGACGCTGTCTCCGATATGCGCTCCGAGCGCACCAGTAGTCGTGTCGCGAAGGCACTATTGAGACTGGCGCACAATTGCGGTATCCCGACCGATGGGGGGATCAGGCTCGACGCACCGATCACCCACCAGGAAGTCGCTAATTTCGTCGGCGCGTCACGGCAGACGGTATCTGTCATTCTTGGCGAATTCGAAGAGCGTGGGTTCATCGCACACCGTTCTCGCCAGATCGTTATCGTAGCGCCAGCCGAAATGCATGCCTATGGCAATGCAGAGGCGCTCCCCTGACCGCGGCGCAGTTTTGACCTCCGAGTCAATCGGAAACCGCCCAATGTCTGCGGTTGTCCTGCACACAATCTGACTACACTACAGGCCGCATATTTATCAGCGACTTCTGATTTCCTTGCGCGATTTAAACTTGCGTCTAGCAGGCAGTCCATAGGTCAGGGTCAACCGAGCTATCCCTGGAAGTTGGTGACGGCATGAATCGGTGAAGGCGGCATATCGTGAGGTTGCTTGACGACCTCACTTCTCCACCAAAGGAGCGATATGCCGTGCCGAACGATAACGTGACCAAACTGATTCAGCCAGGAACCTTCGACGACCCGCTCACAGATGTCTTGCGCAACGGTGCGCGCAGCCTGCTCGCCCAGGCCGTCGAGGCCGAGGTTGCAGCCTTTCTGGGCAAGCATGCCGATCTGAAGACCGAGGACGGCCGCCAGCGCATCGTCCGCCACGGGCATCTGCCCGAACGCGAGGTGATGACGGGCATAGGGCCGGTTGCCGTCAGGCAGCCGCGCGTGCGAGACCGGGGAGCCGCCGCCAGCGATGATGGGCGCATCCGATTTAGCCCTGCGATCCTGCCGCCCTATGCGCGCCGCTCGAAGAGCCTCGAAGTCCTGTTACCTATCCTCTATCTGAAGGGCATCTCCACCGGCGACTTCGAGGAGGCTCTGGCGGCCTTGCTCGGCAAAGACGCCCCGGGGCTTTCGGCATCGACGATCGCACGTCTCAAGGAGGTGTGGGCCGACGAGCACGACCGCTGGAGGAAGCGTGATCTGTCGACCCGACATTACGTCTACGTCTGGGCTGACGGCATTCATTTGCAGGCTCGCCTCGAGGACGAGAAGCAGTGCATCCTCGTGATGATCGGCGCGACACCGGAAGGCAAGAAGGAGTTGATCGGTTTCACCGACGGCGCACGGGAAAGCGCTTTAGACTGGCGCGAGCTGTTGCTGGATTTGAAGCGCCGAGGGCTATCGCACGCACCCAAGCTCGCCGCCGCCGACGGTGCTCTGGGCTTCTGGAAGGCGCTCGGCGAGGTCTGGCCGACGACAACCGAGCAACGCTGCTGGGTTCACAAGACCGCCAACGTTCTGAACAAGCTGCCGAAGAGCCTGCAACCGAAGGCGAAGCGATCTTTGCACGAAATCTGGTTGGCCGAGACACGCCGCGACGCCGAGACCGCCTTCGACGCCTTCATCCAAGCCTACGCATTGAAGTATGAAAAGGCTGCCGAGTGCCTGGCGAAAGACCGCGAGACGCTGCTGGCATTCTACAACTTCCCTGCCGAGCATTGGAAACATCTGCGCACGACGAACCCGATCGAAAGCACGTTTGCCACCGTGCGCCACCGCACGATCCGAGCAAAGGGCTGCCTCTCGAACAAGACGGCGTTGGCGATGGTCTTCAAGCTCCTCGAAGCCGCCCAAAGAAGTTGGCGCCGGATTGACGGCCCAAACCAGTTGCCGAAGGTCGTGCTCGGTGCCAAATTCAACGACGGGTTGGAGGTGGTAACAACTGCCGACCGTCATCCCGAAGCCGCCGCCTGATCCTTCAGGCCGTCACCAAAAATTGACGATAGCTCGGGTCAACCTCGCCCCTTCCGCTGCGCTTCAGAATTTCTGCTATCCTACCATGGGCAGTCATTCGGCGAGGCGCAACCTTGTCCGTTCTTGACGGCCACTATTGGCCCTCCGCGTCGGCCCGTCAATGGCAGCTATCTGACCATCGCAGCAATTGGCGACCGGTGGAGTGGGCCGCTAGCGGTTGATCCCACAAGCTGCCATGACCCACTTCGCGGTTGACGAGCCGGACACGCCCCCAAAAAATGTCCGGTGCTGAGTGTGCTTCTACCGTCGGCAACAAGAACTATCCACAGCCGATGGTTCACTTCATCCGGTCATCTGGATGCGAGTGTCGCTCCGCCGTGCAAGCCGACAGTCAGTGGGTGTGGCGTTTGACCCGTAGCAGCTGTCATGCTGCGCGTTTGGGGCTCGGCCGAGAGCTAAATCCGATCGTAGATGGCGTTTTCTCGCGGTGGCGCAAACACTCGGTGCGCCAGATCCCATCCGGCTATGTCTTCACATGAATTGAGATCTGCGTCGGGCGCCTTATTGCGAAGGAAGTGGTTTATGCCATTGGCGACGACGTCGGCGGCAAATACTAGTGGATGCTCTTTACCCAGTGGTTCATTCAACATTTTGACGTGCGCAACATCGATATCGGGTAGGTCGAGTGATGCAGTGATCTGACCCAAAGTCTCCACCGACTGCGTGGCAATGTTGAACCCGGTGATTGGTCGCGTTCTCGTTGAAACGTGGCGCAGTCGGTCTGCAGAATCGTCCATGCCGCGGCGCACGACGTCATCGATTTGATCTGGATAAACTTCGATCATCTGCAGCTGTGCATACCGAGCGAAGATATCCAATAATGACACGATCCCTTGGTAGCATTCATCTACAAGACGTTCCCTGGAGCGCTTCTTGTGCACATAGTGGGTTGGCGTTGGTGATTCTTGGGCAGCCAGTGATTTGATGTTTGCGGATAGCTGCGCCTTCATTTCGTAGCTTTGGCGCGCAATCCGACTGCGGCGCGCCGTGTACACTATCGGGAGTTCGTGGGTTTCGATCAGTGCATAAACCTCGCAACGCGCCGCACGGGCAGACGCAGCCCACGACGACGCCGGGTCTGCGAATGCGTCTGTGATATGGAGTTTCGCGCCAGCGGGTGCCGCAGAACGAAAGATATTGAATGTCGGTTTGAAGTGATCTGACCAGTGGTCCAGGTCATCGCCTGGAAACACTATTCCTGCAACCAACCCGAAGGCATCGTCCTGGTCAGGACGCAGTTTGTGGATTTCACCGTTAGCACCAGCATCATCAATCACAGCGAAACCGCTGGTTGGGCGCTCTATTTCATTAACAGCCATATGATTACCGATCAGAACTAGGCGATACGGTCTCACAAATGAGCGCGATTGTCATTTCCAGTCATGGCCCGTCACGTCGAGGCCCCCACAAGACGGTCGGTCGATCCCACAAGGAGACGTCCGCAGATTGCAAGTTGCCCTCTTGGGAGCTTTCGCTGAAATTGTCCGGAATCGAAGGTACTTCGGCTTCTGCTACATAATCCCTTGACTTCAATTCTCGATCTCGTGGTGAGCTTCCAAAAAGGTTCGAACAGCCCACGCGTCGCTAGCATACCTTCTGGCCGCATCTATCAGTGGTGTTCCTTCTTGCAGTTCGAGCTTCCCAATAAAGTATTCGGCCATGCTATCCGGATTGAATGCCTTCTTCCGGACGACCTCACCAAGCGCCTTGTTGAACCTATGCACGTCCAGCGCATGCGTTGTGTGCCAAGTTTCAATGGTCAGGAAGGGATCAAAGACTTCGTACATGAGTTCGTCCTCAATGCGGATTACCTCAAGCGCTGAGGGCCTCCATTATTCGCTCAGACCGCCGATGCCACTTTTCGTATTCGGCGCGCTCGGGCTCGGTGCTATTGATGTCGGCGGCCATTATCGCACCAGACGTAGGGTCGAAAGTACCCGTTCGCCACGGTTCGAGGGTCGCCGCCACCATCGCCGCGTGCGCCGCGCACTCGTGTTCCACCGCGACATTGCCCAAAAGGTAGAGAATTCGTTCTTTTCCGGTCATGGTATGCCCTCAAGGAAAGACCAGCTGAGCGTGGCTTATTCGCGTTGATGATGCAAGAGGCTAGCCTGGCCGACTTCACCCGAGCGGCACCGGGTCAAGGCTATACAGGAGCTGCAGTAGAACCTGCCCAATTAACGTCCCCGACTACGTCTGTACTGAGGTGCATCGCGTCGCCAAATGGATTTAGTAGATTAAGTGCTGCGGTGCGCTCGCTCGATTTCAGCGAGTGCGCGATGCCACGATTGCAGCTCGAGCAGGCTGCACCCTCGTGGGGCGCGGTTCTCTGAGATGAACTTCGCCTCTAGGTACTGCTTCAGCGCCGCCTCGATCGAGCGACGGGGGTGCGACAATAGGAATGTGTCGAATAGGTCATGGAACATGTCGACGTGGTGCGTGTGGATGAAAGGCTTCCAAGTTTCTTCAAGATCGTCTGGATCGCGGATGTCGACAATTTCCGTTTGCTCGAAGCGTCGATCCTCGGTCGTGCCCCAGGCACACTTCATCAACTCGACGGCTTCAGAGTCGCTTGACGGCGCCCCGTAACCGAAGATCGTTAGCAGGAAAGCGTGCGGGAGGCGGTTGCGCAGAGCTGACCACTCCGCGTCTATGAAGGCGTTACTAGCGTAGTTTTTGCTCGTCACGGGGTAGAGGAGCTTCGTCGTCCGATATGGTTCTCCGCACTGATGGCAGCGAGTGCTAATCCTGCCTTTGACAGGGTGATTGGGGCAGTATCCCACCGCAACGTTGCCGTGCAGAAACGCCAATTGGGGCGTCTCGCAGGTAGCCGCATTCCGCTCCGCCGCCAGCCATAGGAAAGGGTCCCAATTGAATGTCGCGATTACGTCCTTGGGTCGCAACGACAGGACTAGATAGTCGTAGATTGTTGGATCTGGCGGAAGACGAAGGCCGGAGAAATAGGTATGCACCGCCGCTTCGATCTCTTCCACCGCTTCTGCAGAGCCGCCATTGGCGATCTCCGCGTACGCTGCCTCAAAGTTCTTCCCCGCGAGGCTTTCCAGTCCGTGCTTTTGTCCCCGTTTGGAAAAGCAGCGTAGCTGGCGCCAGCACCGAGGATGACCACGTGCGGAAGGTTCGCCGAAACGTCGGCCACTTCTTGCTCGGTCGTATAGAGGAAGTCGTCGTCCACGCTGCGCTCCATTGGCGATGGCTAGGCGGCCACGTCCTCGACCCGTAACCGTGTGCTGGCCTTATCGGCAAATGAATAATCGATGTTGTACCCTCTATCCCCAACACGTCGATCTCGCCGGTGTGACCGGCCCCACGAGTCTCCGACCAAGTTGTCTGCTATCGGCCGTGGAGCCGTCGCAAGAATTCGATGATCCGTGAATTGATAAGGTCAAACCCGCCATGTCTGGAATCTCTGCCTTTCGTTGATATCCCCTTCCGACACGCCTACCAATCGCACTTCCATTCAGATTGGAAGGGGCACATAGCGGAACACGATTTGTAACGTCCTATCGGACAACGATAATTAACCCGCCCCGCGTCGGGCTTGACGCCCGACTTCGACCGCAAATTGGTCTATGTAGGTCGCTCCATCCCTAAAGGACCAACCCACTGCGGCCGTCGATTACTCATGTCCTTTATCGGCATGTCGACGGCCTTGCCCTGTTGAGTTCAGGAACCCCCAGTTAAACGATTTCGTCAGCAAGTTTTTCGCGGATCTTCTGAGCAGGTTTCCGGTCGAAGTCGGCCGGCTTCGCCGTTCCGACGCGGGGCGGAGTAATCTCAGTCAAGCCATTTGCGGTTGCCTGCAACGCTTGATTGCCGCCTATGCGACATCACGTTCCATGACCTGCTAGAATAAACTCAGAATCCCGATCGTGAGCCTCAGCGAGCCTCGGTAAGCGGATGGGACGGATGAATGACGCGAGATGATGGCAAGCATTTTTGCGCCGCCCGATCCTGTCGCGTGAAAAGGCAAAGTGCCTGAAACATTCACGCCTGTACCAATGCCAAAAATTCGATGCAGTGATGCCGCGGCTCGCTCGGGCCCATGAGCCATTTTCACGTACAGCACTACCTATACTTGGGAAACCGCCTTGATAAGCCGGTGGCCCTCTCCCCTGCCGCGCGAGCGCGCCACCTTTATGTTGTCGGGCAGACCGGCACCGGCAAATCGACGTTGCTCCTCAACCTTATCGCCCAGGATCTCGCAACCGGGCGCGGCATCGCGCTTCTTGATCCGCATGGGGATCTGGCCGAGGCCGCCGTCGGTCTCCTGCCACCTCACCGCGGCGATGACCTTGTTTACTTCGATCCGGCGGATCTGGCTCGCCCCATCGGCTTCAATCTCCTGGCCCGCCTGCCCGAAGACCATCGTCCGCTGGTCGCCGACGGTGTCGTCGCCGCATTCCGGGCGATCTGGCCGGACTTCTGGGGGCCACGGCTTGAACACATCTTCGCCCATGCCGTCCGCTCATTGATGGACGTGCCAAACGCAACCTTGCTGTATCTGCCTCGTCTCCTCCAAGACGAGACGTTTCGTGCGCAATGCGTGCGCCATGTCTCTGATCCAGTCGTGCGCGCATTTTGGAATCACGAATTCGCGGCCTATCCGCCACGCTTCCGCGAAGAAGCAATCGCCCCGGTGCTCAACAAGATCGGCCGCGTTCTGATGACGCCTGCTATTCGAAATATCGTTTCGCAGCCGAAAAGTACCGCCGACTTGCGCTTCATGATGGACGACTCCCGGGTGTTGATCGCCAATCTATCCAAAGGCGCACTCGGTGAGGGCCCGGCGCATCTGTTGGGCGCTCTGCTCATTACCGCACTTGCTCAGGCAGCTCTTTCACGCCGGGACATGATTGAAGCCGATCGCACGCCGTTTCACATCTACGCCGACGAATTCCAATCGTTCGCGACCACAGGGTTTGCGCTCATTCTTTCCGAGGCGCGCAAGTACGGCCTGACCTTGACGCTCGCCCATCAATATCTGGCGCAACTGCCCGATAGCCTCCGCGATGCCGTCTTCGGCAATGCCGGTTCCCTGCTCAGCTTTCGCGTCGGTGCACAGGACGCTCCCATCCTGGCCCGCCAACTCGACATCGCCAACGAAGCGGTCCTAAAGGAACTACCGAATTACACCGCGCGGGCTTCGATCCTACGTGACGGTATGCCGAGCGGCGCCTTTCAACTTCAGTGTTTTGCACCTCCAGAGGCACTGCATAACCGTGCCCACCGTCTAAAGGCGCACAGCCGTCTGCGCTTCGGACGCGACCGCTCCATGATCGAAGCGCACATCGGCAGGTTTTACGGCTCGACCCATTGATGCGCCGCACACTTCAAGCATGAACTGCCGCGCCCCCCAAAATTTCTGTGAGCAACTGCCTCCGACGGATTGAGAGATGCGGAATTTTTGCGCGTAGTGTCCAGATTGGTTGGAGTTTTATTCATTATGCAACGTCTGTCTGCCATTGCAATTTCTATTCTGATCGCAGGTTTATCCCCTGCTCATGCGGCTGATCCGCGTGAGATCTTTGGAACGATCCTCGGCGAGATCGGCCGCCAAATTGAGAAGAATCAGCACAACAATCTTCAGAAGAATCATCTCAAACGGTTGCACCGGCTCTGGACGGCCTGTTCAAAAGGAAAGCTTACCGCCTGCGATCGTGCCGCCCAATTTCCAAATCTCAACGATGAGGCGCGCGCCGAGATTTCACGTATGCGCGAAGCTGCAGAACAGCGTCCGGCATACGAACGCAACTTCTACGCTTGCCAAAAAATGAACCGGGTCGCGTGTGAGGCCGCTCTCGCCTACCGATATTCGAGCGACGTCGATCGCGTGAATCTGCAGAATTGGCAACGAGCCGCCAACCATCAATATCAACAGGCACTTTCTCAGTTCCGCCGCAACGAACAGAACTGCCACGCCGGATCGGTCACCGCATGCGATGCCGCTCTCACGCAACGCCAATTGGACGAGAGTGCCACAAGCGGTATCCAAAGACAGCGTGCGCAACTGCTGTTTTCGGAAGAACAGCGCCAACTCAGAGTACGACAACGCGAAGCGGCGCTTCGCGAATACACCGCGCTCCATGATGCGTGTGCCGCCGGCCAGCGTGCAGCCTGTAAGAATGCTGCTGCACATCCGCAGGTCCGGCAAGCCGATATCGCGTTCCTTAAACTCCGTGATCGTGAGCTTGGCCCCATCACCGAGCGGGTCGCCAACTTTGTTGCCGAAGCACAAACGAGCATCAGTAAAGAAGGCGTCTCCATAGGCGGCATCGTTATGGCATTGCTTGGCCTGTTTGCGCTCATCGGTACCGGGGCTGGCGTCAGGCAAATCCTGCGCAACCGCGTTTCGCCAACGGGGGTTCAAGCCGACGAACCGCCAAGGCTTGACACAAATCCACCTGTCGAACCACCAGCCCACTTCAGTGCGCAAATGTTTCCTTTGACAGGACACATGCCGACCGACGTGCGGCGTGCGTTATTCGGCGTGCAACAGTGAGGGGGCAACATGACTGAAACAGCGAGTGATGACCGAGAAGCCCTCAAGGCGCGATTTTCGCAATTCACCAACGCGCGCGTGATGCCGCCGCCTATCCCCGCAGAAAACCAACCTCGATCATTTGAGACCGACAGCTTGTCACCAAACGAACCGGTGATGCGCAAGGGGCTCGATCAAGTCAAATTAAAGATCCGCCGCAGCCAGGCGAAAGGCCTCGTTCGCGGTGTCGCCTTCAATATCCATTTCATTGCCGAGCTATCTCCCGATGCGCAACGCGCCGTCGAGCATTATCGTTTCGGCAAGACCGTTCTCTACCACAAGCCGCTGGAGCTGCAGCTGTCCTTAAATGCCGTTGTTGCGCTGTGGCGCATGTTCTGGCTGTGGATCACACGATCACGTTGGCAAATTACGGTCAATGATCTGATGAAAGGCCGCACGGTCAAATGCAATAACATCCTGGAAGTCCTCGACGTCGAGAAGGACATCCGTGCTGCTGCAGAGATTTTCGCAGATATCTTGCGTGCGGCCTCTTGGTTCGGCGGCGAAGAAGTTGTCGAACTGTAGGATATGAATCATGGCCATTCACACACTGAGCCAGCTCTTCGCCCAAGCAAGCCCCACTTTCAAAGACATGCTTCGTGATAGCGAAAACAGCGCACTTTGGAATGCTCAAACGATAACGAAAGAAGGCCGAGAACCAGAGCTGCGAAAGCTCAGGTCACTCTATGCAAAGCTGAAGGACGTGCATGATCAATCCATGTTCGCCGACGATGAATGCATGCATCGCATTGCCGTGCTGGTTGCCGCTCAAGTCTTCTCGCGCACCGACGCTCCGACTGAGAACGACACGCTCATCGAGCATGTCGGTGAGACTGCGGTCTCCCTGTTGCGCCAGGAAGTATTCTTCGGTTTCCCTGCCATCAATTGGGACGTGCCGCTGTCTCTTGAAGACGGCGTTGCCCTGCGCAACTACCTCGAACGCAAGCGCCATTTCCTCCTCTATGCGCCGGCCATCCTGGAGCTATGGTGTGATCGCTTCGTCGACATGTGGATAGCGCTCTTCAAGCACTTGCCCGACCGCATGTTCAAGGCCAAGGCCTTAAATCGCGGCGCGTTCGAACTCTCGACACCTCTTGTCGACATCCTCGATGACCCCGCTCTTGCAGTCGAGAGCTTGCTTGGCACCTTCGCCCATGACGATTTGGAGCAGCATTCTTTGTTCGAGCCGCTGCTCGCCATAGTCAATGACAACCTCTTCGAGGCAAGCGGCATCGCCTTTGAGAATCGCGCCACGTCGAGAAGACCGCTTCTTCTTCCATCGAAGTCGCGCGAACCGGCACATCAGTTGCCGGAGATCTATCTCTCGGGCACGCCCTTCCTCAAACTCTTTGAGGCAGAGCTCTCGGTTGACGTCCCCGATGAAACACGCTTCGAGCACGCCCATGTTGTTGCCGGCACGGGCCATGGCAAGACGCAGCTGTTTCAGTACCTCATTGCCAAAGACCTTAAACAGGTATCTGCCGGCCGGGCCTCCATTGTCGTGATCGATAGCCAAGGCGATCTCATCGACAACATCTCTCATCTCGACGTTTTCGGCCCCGATGGTGGCATGCATGATCGCATCGTGCATATCGATCCCACCGACGTCGCCTATCCCGTCGCCTTGAACATGTTCGATTTGAACACCGAGGCGCCAACCCCCTTGGAGCAGGAAAAGCTCCTCAACGGTGTTTTGGAGTTATACGATTACATCTTCGGCTCGCTCTTGGGTGCGGAGTTGACGCAAAAACAGGGCGTTGTCTTCCGCTACGTCGCCCGCCTGCTCCTGATGATTCCCGGCGCCAACATTCAGCACCTGCGCCGCCTCATGGAGGACGACGGGCTCGAACAATTTGCCGAATATATCCCCAAGCTTGATAGCCCGACGGCACGTGCATTCTTCGAGACCGAATTCAACAGCCGGGAGTTCGATGCCACCAAGAAGCAGGTTCGCCGCCGCCTCTGGGGCATCTTGGAAAACAAAACATTCGAGCACATGTTCTCATACCCGCACACCAAGCTGCGGCTGTCTGAGGAAATGAATGCCGGCAAGGTTATCCTCATCAATACGTCGAAGGATCTACTGAAGCAGAACGGCACCGAAATCTTCGGCCGTTTCTTCGTCGCCCTGATCACCCAGGCAGCTCTCGAACGAGCGAGCATTCCCAAAGCGCAGCGTATGCCCACTCATGTCTATATCGATGAGGCGAATGACTACTTCCAGGGCGGCGATCAGAACCTGCCCGTCATTCTGGAACAGGCCCGCAAGTATCGCATTTCCATGACACTGGCGCATCAATACCTCGATCAGCTGGACGGCAAACTGAAGTCGTCGTTCGCGGCTAATACATCCACCAAGATAATCGGCGGCGTCAGCGACAAGGACGCCAGGGCGTTCGCCAATGACATGCGCACCAGCCCCGATACGATTACCGCCATGCGAAAGTTCGACGATCATGCTGAGTTTGCAATCTCCGTAAAGAACGTTACCGGCGGCACTATGCGCCTGAGAGTTCCGTTCGGTTACATGGAGCGCATGGCACGCATGAGCGACGCCGACTTTGCGCAGCTACGCAGCGCGCAACGCATGCGATATTGCGTTCCCGTCGATGAGGTGAGGTCGGCGCTCAGCAAGTCGGTAGGGGCAAACGAAATGAGCGGCGCCGATAACAGTGGTCATGCCGGCGACCCGTTCGCCGACCCCTACGAATAGGCGGCACAACGGCGAGTATTGGTGCGCCGCAGTCGAAGCCCGTTTGTCAATCCGTCCATGAAACTGAAGAACGGCCTGAGGCATCCGACCAGACCGAAAACCTGCCCCCTAACCGGAGTCCGAACGATGAGATATTCGATGCCCCCTACGATTAATGTCGCGCCGTGGCGCGGGCAGTGACGACGCAGCGCGACAGCGCTTTTATGGCCGCTTTCGGATCTCTGCCGACATCGATCGTCAGGACTGCGACGCTAGGGGCCAAGAGGAGACTCCCCTTGATCTCAAGGCAGCGGCAAACGAAGGACATTGGAACAGGCTGCAAAGCAGCCGGACCGATGCTATTGCAAAGGATACAGACTAAAAATCTGGCGTGCATAATCAAGACTACCGTACTAAGATGCAGAGAACTGGTAGACGGGCGGGCGCTGACATGTTTCTCGCTAGATTCATTGCTGTAATTGCACTGACTTGCATTGCGATCCCCGTGCATGCAAATGCCTCAACGGAGAATTTTCTGTCAGCTTGCATCCGTTGCACCGTAACTAACTCACACATCGAATTTCGTCGCTACTCGAGAGAAATAATCTATCCCGTGGGCTGCCGTCTCCAGATTCCGAAGGCTGGGGCGGCCCATCGGCAAGTATGGTCAAGAAGTCCAAATGAATGTTTCGTCACGGTGCAAAGGGCTGCGCCTGGTAGAACTCCTGGGGGGCACAGTGCGCCTGGAGGTGGGCCGGCCCGAGCGCCGTCGTATCCGTCCCCTGGCAATGACCTGATGGCCCCCAGCCTCGATTCGACACTTCCCGAGATCAGTCCGGTCCCGCTTCCCGACGCTGAAGCACCTGCGATTGCCGTGCCGGCACCACCTGTCTCCGGCCGACCGGGAGACCAGAGCCAGACGCCGCCGAATTGCGAACATCAGGAAACAAGAGATGCAAATGGCTGTCTGGTGTCGCGCAGATATGTATGTGACGGCGTTGTAACCAGCGAGGAGCGGCTCACCGGATGTGCGAATTGAAATCGCTTAAGTCTTGGCCGCTGTCGCGGTAACCGGTTGGCCTAAAAGGAGATCATCGGTCGTCAGGCAGAGTGCGCTTTTGCAAAGCGGTTTCGATCCGCGAGAGCCGCAGTGCGACATCTATTGCAGGCTCGGCAACACGGCGAAGGATGCGAAGAAATGTTGCAATCTGGTTCCTCGCGTCCAGTGAAAGTGGCTCAGCCAGTGAGCCGTCGAGCTGAGAATGCTGTCATCGCGACACAGCACAAATGGAGGAAGTTTCATGTCTTATCGATACCTGGGAATGTGTGCACCCATACTTTCTGTCCTTCTTCTGTCTGCAATCATCACGATCGACCCATCGGGCGGTGCAATTGCCCAAGACAGCAGCCAGGACGACAAAGGGGCAGAGACTGCCGGCGGTCCCGGCGGAGGCCCAGGTGGCCAGGAAAAATAGTCGAAGTCTGCGGCCGGCAATCAATCTGCTCGCCGCGAGCAGACCAATGTAAGAGAAGTTCCGGCAGCCCATGCGCGACGAGAGAGAGTGCGCATTACGCCTAGCTTTCTCGATTCGCGTCGGGAAGGAAATTATAGCCTGGGGGGAGGCGCCGATGGCCCATTTGGATGCCCCAAACAGGGAGAGGAACCGCAGTTTCCCTTACTTCTCCGCTGTTTCGATCCTGTTGTGCGCGCTGCTGATCCTGGCACTCGGATACAAACCGTTCCGGGACCAACTCGTTCGGCTCGAGTATTGGACCTCGGATTTCCGGATGGTGTTGCTGGCCGATCGTACCGAAGTTCTACATCCAAAAATTGTTATCGTAACCTTCAACAATGAGACGTTTGGAGGCCAACCCCGCACCCCGATTCCACGCGACTTCCACGCAGATGTGATAAGCGCTATCGATTCAATGAATCCGAAGGCAATCGGCCTCGACTTCTACTTCCTGCAAGAACAGTCTCAAGAAGCTGACGAAAAATTCGCGACAGCGCTTCAGAAAGCAAGAGCTGAGGTCGTCGTTGGGGCTGTCGATGAAACGGCAACTCAGTTTGAGCCCAGCCAATTTGCGTATCAAGAGAATTTCTTGAACAAAACCGGTCGCAAGACTGGCTATATCAATCTCATGTTTGACACAGGCAGCGTTGTGCGGTTCACGCAGCCACCGACAGAAAGTTCAAAGTATCAAAAAAGCTTTGCCTACCAGTTGGCTTCGATTGGCAGGGCAATTCCCGCTCCTATAGCGCGGGGTTCCAGTTCCATTCGCATAGCTTGGCTTGTCGGTCCCGATTTCGACGAGCGTCCGTTTGTCAGTATTCCAGCTCATAAGGTGCTTGCAGCAAGGAATGAGAAATCAACCACCGATGTTATGAAGGCGATTGAGGATGCGATCGTACTGACCGGGATTGATTTTCCATACATGGACCAGCATGAGACGCCGCTGACGGCTTGGACCGGAAATCCCATGAAGGGCGTGATCATCCACGCCAACGTCATCGCACAGCTGATGGATGGGCGCTATTTCCACGAGCTAACACACTTATCCAGGACTCTCTTTCTTCTCGCTGTGGGATCCGTTGGCGTCATTCTCAGCTGGCTGTTCTGGCGGCGGACCATTGATGTTTCGGGTATTGGCTTCGCTGCGGCTGGGTTCGTACTCGTTGACGCCTTTACCTTCTCAGTTTTGCGCACATCGCTACCACTCGTCTTTGCAATCTATGTTTGGTTCACGGCGGTCACTCTCGGACACCACGCGAAGACCTTGATCTGGTGGACCCGGCAGGCGCCGGCAAGGTCATAATCGAGTTCAGATGAAGTCGCCATCACTTGGACCCCTAGCAAAACATTACCACTGCCATAGTGAGCTTTAGGAGGCAGAAGATGTTCATTGGCAGTCGACATATTTCCACAGCTCCATCATTCTTTTTCTTGGTCGTTTGTGGAACGGTCTTTGAATCAACTCCGCTGAGATGTCAGCCCGTCTATGGGACAGCACGGACGACATTTGAAGCCTGCCGGAGAGTCTGTGCTGACTTACCCCCCCAAAGCTGCCAAGCCTACTGGTATCCAGACACTCCGGACAATTTCTATGGTTCGGGATCATGCCGTGTCATTCGCCAAGACGATGTGATGCGTCGGAGTGCGCCTGCTCCATCGAATCCAAGCGCACCCTCAAGCGGAGGACCGTTCGGCGCTCCAGGCGGTGGTCCTGGGATGCGACCACCTGACCATGAGCAGTGTTCTCTGGGACAATGCTAGCGGCGCTGGCTCTAAAACTCAGCCGGACAGCGATCACGGTCACGGACAGCTTCTAATGGGCGGCACGAAAGAAACGGGCCGCATCGAAGTGGACTAATCTCCTGGTATGGTTTTAAGCGCAGTACGCTCGGAGCACGCATTTTTTCACGAAGGACAACCAAAATAAGCGCACGCTTATGTCGGCTCGGGGTCATTCACGTCGTCGACGAACCTTCTGCTTTCAGATGAAACCAGACGGAAATCTGCACCATTCACGGCATGGTGATGTGATTTCCCTGAGCCTCCTGCCAGCCCATCGTCACCCATAGGCCAACTTGCGCGCACGTTGCCACTCGGCGGGCCATGCATACTTTCGATGTCCTCAAACAAATAGGAGGACATCATGCCTGATCCCTTTGAACATCCGATCCCCGACCTGCAGTCTTCGCAGTTGCTCATCTCTTGCGCTCGCATGTTGCGCATGGCGGTGCGGCCATGAAGATCTGGCACGTCCTCGCGCTGATCAGCGGCAGCATCATCACCGCCGTCATGGCGCTAGCCTCTATCAGCTACACCGCAACGCTTGCGTCGTCGGAACCGGCATTCGCCGTGCTGCCGATCCCGAACACATTCCTCTTCGCGATCCTCGCGTTGGCCTTCGATCTCGGGATGATCGCCAGCGTCTTTGGCGCCTTGCACTGGTGGCCCAGCAATCGTATCGGCGCGACCGCGTGTGTTGCGCTGTTCGTGATCGCCTCACTGTTTTCCATTCACGCCGTGCGCGGCTACATCGCGCTCAACATCACGAAGGCCGCAGCGCCTGCGATTCAATCCGCAGATCTATACGCTTCACTCAAGCTTGATCTGCATCAGGCCCAACAGCACCTCGGGCAGTTACAGGACTCTTACAAGACTGTCGGGCGCAAAGAACGCCGGCTCCTAGACGAACGCATATCGATGGCACGACAAGCCGTTCAAGAGGCGCGCACGCGTCTTGAGCAGGCCGATATGCCCGTTCACGTTTCACCGCTGGAAGGCCTCGAATGGTTTCTTGCGATCATTCTGTGGTTCTTCAACGCTACATGCTGGAGTGCCTGGTTCGGTTATGCGTCACCGAGCACGTCGCGTGAGCAGGACACCGTTGCCGGCTGGCTGGGCGGTTCTGAGTTCTCTGAGCCGCAGCACTGCTCGGCGATCTTTTCTTCCTACTCCGATTGGTGCGAGCAACACGGTCGGAAGCCGCTTGCGCAATACAGTTTTTACGCCCGCCTGATCGAGCTGGGGGCACGCAAGTTTCGCGACGGGCGCAACGGACCCACCATGTACGCGCTGCCAGAGCACGCATCATGATCCAATCTTGCGCAGCCCTTTCCGCTCTCCCCTCACGCCAGCATGGTAGACTGACATCATGACCCTCGACCTTTCTGTCCGGGGCACCTATCGCCCCCGCCGCAAGCGGTCCGGCAATCCCCCGCCCTTCCAGCTGACCGACCGCGACCTTGAAATCCTGCGTGCCGTCACGCGCTACCGCTTCCTGCATTCAGGACACATCCGCCG
>LOEV01000009.1 GCA_001516065.1 Alphaproteobacteria bacterium BRH_c36
CTCGCCGCACCGCCGGTCAATTAAGGCGCGACGCCTCACTAAGACCAGCTGCGGGAATGTCATGACGTTGATCGAAATCACCAACATATTCATCAGGGGGGCGTTCGGGTTGGCGCTCGCCGGGGGAATTCTCGCCTTCGTTTGGTACCGCGTCGCCAGCGTGCGCTGGCGACCGCTTTCTGAATATTACGGCCGGCCGATCGAAACCGCGCGCGAGGTGCGGCGTTTGCAAACGCTGATCATTCATGGCGTCGGTGCGGCCTTTGAAAGCTATAAGGGCATCGTGACTGTCGGCGTCTCCGATTCGGGACTGTCGCTGAGCCTGCTGCCGCCATGGGCGGTGTTTCATGCCCCGCTGTTCATTCCATATGGCGATATTTCCATCAGAGAGCGGCAATGGTTTCTGTTCAAGGCAGTCGAGATCACGACACGCAAGGCGCCGCAAACAAAGATCGTCATTTATCCTGAGCTTTGGAACTGGATCGAGGAGCAGGCCAAGGCCAACGAGCGCCAGGATGACAGATACTACTCGAGTTCTCGCTTGAGGTCGTTCGCCCGCACCTGAGCCTGCGAGGTGTTTTTGCAGATCCGGCTCAGGCCGGTTTCGTCAGAATCGCATGGTGGGCGTAGTCGCGCAGGATGCGTTCGAACTTCAAGGTGCAGCCGGTGCGATTGGCGACGGCTTGCAGTTCCTGCTCGAGATCCGGTCGGGGTTCGACGGAGAACTTGGCCAGCCAGGCTTCAAGGCCCTTCTTGAAGAGACCCGGAAGGCGTGCCTGCTGACCGAAGTCGACGATGTGCAGAGAGCCGCCGGGCTGCACGGCTTTCAGGCCCTGTTCGATGGCCTCCCGCCAGGGAGGGATCATCGACAGCGAATAGGAGATGAAGACGCGGTCGAAGCCGGAGAGGCCGAACAAATCCTGGCTTGAGAAATTCGTTGCATCGCCTTCAGCGACCGCAATCTTGCCGTCAAGTTTGGCGCTGGAAACATTGGCGCGCGCGGTCTCCAACATCATGGTCGAGATGTCAAAGCCGTAGAACTTCGCCCTGGGATAACGCCGGGCGGCTCGAATGAGATTGCGGCCGGTGCCGCAGCCGACTTCCAGCACCGTGCCGCCGTCGGGTGGATTAAGGCTCTCCAGCATCGTATCGCGGCCAAGCAGGAAGTACTTGCGCGTGATGTCGTAGATATAGCGCTGGTAGCGGTAGATGCCGTCCATGTGACGGCCGGCATCCTCGGCGTCCTGGTGTGCTGCGGACAAAGATCCGTCTCCCTCGCCGATGTTCAGCGGCGCATGGTGTAGCGGTGGAAACCGCCGTAGATCGACGAGCGGTCGCGCAAGGTGAAGGCGCGGCAGGTTTCCTCGTCGTAATCGAAGCGGTTGAGGATCTCGTCGGGGATACGACCCGGCAGGATGCTCGGTTCTCCGGCCGTGCGGAAGATGACGCGGCCGCCGGGGCGGCAGGTGCGCGCGATCTCGGTCCAGTTGTCGGTCAATTGCTCATCGGTCATCCAGTCCTGGGCGTCGAGCAGCACGTAGGCGTCGAACGACTGGCCGGGGCTGTTGCGCAGATGCTCGGTGAAGCTTTCGTGGACGACGGTTACACCATCGGCACGGGACTTGACCGTCTCATAGTTCTCCCGCTGCAGGTAGGGCGGGAGCGGACCGGTACCACCGGTCGAATAGCGGCGACCGAAGGCCTGCCAGGCGAAATAATTGTCGCGCAGGTCGAAATCGCAGGCGAGACGCTCGAGGCGCTGACGAAGGACTTCGGCCATGTGGTTCTCGTCGCCCTTGAGGGCTTCGAACTGCGATGGCGGGATGCCGAGGCCGAACAAGGCCGATGGCCTGTTCATCAGCCAACGGATGTGGCGCTTCTCGAAGAGCGGTGCCAGTTCGCTGTCGAAGATGGCTCGCTGCTCGGCGAGCGATTTGGCTTTGAGCAGTTTGCGCGGGTTGCGGCCGTGCATGCGGGCGAGCAGGTGGCTGGCGCCGATGAATGTACCCAGCAGGCCGTGGCGGTAAAGGTTCTTGCCGAAATAGCCGACGCGGCGGCGACCCATGCGGTCGCGCGATTCCCAGTATTTGCGGGTATCGGCGTCAAGGTGTTCCTGGAGGTAGGTGAAGTAGGCGCGGACGTTCTCGGAAGCATCGGCTTCGGCGAAGAAGCGGTGGAAGGCGGCGTAGTTTGGAAGATACTTGAGGGCGGCGAGCTTCAACTTGTTGAGTGCGATGTGTGCCGGGTTGAGGTCGATCGCCGTGACGTTGACGTCGGCGGCCGTCAGGTAGCTCATGATGTTGCAGCCGCCGGAAGCGATGGCGATGATGTTCTCACCGTCCTTCAACTGCAAGGCATCGATGTCGACGACCGGGTCTTCCCATATCTGAGGATAGACAAGGCCGGAGAAGGCCATCGTGAACAGGCGCTCCTGCACACCCTCCTTCGATGTCGCCTTGTGACGGTGAACGGCTTGCGTCAGCTTCTTGTTCTTGACCCCGAACCGGCGCGGACGATCAGTGGGATGTGAGCTGTCCCGTAGCGATACCATGTTGTCTCCCAGGGCCTCATCAATGTCGAATTGCGATCACCGGAAGCGGCGAGCAGCGGGCCGAGGGGGCCGGCTCGAAACCCTTCTGGTCAAAAGTATTCACACGATGGCGCTCTCATTGCCATCGTTCGTCGCGAAGGCCAACGGGCAATGTGTAGCACACGGAGCCCGCCGGTAGCGCGCATTTAACCCCTCGGTGGCGCATTCTCAAGTCCAGCATTCACCCATTGCCGGCTGGAACACAGAGTCTTCACGTTATACAGCCATTCTGACTGACCCGGCCGCGGGCCCGTCGCGCACCGGACACCTGCGCGTTTGACCTCTCCAACTGCCGGCATGGATCTTGGAAACCTTTATCAATCAATCTCTTGACCTTGTCCGGGTGCATCTGGTGCTGGCCGGACCGATCGTCTTCGCGCTTGGACTTGCCGAAAGCACGGTGTTTTTGTCGCTGCTGGTGCCGTCTTCGGCGCTGTTCGTGGCGATTGGGGGCATTCATGCCGCGGCGGGCGGGGATTTTTTCACCGTCTGGCTGGCCGCTTCGGCAGGCGCTGCAATCGGCGATGTTATCACTTTTGCCATCGGAGCTTATTTCCAGCGCGATATCGGCGCCGTCTGGCCGCTGCGAACCCGTCCGCATTGGTATGTGCTGGCGCGCGTGTTCGTTAAGAGATATGGGCTCGCGGGCGTCTTCATCAGCAAGTTCGGCGGCGTGATCCGCCCCTTCGTGCCGCTGGTGGCGGGGGCGATGGGGATGCGATGGAGCCGGTTCATGCTCGCCAGTCCCTTGTCGTGCCTAGCGTGGTCGGGCGTCTTCCTTGCCCCCGGATATGCCTTGACTGCGGCCATGGCTTAGGGCCACAAAGGCGGCTTATCGGATGCGCCGCTTCACGATGCGTAGCGTTCCGCCGCGTCCGCACCTTTCAATTCGTTTTTGGAGACGACCCATGGCCGCCCGTACCGCCCGCGCCGCTGAGACCCGCAAGAAGAAGAACGACCGGCGCATTGCGCGGCCGAAGCAGTCCCGCATCCAGGGCAATACCGGCGGCGTGCGCTCCAAACTGCGCAAGCAGGCGCTTTTGAAGGCCGGCCGCGCGGAAGCCTGAGGGCTGCTGCCGGGACTTCCAGCTATAGAAAGAAATCGCCAGCGGTCAACGTGTTGGTACCCAGGACGTCGATCACGAAATCGCCGCGCCCGTCGCCGTTGGTGTCACCCTCGATGAACTTGAACTTCTAGTTGCCGCCCGTCTTGGTGCTTGCATCGATGGTTCGCAGATCGATGTCGTCTGCCTTGCGCTGGAATTCGAGTATCTTATCGCGCAGCGCTCCGCGGGATTCATTGGTCTTGTCATAGTCAAAGCGATCGCGCCCGGCGCCACCGTGGAGAATGTCTCTTCCCTTCCCCCCGGACAGGACGTCGTTGCCAGCATCGCCAAATAGGCGATCGTTGTTTCGATCGCCGCGAAGAAAATCATTGCCATTGCCTCCGCGCAACATGTCGTTCTGATTGCCACCGAACAGTACATCGTTGCCATCTTCGCCGAACATGGCGTCGTTGCCATTGCCCCCCAGGAACTCCAGGGCTACGCAACATTTCCAACTCGGTCGGCACGCCACTTGTCATCGGAACGCAGCTCCACGATGGCCTCAAAGGCTTTCAGCCACATCCTTTTGAATTTCGGGAACGGCGATGGCCCGTGGCGTCAAGGCGAAGTCTGTGACAGGGTCGCGATGATGAAATTGAGAAAAATTGGTTCCGTTGAAATCACGTCATCTCAACAGTCCCTTGCTATTTGTAAGGACGGTTTTGGATGGAGATGACAAGTGGTCAGCGTTGTCGGCGAAAGAGACGGTGCTCAGTTCGCGCCCATCAGGCCCGAATCAAAACTCGACCCCCTCACTGAAAGACGGGCCGAGCAGGGGCGCCTACTGGCAATTGCGGCAACGCGTGCCGAGCACCATCGCAAGGTGAGTGCCGCTGTTGCCTCGTTTGTGGACTTCACGAATCAAAGCGCCGTCAATCCGACCACATCGCTATCTGGCGCTCAAAAGGCATATTCCGAGTTCTCGTGAGAGCGCTTGAGTGGGCCTGACGCTGAGGGAAAGAGGCGTCAGACTCGGAACATTAGAGTGTGCGGCCATCATGGTCCCGGCTAGCCCTTCGACTTCCAGTTGACGAGCGAGTCCCAATCTTCCGCGCCAACAAGAGCAGCGTGGGCTTCAAGACCGCTTTCGAAGATGTGCGGTTGCTGGCCGCGCTGAGACAGGCTGTCCTGCATCTTCAGGCGCATGAATGCGCTCGTCGTGTAGCTCGACGTCGTCGCGTAGTAGCGCTTCATCATGAAGTTCACCATGTCCACGTAGTCGTCATGCAGGTCTTCGGCAATACGGCAGCCATCCTGGTTGACGACGACGTTGACGAGCTTGCCAGCCTTTTCGCAGACCTCTATGAGGACCGCCTGGAGATCGGCGATGTCGCTCTTCTTGCGCACGCTCCAGCCTTCAAGGTTGAGGAACAGGATGTTGCGGCCGGGATCGTAGGACACGCGCTCGTTGAGGTTGCGGTTGGTGAGATCGGCGAGCAGTTCCATCGGTTCGTCGTGGAAGATCTTCGCGTTCATCTCGATCGGCGACTTGACGACCGGCATGAAGTCCATCTGACTGAGAATGTCGCGTTCTAGTTCTATGCCGGGTGCAATTTCGACCAGTTCCAAGCCTTCGAGTGTCAACTGGAATACGCAGCGTTCGGTGACATAAAGAACGGGTTGGGAGCGCATCGCCGCGTACGTCCCCGAGAACGTAATCTGCTCTACCTTCTTGACGAACTTGCGAGAGCGGCCCTCCTTCACGATCTTCAACTCGCCGTTTCTGATCTCGACCTTGAGGCCGCCGGCGGTGAAAGTGCCGGCAAAGACGACCGCGCGCGAGTTCTGAGATATGTCGATGAAGCCGCCGCAGCCGTTGATCTTGCCGCCGAAACGGCTGGTGTTGACGTTGCCCGCGCGGTCGCATTCGGCCATGCCGAGACAGGTGAGATCGAGCCCGCCGCCATGGTAGAAATCGAACATCTGATTTTGATCCATGATGGCGTGGGCGTTGATCGACGAGCCGAAGCTCGAACCGCCCGCCAGCACGCCGCCGACGGCGCCGGCCTCCGTCGTCATGACGATGTGCGGGGTCACTTTCTCCTCGTTGGCAACGGCTGCGACGCCGTCAGGTGCGCCGACACCGAGATTGATGACGCCGTTGGGGGGCAGTTCGAAGGCGGCGCGGCGGGCGATGATCTTGCGTTCGTTGAGCGGCATCCTGGCCATCGCTTCAACGGGCACGCGTACCTCGCCAGCAAGCGCGGGATTGTACATGACCCCGTAATTCATGCGGTGCATCTCGGGGGGATCGGCGACAACCACGCAGTCGACAAGAATGCCTGGAACCTTCACGTCCTTGGGCTTGATCGAACCCTGCTCGACGATGCGTTCGACCTGGGCGATGACGACGCCGCCATTGTTGTGGGCGGCCATCGCCTGCGCCAGGACGTCGAGCGTCAACGGCTCCTTTTCCATGCTGAGATTGCCGCTGGGATCGGCGCTGGTGGCGCGGATCAAGGCGACATCGATGGGCGTCGCCTTGTAGAACAGCCACTCCTCGCCATCCACCTCGACGAGTTTGACGATGTCCTCGGTCGTGACCTCGTTGACCTTGCCGCCGTCGAGGCGGGGATCGACGTAGGTGTGCAGTCCGACTTTCGAGAACAACCCGGGATGCCCGGCGGCGCAGGAGCGGTAGAGCTTGGCGATGATGCCCTGCGGCAGGTTGTAGCCTTGAATCAGGTTATTGCGGGCGGCTTCGGCGACCTTGGGCATGCGGCCGAGGTTGCCGGCAATGACCCGCTTCAGGAGCCCTTCATGGTGCAGGCGGCCCGTGCCGAGGCCTTTGCTGTCGCCGGCGCCTGCACACATGATCAAGGTCAGGTCGCGCGGCTTGTTGCTTTGAACGTAGCGTTTTTCGAGCGAGGCGTGCAATGCTTCGGGGATACAGCTCTGGACGAACCCAGTCGTGGCAACGACGTCGTTATTGCGGATGAGCGCGATCGCATCATCGGCTGAGATGACTTTGTTCTTCATCGTTTTGCGTTTCCCCTGGCTCTGCTTTTTGGGTGGCCCTGGCGATGCTGTGGGCTGCCGGGACCAAAATTATGCTTTCGACTAAGGTCGAAGGTTAGAGAGCGGATCGCGGGAGCGCAAATGCTTTGCGACGGGAGCCTTGCCTTCCCGATTAATCGACGAGTCCAAGGGCGGTGCCGCTTATCGCGGTTGCCGTCCACTTCGCGTCGGTTTGTCCACATCTTGGCGGAGGCGAGTCGAGACGACCTCATGGGAATCGTGTTCTTCATTCGTAATCAGGATCCGTCTCCTTCGCGGTGCGGACCGCGCCCATGCGGCGCAGACAATTGCTGGCGGAGATACCATGGCAAACTCACGGATTAAGTCTTTCGCGGAAATTGGGAGCGGACAAACGATGGGCCTTAGCGCACCGAGCCTTCTGACCTTTCTTCTGTCGTTCGTGATCATGCTGTCGGTATTGTTCGCAAAGTTCTTCGGCGCGACCATCCCCGGCCTGACAGGCGACACGACGCAGTTCGCCGGCCTGCTGGTCGCCTACATGATCCTGACGCTGGGGTGTTTGATCCGGTCGCTGTGAGGGGCGGCGAGCTGAGCAGTCGCTTTTGACCGGAGCATTGGCGCTGTCGACGCCGCAACATACCGATTGTGATCCCGGTGCACACATCGATTGGCTCAGCTTCAGTCGTCCAGCCAGAAGCCGTTCTGCAAGGCGCAAGATGGGTCCCGGCAACGCGGACTCGACAGCTTCGGGACGGACACTCAGGCTTTTCTGGGAGATCGACGACAAGGGGCAAATAGTTGACGTGGGTTTCTGGGAGTTCAATGCTCCGCGCCGGCAGCTGTGGTCGCGTTCGGCGGGTAGTGAATGCCTTCCTCCACCGTCGACGTCGTTATGCATCCGTTGCCGGATCGCTACGCCACGTCTCATTCTTTGATGTCTTCGCTATATGCACCGCCGCGCTTGAACGATGAGAACTTATCGTACCGGGCGTCGGTACAGTAGCCGTGGGCTGCCAAAAAATGTGGTCGCCGTAGCCACACCGCGCAACCTTGCCCGGTCGCGATGGCAGATGTTCGTGGAGTGACTGCCCCCGATTAGAAGCCCGCTTCCGACGACCAGCGGAAAGCCGAGGAACAATCCTGGATTGGTCGCTCCGGCTCACGAGCCGCCTAGATTACGTGAAGCTACGTGCGCCCGCTCATTGCGATAAAGACGACGAGGCGCCCCCCTACTCCACGCCGAGCTTCTTCTTCAAAATCTCGTTGACCGCCTGCGGGTTGGCTTTGCCGCCGGAGGCTTTCATGACCTGGCCGACGAAGAAGCCGATCATGGTCGGCTTGGCCTTTACCGCCGCGACCTTGTCGGGGTTCTTGGCAATGACTTCGTCGACGACTTTCTCGATTGCTGCCATATCGGTGACCTGCAACATGCCGCGCTTTTCGACGATCTCTGCTGGGTCGCCGCCTTCGGTCCAGACGATCTCGAATAGGTCCTTGGCGATCTTTCCGGAGATGTCGCCGGAGCCGATCATGTTGACGATACGGGCGATCTGATCGGCGCTGACAGGAGAATCCGCGATTTCCTGCCCTTCCTTGTTGAGGCGGCCGAACAGCTCGTTGATGACCCAGTTGGCGGCCGACTTGCCGTCGCGCTTTGCATCGTCAAGACCCTTCACGACGTCCTCGAAATAGTTGGCGGAGGCGCGTTCGGCGACGAGCACGCCGGCATCGTAAGCGGACAGGCCGTACTCATCCATGAAGCGGTGCTTCTTTTCGTCGGGAAGTTCGGGCAGGCCGTTCGCCAGTTCGTCGACATAGGCCTGATCAAATTCGAGCGGCAGCAGATCGGGGTCGGGAAAGTAGCGATAGTCGTGGGCTTCTTCCTTGGAGCGCATCGAACGCGTCTTGCCGCTTTTCGGATCGAAAAGCCTGGTCTCCTGGTCGATCTTTCCGCCGCCCTCGATGATGTCGATCTGGCGGCGGGCCTCATACTCGATAGCCTGGCCGATGAAGCGGATCGAATTGACGTTCTTGATCTCGCATCGCGTGCCGAGTTCGGCGCCCGGCTTCCTCACCGAGACGTTGACGTCGGCGCGCAGGTTGCCCTTGTCCATGTCACCGTCGCAGGTTTCAAGGTAACGCAGGATGGTCCTCAGCTTGGTGACGTATGCCTGCGCCTCTTTCGACGACCTCATATCGGGCTTCGAAACGATCTCCATAAGGGCCACTCCGGAGCGGTTGAGATCGACGTAGGAATAGTCCGGGTGCTGGTCGTGGATAGATTTGCCGGCATCCTGTTCGAGGTGCAGGCGCTCGATGCCGACGCGCTTCGTGTCGCCATCAACGTCGATCTCGATCTCGCCCTCGCCGACGATCGGCTGCTTGAACTGCGAGATCTGATAGCCCTGCGGCAGATCGGGGTAGAAATAGTTCTTGCGGTCGAAAGTCGAGCGCAGGTTGATCTGCGCCTTGAGGCCGAGGCCGGTGCGGATGGCTTGCGCAACGCACTCCTTATTGATGACGGGCAGCATGCCGGGCATCGCTGCGTCGACGAGGGAAACATGCGAATTTGGCGCGCCGCCGAATTCGGTCGAAGCGCCGGAAAAAAGCTTGGCGTGCGAGTTGACCTGAGCATGCACTTCCAGGCCGAGGACAACTTCCCAGTCGCCGGTGGCGCCGGGGATCAGGTTGTCGGAGGTGATTTCGGCGGTCTTGGCTTCAACTGGCATGGTCGGTCTTTCGTCTGTGCGTTCGACGATTCATACAATGGTTCAGTCAGTGGTTATCGCAGGCGGCGGCGGCACACAAGCTGCGATGAATCGTTGCGATCCCGATGCGCCTTACGGCAACGCGCGCGGCGATCTGGACGGCCACTTCGCGAGCGTCTTCCACCTGCGTCATCCCGCGGGGCCTGCCCCCGCGACGGCGGGGGGGCGGGAACCAAAGCACGTGGGACAGAATTCGGTGAACGGTCCCGACATACGAGGCTTGCTTGGGTCCCCGGCCAAGCCGGGATGACGTTGGTGGTTGTGGCGACCAGCCCTGCATCGTTTGCCCGGTATTGGGGCCAGGAAAGCGCGGGCGCGGCTTTCTACTGCGCGGCGAACTGCGGGCCGGAGTCTTTGTCTGTCCAGCTACGCAACGGAAGATTGCGCTTCTTCCAGCCGGGGCCGCCCGGGCCGCCGGCCACGCCTTCGAGGACATTGATGACGTGAGGGAAACCAGCCTTGGTGAGCGGAACGGAGAGCGCAGTCGAGCGGTTTCCGGTTCGGCAAATTATGGCAATCGGTTTGTTCGCATCGCCGCCGGCTGCTTTCAGAAGATCGGCGAGGAACACCTGCGGGTCCTGGTGCATGGTGATGGCGTGGGCAGAGGCAGGGACGCCGGTCTCCTTCCATTCGCCAGGCGTGCGGATATCGACGAGAACGACCTCGCCCTTCAGCGCTTTCTCATGGGCCTCCGGTGCTGAAATCATCGTAACGTCCTGCGCGCCTGCAGGCAGCGCAGATGAAAGCGCAGCCGCGACCAATACGAGGGCCGCAAGCTTGGCCTTTATGCGCCATCGGGGAAATTCGACCATTGCGTTACTTCCTAAGTTGTGAACCGCCGGCCGGAGACTTCACTGCGCCGACTGGCCTTTCTTGTGCTCCTTATTGCCGACACTTCGCGGGCGCGGTTTTGGCCAGAACCTGTAGCCGATAAAGGCCCACAAGAGCCCCAGGAAAAACTGCGCGACGAAGACACCCGTCGGCGCGCCGAAGCCCGTGACGATGACGAAGCGGACGTAGGCCAGCGCGTAAAGGAACAGGAAGCCGGCGCAGGTCGCCGCAAAGGCAGCGACGATCACCTTCTGCCATTGGTCGGCATCGCGGCCCATGAGGAACGCCACCGCGATCACCACGGGGTTGAGCAGCGCCACGAGCAGAACGCCGTAGGGATCGAATGGTTGCAGGTGAAACATGTTCGATTTGACCTTTGGCTCAACCGTTGCCGCTGTCGGGCGGGGGCGAGCGGGCAAGTTGTTCTTCTTCGTACTGGATGAACCAGCCGATCATCTGGCGCCACATGGCTTCGGCAAGTTCGGGCGGCAGTCCGCGCTCGGTAGCGCGAACCTTGACGCGGTCAATGACCTGCTGGATGCGCCAGGGTACGACGGCCCCCTCCGGCCCGTGCTGTTTCAACTGCCAGGCGCGGTCGACGTATCCGAAGCGCTGTGCGACGAGATCGACCAGCTCGCGGTCTATTTCGTCGATGGCCTCGCGGACCTGGACCATCTCGGTACAGTCGTGTGGGGAGCGTCGGGTCATGAGTTCAGCGCGTCCTCGTGTTGGGTGCGTCTCAATTACCGCGCGGATACCGGGAAGGCAATCATGAGGCCGATCACGGCGCCGCAATGGCGGCGCGGCAAGCGCGGCGCCGATCAGATCCACCAACGGTCCGGCGCGTGGAAACGGCCGGCGGCGTCCTCTATCGATTGGGCGGCGCGCAGGAGGGTGGCTTCGTCGAACGGCTTGCCGATGAGCTGGAGACCGAGCGGAGTGCCTTCCGAGGACAGCCCGGCGGGAACCGAGATGCCGGGAAGGCCGGCCATGTTGACGGTCACGGTGAAGATGTCTTCGAGGTACATCTGCAATGGATCGCCGGTCTTTTCGCCGAACGCAAAGGCCGGCGAAGGCGTCGTCGGGGTCAGGACCACGTCGACCTTGTCCCAGGCCTTGTCGAAGTCGCCCTTGATGAGGGTGCGGACCTTCTGCGCCTTGAGGTAATAAGCATCGTAGTAGCCAGCCGAAAGAACATAGGTGCCGATCAGGACCCGGCGCTTCACCTCGGCTCCGAAACCGGCGGCGCGGGTTTCCTCATAGGTGTCGATCAGATCCTTGCCGGGCTTCCTCAGGCCGTAGCGGACGCCGTCGTAGCGGGCGAGGTTGGAAGAGGCCTCGGCGGGCGCGATGATGTAGTAGGCGGGCAGAGCGTACTTGGTATGGGGCAGCGAGATCTCATGGATCGTGGCGCCGGCGTCCTTCAACCAGGCTATGCCCTGGTCCCACAGTTTGGCGGCTTCTTGCGACATGCCATCGATGCGGTATTCCTTCGGGACGCCGACGCGCAGACCCTTGACGCCGTCTTCAAGATTCGCCTCGTAGTCGGGAACTTCGGCGTCGACACTGGTCGAATCCTTCGGGTCGTGACCGGCCATGACTTTCAGCATCAGGGCTGCATCGCGTACCGTCTTGGTGATCGGTCCAGCCTGATCGAGGGATGAGGCAAACGCAACGATGCCCCAGCGCGAGCAGCGGCCATAGGTCGGCTTGATACCGACGGTGCCGGTGAGGGCCGCGGGCTGGCGGATCGAACCGCCGGTATCGGTGGCGGTAGCAGCGAGGCACAGGTCGGCGGCGACTGCGGCCGACGAACCGCCGGAAGAACCGCCAGGGACCAGCTTGTCGGTCTTGCCCTCGCGCCGCCAAGGGTTGACGACCGGGCCGAAGGCGCTCGTCTCATTCGAGGAACCCATGGCGAACTCATCGTTGTTGAGTTTGCCGAGCATGACCGCTCCGGCAGTCCACAAGTTCTGCGTGACGGTCGATTCGTAAGCCGGCTTGAAGTCATCGAGTATATTCGAGCAGGCGGTCGTGCGGATACCTTGCGTGCAGAACAGATCCTTGATGCCCAGCGGCAGGCCTTCGAGGTCGCCGGCTTTACTCTTCTTGGCGAGGCGCTTGTCGGAAGCCCTGGCCTGCTCGAGCGCAAATTCGGGGGTGGGGAGCACATAGACGTTGAGACCGGCGTTGCCGGCTTCAATCGCCTCGATATGGGCTTGCGTCAATTCGACGGAGGTGAAGTCCTTGCTCTTCAGCCCGTCGCGCGCTTCGGCAAGCGTCAGTTTCGTCAGGTCGGTCATCGGGCTCACTCCACGACCTTGGGTACGACGAAGAAATTGTCTTCGCTCATCGGGGCATTGGCAACGATCGCGGCGGCTTTTTCCCCGTCGTTGACTACGTCCTCGCGCTGCTTGAGCGAGATCGGCACGACGCGGGTCATCGGCTCGACATTGTCGGTGTCGACCTCTTTCAACTGCTCGACCCAATCGAGAATCGATGACAGCTCGCCTTCCAGCCCCTGGGCCTCAGCGTCGGTGATCTTGATGCGCGCAAGCCTCGCGATGCGCCGGACGGTCGCCTCGTCGACGTGCATGGTCCCTCACTTGGTCGTGGTTGCCACAAAGACAGGGTGAATACCCGTGAAGGCGAGGCAGTGCAACTACTCCTGTCGTCACCCCCGCGAAGGCGGGGGGCCTAAGCACGTTGCAGGGTAACGCCCGCCGAGAATTGCTTTTTCCCGTCAGTGGCCAGCTGCGGGTCAGATTCCAGTGGCCACGACAAGTGGGCCTTCAACCGGAAATATTGCCGCGTGCTTGGGTTCCCGCCTACGCGGGAATGACGATGGTGGGTGTCGCGTCCTGAGTGCAGCAACTGCTCGGTCAAGGACGCATCCAGTCCAACGCAACCTCACAAAGTATCCGCAACAAGTAGGCGCAAAAAATCAGCTCGTCTTGAACCAGCCGCGAAGCAGCGTCGTGACGATGTCGGAATAATCGTCGGTCCAGGGGCGCACGCCCATCGAATCGGGACGTTGCGCGCCGTTCCAGGCAAGCGCCTGTTCGACGAGCGATTTATCGCGGCTGATCAGCATGACGGTCGATGGGGCACTATCGAAACCGGGATTTTCCGGCGTATCGTTGACGAGGACGGCGTGGAGGCCGGAGCGCTGCTCAAGAGTTGCAGTGACCGCCGGCGGCAGATCCAGGTGCTTGTTCGACAGGTGGATGACGAGTACGCCGCGCTCGGTGAGCTTGCGCACGTAAAGCTCAATGGCTTCCACCGTAAGCAGATGCATCGGGATGGCATCCGAGGAGAAGGCGTCGATCTGCAGATAATCGAAAGTGTGGTCAGGCACTTTTGTCAGTGTCAGGCGTGCATCGCCGACGACCACGTTTGCGTCGGGCTGGCAGCTCGACAGATAGCGGAAGTGGGAGCTGTCGCGAGCGATATCGACGACGGCCTGATCGATCTCGTAGAAGCGCCAGTCATCGCCATCGGTAATGTGGCAAGCCATGGCGCCAGCGCCGAGGCCGACGATGCCGATGCTGGTCTTCTGGCCGTCTTCTTTCGTTTTTCGGGCAAGGTCGAGGCTGCGGGCCATCGGCGAGCGCGGATGATAATAGGTGCTCGGAACGGGGGTGACCACGGGAGTGCCGGTGGCGTCGACGAGGCGCTCTGCGCCATGCACGGTGGTACCGTGCATCAGGAGGCGCAGCGAACCGTCAGGGGTCTCGATGACCCGGTGAACGCCGAAGAACGAGCGTACGGCATGGGCATCGCCCTTGCCTTCGGGCAGGATCAGGATGGCGAGCAGCATCGACGCGGTCAGCGCCATGCGGCGGCTTGGTTCCGCGGCGTAATAGATCATTGCGGCGAACAGGATGGCGACGACGACAACGCGCAGCTTCATGTGCCCTTCGACGACGCCGCTTGAGATCAGCGTCATGGTGGCGAGCAACAAGACGGTGATGGCGAGCAATGCGCCCGCAGCCTGCAGCCATGCCTTGCGGTCGAGGCGGCCGTCGAGGATGTCGGGGCGCATCAAAAGGCTGACAGCGAGCAGCAGCGGAAATTCGAAGACGGTTGTGAATATCTTCGGTGCGATGAGGGCAGCGAAGATACCGCCGAGGACGCCGCCCAGCGACATCAGCAGATAGAATTCGGTGAGTTTCGTAGCAGCCGGACGGCGCAGGTACAGCTCGCGGTGGCAGGTCAGAGTCACCAGGAGGAAGGCTGCAAGACTGGCGGCCATGGCAATGTTCCAGGCCATGGCGCTGACGGAGGCCGTTGCAAACACGGCAAGACCAACAATCATCGCCTGACGGTTCAGCAGAAACGCGTGCGCGATCAGCGGTTTGTCTCGGAACGTGATGATGAAGGTGCCAAGGAAGGCGGCGAGCGGCAGCACCCAGAGGAACGGCGCGGACGCGATGTCGGTGGTCAGGAATGTCGTGAACGCAACAAGCAGTGCAGAGGGCACGAAGGCGAGCGCAATCCAGACGGCACGATCGCGGCTGGTGACAGTCGCGACTTCAATAGTTTGCCCGGCGAGTGACAACCTCGCCGGCGTGTTCGCCGGCGCCGAGAGCGTGGACGCGGCAAGCATCAGGCTGCCGCACACGGCAATCAACGTTGCCAAAAGCGCGAACCCGATCGACCACAGCGCCGCCTGCTCGCCAAGACCGAACACAGGTTCGAGCAGCACGGGATAGGAGAGCAGCGCCAGCATGCTGCCGACATTGCTGGCTCCGTAGAGGAAGTAGGGGTCGCCGGCATGGCTGTGGCCGCTTCTGGCGAACCAGGATTGCAGCAGGGGGGCGTTGGCGGAAACAGCAAAGAACGGCAGGCCGACTCCGAGAGCGAGTACGCCGACAAGCCAGAGATAGGCATCGCCGGGGGGAGGTTCGGCGGCGAAGGCGGGCAGGGCGACCGGCAGGGCAAACAGGGCGACGACCAGCAGCGCGATGTGGGTCAGGAGCGCCTGGGTGCCATCGAGATAACGATTGAGGACGTGAGCATAGGTGTAGCCACCCAGCAGGGCTGCCTGAAAGAACACCATCGACACGGCCCACACCGACGGCGAGCCGCCGAGTTTCGGCAGCACCATGCGCGCGAACATCGGCTGCACGGCAAAGAGCAGTAGTGCGGACAGGAAGATCGTCAGAGTGAATACGGCAAGCGTCAGGCGCTCGCTGGAGACTGCCAGAGCCGCTTTCGGCCGCAGCCACTGTTTGATCGCATCCATTTCCAACTCCGCGTGACGCATAACATCCGCGGTAGGCTAGGCGACAAAGCTTGATTCCACGTAAAGCGCAGTCGCGCATTAAGAAAATAATCACCGGCGTTTCGAAGTGGCTCAAAGGGCCGAGCCCTCAACCATGGGCAAGCAGTTTTACTAAGCCGGTCGATCAAAATACATAGACCCTGTCGATTAGACGTTCCCCAACTGATGGCGCATGATGAGTGCACAATAATTACTCAACCTTTCGGTGCGGACCCATGTTCACTCACGACCAACTACGAGCAATGCTGAACGAAATTCCGCTTTTCGCGGGATGTTCGGAAGAGACGCTGGCAGGTCTTGCCAAAATCGCGCATGAGCGCGATTGCGACAAAGGCGAGGTGATCTACGAGGCCGGCGATCAGGCACTCGAAATGTTCATTCTGGTGAACGGTCTGGTCAGCTTCAAAACTGCGACGGGCGTCGGGCATCTGCACGTCGAAACGCTGATGAAACGTCACATGATCTTCGGCTGGGCTGCGCTCGTCCCGGAGCATCCACGTCGCCTGGGCTCGGCAACATGCATGGATAGTTCCAAGGTTCTTACCATCAATGGAGATGCAGCCATGGAGATCCTGGAGCAAGATCCCAAGTCGGGCTTCATTGTCATGAAACGGCTGTGCTCGATGATCGCCAGCACGTTTATCGGAAAAAGCTAGCGGTTCAGCATCTGACGCTTGGTACCTTGTACGAGTTCCTTCGCGTCAGCTTGTATCCTATTTGTGGGCTGGATCCACGAACGCTTCGCGACCTACGCACGCGCATCTAGATCGTTTCCGCTTTAGGCGGAAACGATCTACTTTTTCTCTCACGGGCGGTCCGGCCTATCGGCCTGGCGCCGCACGCGAGGCCTCCTTTGCTCAACACTCAGCAAGCTGTTGTTGAGCAGCCGGGCCACAGTCGTGGGCCTTGGAGTGCTTCCACCTAACACCCGAACGCTTTAGCATTCGATCCCGAAGACCAGACTGCCTACGAAATCTTACTGCTAAACTTCCAGCCTTTCACCGACCTTGGGTACCACCACGTCTTCGCCGGCCATCTCCTCCAGGAACTCATCTGCAGTCTGATCGATGATCGGGAAAGTGCCGTAGTGGCAGGGGATGACGAGTTCGAAATCGAAGTAACGCTTGCAAGCCATCGCCGCCGTCACAGCGCCCATGGTGAAACGGTCGCCGATCGGCACGAGACCGATTTCTGGTTCGTAGATTTCGTCGATAAGTTCCATGTCCAAGAAGATGTCGGTATCGCCCATGTGCAGCACGACGGGGCCCTCGTCCGGGGTAATGACGAAGCCATTGGCGGAGCCGAGCGGAAAACCCACGTCCTGCTCGACGAGGCCAGCGGAGTGATCGGCGCGCACGAGGGATGCCTTGAAGTCGCCAAGGTCGATGGTGCCGCCGGTGTTCATAGGCTCAAACTTTTCAACGCCCTGCTTTGCGAGCCACATGCACAGGTCAAAGTTGGTCACGACGGTGGCGCCCGTCAGTCGGGCAATCTCGACCGTGTCACCGACATGGTCGCCATGACCGTGCGTTACGAGCACGTGAGTCACACCCTCAATTGCCGATTCCCGCCCGATCCCGGCGGCTTCAAAGGTGGAATTGCCGGTGAGGAAGGGATCCAGAAGGATCACGCTCGAAGCCGTGTCGATGCGGAAGCACGAGTGCCCGTACCAGGTGATTATCATCGCGGTCTCTCTCCTTGATGGCCGATGCTGCGTCTTGTCGAAGAAGATCAAGCGGCCGGTGACGCGAATAATCATACAAGTGCGCTGCAGCGAAGTATAAGGCCGTCCACAAGCACAACAATGGGGTGAATGTCAGGAATGACGAAAGACGCCGATAATCCTGCTGCGGGTCCTGCTGTCGGCCAGGCCAAGGGGCCGTCCGCAGTCGGCGAGACATTCGAAGACGCCGAGGCATTCGCCGACAGGCTTCGTGACGGCGCGGCGCTGATTGGAATCGATGCGGGAACCAAGACGCTCGGCCTTGCCATCTCCGACCTCAGCCGGATGATCGCTTCGCCGCTCGAAACCATTCGCCGCAGCAAATTCACCAAGGATGTCGAGCGGCTCAGGGAGATTGTCGACGAAAACGCCATCACCGGCCTCGTGCTTGGACTGCCGCGGAATCTCGACGGCACTGAAGGTCCAAGGGCCCAGTCGACGCGGGCCATGGCGCGCAACTTCAACAAGATCCTTGCACTGCCGATCCTGCTTTGGGATGAGAGGCTGACCACAAGTCAGGCCGAACGAATGCTGATCGAGGCCGATACCAGCCGCAAGCGCCGCGGCGAGGTCATCGACAAGCTTGCCGCTACCCTCATTTTGCAGGGCGCGCTTGACCGGCTGAGATGCTAACTTAATGATCGTCGTTACGCCCGGCGGCTCTACTACGGTCCGGGACGCCGTCACGCTGTTCCATCACCCCGGCCGTGGCGCAATGATCCGCTTGTTGCCCGGTTGGCGTCGCATCCCCGCCAAAGTGGTCGGCGACAATGCAGTCGTCTTAAACCTTGTGTGTGGTGAGTGCGGTCCCGAATGGAACGCGGCAAATCAATGCCAGAAATGCCAGTCGACTTGTCGCCGGATAAGCCGGGCCCGGCGCCGATGCGCCGAAGGACGCGGGCAGCGAAGCTGCCAGCCTCGGTCGAAGCACAGGTCGCGCGCTTCTCTCCACCTGCGCGGCGGGAACTGCGGCGGCTCATCCGCCTTTCGACACGTTTTGCCGATCTGACCGATACATTTCCTGCTGCTGCCTATGCCCTTGCCACCCGCCGCGGCCCGAAGGCGGAGCGCGAGGATGCCATCGGGCTTGTCCTTGAAGGCGCGCCCTTGAAAGTGGTTGCGCGAAAGCTCGAATTGCCGAACTGGCTCAAGAAACTGCCACCAGAAGCCTTCGAACAGCCGCTCGGCGAACTACCGCGCAGCGAAACTTTTTCGCGCCGCGTCGCAAGCCGGCTTCCGCACGACAAGGGGCAGGCGCCCTTCTGGCTCGAATCGGTCGCTTTCGCCTCAAAGGCGACCCACGATGAATTCGCGATCTGGCTGGCCGAACAGCCGATCTATGCCGATCGCGGGGACCCGGAGCGCGTTTTTGCGGTGCTTGCCGCCTATGCCTGGTTCTCGCGTGCACCGGCGAGCGAGGCCAAGGAACTGATCATCGTGGCTTGGCGGCCGGAAATTGCGTTCGATACCGCGCTGTGTGCGGCTAAGAGCTGGCTCAACCGGCTGCGGCTCATCATGCAACTGCAGCCCGGAGCGCTGCTCGACTCATGGCTCGACGGTGGGGAGGCGGAGGGTTACTCGTTCGTGCCCCTGACCGACCGGAACTCGCTGTTGATCGAAGCGCAGGCGATGCAGAACTGCGCCGATCAGTATGCCGAGCGGCTGGCGCGCGAGCGCTGCCGGCTGTTCTCCGTGCGCAAGGGTGGCACGCACGTCGCAACCCTGGAAATCGGTCCGCACGCACGCGAAACAGGCGTCCTGACCATCACGCAGCTGAAGGCACGCCACAACATGCCGGCATCCATCGAGGCCTGGCAGGCCGCATACGCCTGGCTGTCGAAGCAGAGCGGACTGAAAAGACTGCCGCCGATGATCTCGCCGGAACGCCCGTTTGACGAAAAGGCCTGGCGCAGGCTGATGGCACCCTATCGAACTGCAAAGTCCGGTGCGCCTTGGCTCCCGCAACGGCTGACGCAGGCAACGTTCGCACGCATGGACATGGACCTGTGCGATCTTGCGCGGCGCGGTGGCGTTACGTCGTGGCTGTTCACCTGATCCTCGCATTCGCCTGATCCTACCACAGCGATCATGGCCGGTGACGCATGCGGAAATCGCGCGGAGACTCGTTGAACCAGCGCCGGGCGGCACGGGAGAAGACGCTCGGGTCGGCGTAGCCAAGCTCGTAGGCGATGTCGGTAATGGCCATGTCGGTCTCGCGAAGCAGGCGCCGGGCCACCTGCTCGCGGACCTCTGCCACCAGGGTTTCGAAGTTCGTTCCACGTTGGCTGAGCTGGTTTTGAAGCGTCCTCACGGGCAGGTCCAGGGCGTCGGCGACCGATTGCAGATTGGCATCGTGGAAGCGCAGCTTCTCGGCGATCTGAGTGCGGACACTGTGGGCAAGCTGTTCGCTGATCGTCAGATCCGTGAGTTCTCTTCTGGCATGGTCGAGATGCAAAGCGAAGGCCATCGGATCTGAGGTCCGCATCGGACATTTCAAGGCTGATGTGTTGTGAATGATGCGGTTTATCGGCCGATCGAAATTCACCCGCCCTCCCACAATCCCGCGTACCACCGCATCACAGTCTTCGCATCCGCGACCCGAGCACTTGGGACAACCCCGTGGCCGGCGATGCTCAAGATCGACACGGATCGGGTGCCAATCGCTGTCCATCGCGTCCCGCAGGCGCTGGATCACTGAGGCGGCGATGAACATGTTCAACTGGCGGCGTTGGCTCACCGACTCGGGAAAGCGCCAATAGGCCGTGCTGAGACCATCGATGTAGTTTTCATCGTATCCGGAATCGATATTGGTGAAGAGGACGTTGACGTATCCAGCCAATACGCAAAGGGCGTCGCGGGCAGTCGGCGCTGTCATCGCCAGATGACCGAGAAGCCCGGTCTTGCCACCCTTCATTTGCGCACCGATGCGCAGGCCCATGCAATCGTCCTTTGCCAGGAGCGCGGCGCGTTCGAAAAGCTGGCCAACGGCTGCCAGCGGCACGAACTCGAACGGCTTCAAGAGCACGTCCTTGTTCATGGCAACATCTTCCAGCAGGGCCTGGAAATCCATGCCTTGTTTTTCGACGTAGGCCTGTAAGGCAGGCAGCACGCTGGCCCTTATCATAGGTACAGCGTTTACCGGACGGATCAGCATTCAGCCTCGGACTGCGGCAGCTTGTGGTGTCGAGAATTATATTACCGTGAATGAACGCGCGTGTGCTCCCAAAGTCAATTCAACCGGTCACAAAGCAAAGATCCGCAGTTTGGAGGCAGCTATTCCGATAGCTGTCAATCGCGCCCTGGACAGGGCGCGTGCCCGGAGAATCCCGCTGTGGGGTCCCGGGCGGGCCTGGGGGCAAATCCGAAACAACGAAATGGAAAATGATGACCACCAGCGACAACTCTTTTGTGTCGATTCTCCACCTCCTCCATCGCGCAGGTCAATGCGCGGATGAAATTTTCGCCGACAGTATCGGCGAAGGCTCCCTGACGCCGCGTCAATACGAAGTGCTCAACGCCGTCAATAGCAGCGAAGAGCCCAGCCAGACACTCCTGGTCGAACAGACAGGCATCGATCGTTCGACGCTCGCCGATATCGTTCGCCGTCTCGTCGAAAGGGGGCTTCTCGAACGTAGACGAACGCGCCAGGACGCAAGGATGTATGCGGTCAACCTCACGGCCGAAGGCAAAGCAATACTGAAAACCGCGGAACCGGCCGTAAAGACGGTCAACGAACGGCTTCTTGCCGACCTGACGAACGGCGAGCGGGACGCCGTGATGAGCGCGCTCTCGCGCATCATTGCAACGGCAAGCACCAAGTAGAAGACCATCACCGGTTGGGCGAGGCGCGCTGCAGGATTGCGGCGGTGTCGGCCCAATCCACGCCCTGCCCATAGGTCTGTCTGTTCAAGCTTCCCAACCGCGTTGCGATGAAGGCGTCGGCGACAGCGGACGGCGCATGCGACCTCAGGATGGTTCCAGCCGCCAGCGCCGCCAGCCCCTCGACCAGTGCCCGGGCGCGGGCATCGAGCAGGCGCGGCTCATGCAGAATGCTCTCGATACGACTGAGGGCCGCCTTGAGGTGGGGATCGCCGCCGACAGCATCGGCAAGGTCGTCCATCACCACGCGGGCAACGTCGGGTTCGCGCTGCAGCACGCGCAACACGTCAAGCGCCAGAACGTTGCCGGAGCCTTCCCAGATGGCGTTGACAGGTGCTTCGCGATACAGCCGCGCCATCGGCAGTTCCTCGACATAGGCGTTGCCGCCCATACACTCCATGGCCTCGTAAATCAGCTGCGGCGCAATCTTGGTCGTCCAGTACTTGGTGACCGGAGTCATCAGGCGCTGCCAGGCAGATGCGTGCTCATCCTGGCGGCGGTCGAAGGAACGGGCGAGGCGGAATACGAGTGCGGTTGCGGCCTCGACATCGAGGGCCAGGTCGGCGAGCACCTGGATCATCAGCGGTTGCTCAACCAGTTTGCGGCCGAAGGCAGAGCGATGTTCGACGTGATGGATCGCCTGGGCAAGTGCATGGCGCATCATCGCAGCCGACGAGACCGCGCAGTCGAGCCTGGTCTGGGTGACCATTTCGATAATGGACGCTACGCCGTTGCCCGGTTCACCGATCAACCAGCCATGCGCGCATTGCAGTTCAACTTCGGCGGTGGCGTTCGATCGGTTGCCGAGTTTCGACTTGAGGCGCTGGAGGGCCAACTCATTGCGCGTGCCGTCGGGCAACAGACGCGGCACCAGGAAACAGCCCGGCCCGGCTTTCGTCTGCGCGAGCATCAGGAACGCGTCCGACATCGGGGCCGACAAAAACCACTTGTGGCCGGTCAGCAGATATTCGCATCCTGCGCCGCCGGTGCCCCCGCCCGCCGATTCGGCGGACGTGGTGTTGGCCAGCACATCGCTGCCGCCCTGCTTTTCCGTCATGCCCATCCCGATGGTGACGGCACGCTTGGTGTCGGCCGGTTCGCGACGGGCGTCGTAGCTGCGCGTGACGACCTTGGGCAGCCAGTTTTCGGCAATCTCGGGTTGCAGCAGCAGGGTTGGCACGGATGCATGCGTCATCGATACCGGACACAGGTGGCCCGGCTCCATCTGACAGGCGAGATAGAAGCCGGCGGCGCGCGCCACCTGCTGGTCGGCGGCGGATTCGTCGGCCTTCTTCACCAGATTAAGCCAGGACGCGCAGTTGAGCCCTTCCGCACACGAGATCTCCATCAGTTCGTGGTAGGCAGGATGGTAATGAACCACGTCTGTGCGGCGCCCCTGGTGGTCGTGCGTTTCCAGGCGCGGAGGGTTTTCGTTGGCGAGGCGGGCGCGTTCGCCGGCATCCGAGCTGCCGCAGACCAGTCCGAATGCGACGAGGCTGCGGGCCGCATGGCCGCCGCCTTCGCGCGTGACTGCATCCTGCAGGGCTGCATCGGAGGCATAGAGGTTGACGTCCTCAAATGGCGGCGGCTGGTTGGTTACCGTATGTGTCGAAAACGGATTGGTCATGGATCAGCGCACTCTCGAGTTGCTTTCCGGGCATTGATGGCGGGCGTCGCTTAGCCGCCTATCGGTGCCTCAGCGAGGGCATGACTGCTGGGCCCCTGGGCTGCGAACGGGCACCAACAACGGCACGGGAGAGCGGCTAACCTGTGGCAAACTGAAGTTGCCCCCTGTTAGCGGTTGCAGCCAAGCAGAAGTCCGCCTATTAGAACAGCTTTAATGACCAAATTCGCGTCCGCGCAACTTACCAGGTTCCCGCACCGCCATCTGCTCTCCTGCGAGGGGCTGACGGCGCCAGATATCGGCTTTCTTCTCGACCTTGCCGACAAAGCCGCCGACCGCAACCGGAAGGTCGATAAAAAGCGCAACATTCTCGCCGGCCGGATCGTCATCAATCTCTTCTTCGAAGCTTCTACGCGAACGCAGGCCTCGTTCGAGCTGGCTGGAAAGCGGCTTGGCGCGGATGTGATGAACATGCTGGTCGCCAGCTCTTCGGTGCAGAAGGGCGAGACGCTGATCGATACCGCCGTCACGCTCAATGCCATGCGTCCCGATATCATCGTTGTACGCCATCACGCAGCAGGCGCGGTGGAACTCCTGTCGCAAAAGGTCGACTGCTCGGTTGTCAACGCCGGCGACGGTGCACACCAGCATCCCACGCAGGCGCTGCTCGACGCGCTGACGATCCGCCGTGCCAAGGGCCGGCTTGCCGGACTGACGGTCGCGATCTGCGGCGATATCCTGCATTCGCGCGTCGCGCGTTCCAACATCGCGCTGCTCAATGCCATGTCGGCCAGGGTCAGGGTCATTGCACCATCGACTTTGCTTCCCTCAAATCCCGACCGGCTCGGCGCGGAAGTCTATACCGACATGTGGAAGGGGCTCGCCGACGCGGATGTAGTGATGATGCTGCGCCTCCAGCATGAACGCATGGACGGAGCCTACGTGCCATCGTCGCGCGAATACTTCCACTTTTTCGGCCTCGATCACGAGAAGCTGGCGCGCGCCAAGCCCGATGCGCTGATTATGCATCCGGGCCCGATGAACCGCGGCGTCGAGATCGCTTCGACGGTGGCCGATCACTCGCGCAGCGTCATCCGCGATCAGGTCGAAATGGGTGTTGCGGTGCGCATGGCGGTTCTCGAAGCTCTGTCGCCGAACCTGCCGCAGGCCTGATCCAGACCTCGCTCCGCTGCCTTGCGGGAAGCAGGTTCCAACAATGAAGACATTGCGAGCCAGCCCCATGAGCACGATCGTCAACCTACCGCCAACAGAAAAGCAGAAGCCTTCGCGAACACCGCAAGTGTTCCTCAACGCGCGCCTCATCGATCCGGAAAGCGGCCGCGACGAACCGGGCGGGCTGTTCGTGCAGGATGGACTCATAGCCGACATAGGTCCGCATCTGCGGCGCAACGCGCCGGAAGGGGCGGCGGTCATCGACTGCCAGGGGCATGTGTTGTGCCCGGGGCTGATCGATGCACAGGTGTTCTCCGGAGAACCCGGCCAGGAGCATCGCGAAACCTTGAAAACCGCCAGCAGGGCGGCGGCGGCCGGTGGCGTCACGACGATGGTGGTGATGCCAGACACCTCACCAGTGATCGATCAGGTGGCGCTCGTCGATTTCATTCAGCGCCGGGCCCGTGACAACGCCATCGTCCACGTCCACACAATGGCGGCGATGACGCGCGGCCTCGGCGGCGAGGAGATGACCGAGATCGGACTGCTGAAGAGGGCCGGCGCCATCGCCTTCACCAACGGCAAGTCGAGCATTGCGAATACACGGGTGATGCGCAACGTACTCAACTACGCCAAGGACTTCGATGCCCTCATCGTGCATCATTGCGAGGACCCGTATCTCAGCGCAACAGCCTCGATGAACTCAGGCGAGGTCGCAACGCGGCTCGGGCTGGCAGGCGTGCCAACGGTGGCCGAAACCATCGTGGTCGAGCGCGATGTGCGCCTCGTCGAAAAAACCGGATCGCGTTATCATGCCTCTACGATCTCATGCGGGCAGAGCCTCGATGTTATCCGCGCAGCCAAGGCGCGCGGACTGAAAGTCAGCTGCGGAGTGTCGATCAACCATCTGACGCTCAACGAAAACGATGTCACCGGATACCGCACCTTCTTCAAAGTGCGTCCGCCGCTTCGACACGAAGACGACCGCAAGGCGATGGTCGAGGGCATCGCGTCGGGCGACATCGATATCATCGTGTCCAGCCACGACCCACAGGACGCCGACGTCAAGCGCCGTCCGTTCCAGGAAGCCGCCGACGGAGCCGCTGGCCTCGAAACGCTGCTGCCGGTGGCACTGCGGCTGTTCCATTCCGGCGACGTCGGGCTCGTCCAACTGCTGAAGGCGATGACCGTCAATCCGGCGAAACTGCTTGGTCTGCACTCTGGCCGGCTCAAGAAGGGCGCCATCGCCGACATCATCCTGGTCGATCTCAATGAACCTTGGGTCGTCAACAAGGACCTTCTGCGTTCGCGCTCCAAGAACTCCCCGTTCGACGAAGCCCGCCTACAAGGGCGCGTCTTAAGAACACTGGTTGCTGGCGAGACGGTCTATCAGTACGCTGGCAACTCGGCGTCACTTCCTGCTGTTTGAGCCGACCACAGTTTGACAGGCAGTCACGGTCAATCGCACGCACCGCACGAAGTCTCTGGGAAAGCACCACAATGATCGAGTCGAGCGTCACGGCGCTAGCGGTCGGATTCGGCGCGGGGTACCTCGTCGGCTCGGTACCGTTCGGCCTGCTGTTGACCCGGCTTGCAGGTCTCGGAGACATCCGGTCCATGGGATCGGGCAACATCGGGGCGACCAATGTTCTGCGCACAGGCCATAAGGGGCTGGCCGTGGCGACACTGCTGCTCGACGCGCTGAAGGGTACACTGGCGGTGATGGCCGGGGCGCTGCTCTATGGGGCGCCATCGCTACCGGGAGGTGACGGGGCGCTGCTTGGCGCGGCAGCGGGTGGGTATGGCGCTTTTCTAGGACACCTGTTTCCCGTCTGGCTCGGGTTCAAGGGCGGCAAGGGCGTGGCGACCTACATCGGCGTTCTGCTCGGCCTGCTTGCCAAACTGGCGCTGCTGTTCTGCGGCATCTGGCTGGCGGTGGCAGTCGCGACGCGCTATTCGTCGCTGTCGGCCTTAATTGCCGCTGCCATCGTTCCGATCGCTGCCTACGTCTGGGGCGGGACGCTGCTGGCTGGCGTCACACTGTTGATGAGCGTGCTGCTGATCTGGAAACATCACCCAAACATAAAACGGCTACTGGCCGGCGAGGAGACGAGGATCGGTGGCAAAGCAAAAGGATGACGGCGTCGACTTGTTCACGCCTGCTCCGCTTCCAACCGCCGAGCTTGACGACACGCAGCGACTTGCCTGCGTGCGCCTTATCCGCTCGCAGAACGTCGGGCCTATCACGTTTCGCGAACTCATCAACCGCTACGGCGGAGCGCAGCAGGCGCTGGAGGCACTGCCGCACCTGAGCCGCAAGGCGGCACACGGCAAGGCGATCGTCATCTGTTCGGTGGCCGACGCCGAAGCCGAGCTGACAGCGGCGCAAAAGTACGGCGCCCGGCCGCTGTTCACAATCGAACCAGGATATCCGTTGCGCCTGGCTCAGATCGAAGCGCCGCCGCCGCTCGTCTATGCCAAAGGCGACATCGCTCTCCTGGCAAGACCGAGTATCGGAATTGTCGGCGCGCGGCAGGCTTCGGCTGCGGGCACGAAGCTGGCGCGATTGTTCGGCCAAGAACTGGGGCGGGCGGGACTTGTGATCGTATCGGGACTGGCGCGCGGCATAGATAGGGCGGCGCATGAAGCCTCCCTTGAAACCGGGACGATCGCGGTACTCGCAGGTGGGCTCGACAACGTCTATCCGCCCGAGAATGCCTCGCTGCACACTGCGATCGCAGAGCGCGGATGCCTTGTCTCCGAGATGCCGTGCGGATTTCAGCCGCGCGGACAGGACTTCCCCCGGCGCAACCGCCTGATCTCCGGGATTTCTCTTGGCGTCCTGGTCGTCGAAGCAGCGAAGCGCTCCGGGACGCTGTCGACGGCGCGGCGGGCAGCCGAACAGAACCGCGATATTTTTGCCATTCCCGGAAATCCGCTCGACCCGCGCGCCGAGGGAACCAATCATCTTCTGAAAACCGGGGCTACGCTGGTCACAGAGCCGCGCGACGTCATCGAGGCGCTCAAGCCGTTGACCGGTCTCAAAGGACGCGCCTTCCGGGAAATTACGGTGGAGCACCCGACCTACGAAGCGGAACCATTGGCGCCCGTGCCTGAACCCGGCGAGGAGGAACGCGATCGGGTTCTTGCAACACTTGGCGCAGCACCGGTCGCGGTCGACGATATCGTCCGGGCGACCGGACTCGATATCCGGGTCGTGCGAGCCGCGCTCATCGAGCTTGATCTGGCCGGCCTGACCGAACGCCACGGCGCCCAGCTGGTCTCGCTTGCGAACGATCCGATCTGATGGAATCTGCGAAGGCGACCTCAACTGTAATTCAATCGTCAGATCCAGAACACCAGGGTCGGGGATCGCGAGCCAGCTCGTGTGCGGCGAGAAGCCGCTCGGCCAAAGCATGTCGACCCGACCGCGCCGCCATCTGCTGCAGTTCTAGAATCATATCGGCAATGTAGTTATCGTAATCAGAGGCATGTGCAGCCGCCTGGACGGTCCGGCGCTGAGCGGAGCGCTCTTCGGTGTCGTCGCCTTTTGGGTTCGCTTTCGCCATCGGCCAGTCCCCGCATCACGAGCCAAAGTGTGATGCCGACGGTATGTTATTCTATTTTAGATTGCAATAATAAACTACGCAACCTTTCGTGGCGCGACGGGATGGGTTTGACTTCACCAGACCGATCCACCATCTTCCGGCGACCGGGCCAGCGCCGGTCCCTTGTTATCCGCGGTCTTTCGAAGGGATGGATTCGACGGTCCGATCGAGGGTACAGCGCGTAGCTTCCAAGAGAAAATTCAAATGACCGGCGGCGAGCCCATGCGGCTATGGCCGCATCAATGAAAGTCGCTCATGAACGTCGTCATCGTTGAGTCTGCCGCGAAAGCGAAGACCATCAATAAATACTTGGGATCCAGTTATAAGGTCATTGCCTCGTTCGGCCACGTTCGCGACCTGCCCTCAAAAGATGGCTCGGTCAAGCCGGAGAACGATTTCGAAATGGCCTGGGACGTGGCCGATGCGAAATCGCAGAAGGTGCTGAAAGAGATCACCGATGCGGTGAGGACGGCCGACAAGTTGATTCTGGCAACCGACCCTGACCGCGAAGGCGAGGCGATCTCGTGGCATATCCTGCAGGTGCTGGAGAAGCGCAAGGCGCTGAAAAAGGGCGTGCCCGTCGAGCGGGTGGCGTTCAACGCCGTCACCAAGCAGGCGATCATGACGGCGATGGCCAATCCGCGTCAGATCGACGAGCCGCTGGTTTCCGCCTATCTCGCCCGCCGCGCGCTCGATTACCTCGTCGGCTTCACATTGTCGCCAGTGCTGTGGCGCAAGCTTCCAGGCGCCCGGTCGGCCGGCCGCGTTCAATCGGTGGCGTTGCGCCTGGTCTGCGACCGGGAAGCGGAGATCGAAGCCTTCCGGACCGACGAGTACTGGTCGATCGAAGCCGTGCTCGAAACGACCGCAAAGGAGGAGGTACTGGCCCGGCTGACCGCCATCGACGGCGGCAACCTCAAAAAGCTCGACATCAAGGATGAGGCGCAGGCCAGCGCGATCAAGAAGGCCATCGAAAAGGGCGAGTTCGTCGTCGCCTCGGTCGAGAAGAAAGCGACCAAGCGCAACCCGTGGGCGCCGTTCTCCACTTCGACGCTGCAGATGGACGCTTCCCGCAAGCTCGGCTTCTCGGCCAAACAGACGATGCAGGTTGCCCAGCGCCTGTATGAGGGCATCGACGTCGGCGAGGGCGCCCCCGTCGGCCTCATTACCTACATGCGTACCGACGGCGTGCAGATCGTGCCGGAGGCGGTGCAATCGATCCGCAGCGCGATCGCCAGCGAGTACGGAAAGAACTACGTCGCCCCGTTCGTGCGCGAATACAAAACCAAAGCCAAGAACGCGCAAGAAGCGCACGAAGCCATTCGCCCGACCGACGTCGCACGCAAACCCCAGAAGATCGCCAAGTATCTCGATAAGGACCAGGCGCGCCTCTACGACCTCATTTGGAAGCGGGCGGTTGCCAGCCAGATGGCATCGGCCGAACTCGAACAGACGGTGGCCCAGATCGAAGTCAGGGGCCGCGACGGCAAGACCTACGACCTGCGCGCCAACGGTTCGGTCCTGCAGTTCGATGGCTTCCTAAAGGTCTACGAGGAAGGCCGCGACGAGCGGCAGACGGCGCAGAAGGGCAAGGAAGACACCAGCGAGGAGGAGGACGGCGATCGCCGCCTGCCGCCGCTTGAAAAATCGCAGAAGCTGACCGACCGGGAAATCTCGGCGAACCAGCACTTCACGCAACCGCCGCCGCGCTTTACCGAAGCAACTCTCGTCAAGCGCATGGAGGAACTCGGGATTGGGCGGCCTTCGACGTATGCGGCGACTATGGCGACGCTGCAGGAACGCGACTACGTCGTCATCGACAAGAAGAGGCTCATTCCCGAGGACAAGGGGCGTCTCGTCACATCGTTCCTGGAGGCGTTCTTCAAGCGCTACGTCGAGTACGATTTCACCGCCGACCTCGAAGAAAAGCTTGACCTCATCTCCGACGACAAGATGCAGTGGAAGGATGTCTTGAGGGATTTCTGGAAGGATTTCATCAAGGCGGTCGAGGACATAAAGGAACTGCGCGTTTCCGAAGTGCTCGACGCGCTGAACGAACTGCTCGGACCGCACGTATTTCCAGCCAAGGAAGACGGGTCCGACCCGCGCGCATGCCCGTCGTGCAACGAGGGTCAACTCAGCCTCAAGATCTCCTCCAAGTTCGGCGCCTTCATCGGCTGCAGCCGCTATCCCGATTGCCGCTTCACGCGCCAGCTCACGCAGTCATCGGAAAATGACGCCAACGCAGCACTCGATGGCAAGGAACTCGGTTTCGACCCCGACAGCGGGCTGTCGGTGAAGCTCCACGTCGGCCGCTTTGGGCCCTATCTGCAGCTTGGGACACCGGACGACTACGAAGAGGGCGAGAAGCCGAAACGTTCGTCGATCCCGAAGGGCATCGATGCCGGCAACGTCGATCTCGAACTGGCGCTGAAGCTGTTGTCGCTGCCGCGCGAGATCGGACCGCATCCCGAGACCGGGACGATGATCACGGCGGGGCTCGGCCGCTACGGTCCGTTCGTTTTGCATGACGGCAAGTATGCCAACCTCGAAAGCATGGAAGAGGTCTTCACAGTCGGCATAAACCGCGCCGTAACGGTGCTGGCAGAAAAGGCCGCCGCAGGTAGCGGGCGCTTCAACCGGCCGAAGGCGAAAGTGCTGAAGGATCTTGGCGAACATCCCCAAGAAGGGGGGAAGATCGAGGTTCTCGAAGGACGCTATGGACCTTACATCAGCCACAACAAGGTCAATGCAACGTTGCCGAAGGGGCAGGAGCCGACCGCTGTGAGCCTCGAGCAGGCGATCGATCTTCTGGCTGAGCGGGCGAAAAAGAAACCAGCCAAGAAGCCCGCCAAAAAGGCGGCTGCCAAGAAGCCGGCGAAGAAACCGGCTGCGAAGAAGGCCGCCAAGCCGAAAGCTGCGGCAGTCGGGGGCAGGGACAGCTAGTGTAGCGCACCTGACATTTGGTACCCGCTTGCGGCTGGACTCCAAACCAAACGTCAGGTGCAAAAGCTACACTAGATTTATAGAGTTGCTAGTGTTCCTTATGGTTCTGACATTTGCTCGGAACTTGGCCGCAATGGGAAGCAAATGTCAGAAACGGAACACTAGTGACCCGCAAGCCGAAAAAGACGGCGAAACATAAGTCTCGCAAAGGGGACCGGAACGCCCCAGGCGGGCAGCAAGGTGATGGTCGCCCGGCGGACTACGACAGCGGCACGCGCGACGAGGACGGCCTGCCGCCGCGCGAAGATATTCTCAAATTCATCGCGACCGCCGGCAGCACGGTGGGGAAACGCGAGATTTCGCGGGCCTTCGCCATCAGGGGCGACTCGCGACTTGCCCTGAAGCGGCTGTTGAAGGAAATGGCGGAGGACGGTCTCTTAACCGGAAATCGCAGCGACCTTCGCGAGAAGGGCACTCTGCCGCCCGTCGCAGTCCTCGAAGTCACAAGTCAGGACGATAGTGGCGATCTCATCGCGCAGCCGGTGGTCTGGAAGGACGAAGAGGGCGAGCGTCCCGGCGTTCTCATCCTGACGCACGTGCCGGAAGCCCAACGGGCCGCTGCCAGCCTCGGCATCGGCGACCGCGTCCTGTGCCAGATCAGCAGGCTCGACGAGCCCGACGTCGAAGGACTGCGCTTCGAAGCGGTGCCGATCCGCAAGCTGCCGCGCGAGAAGCAGCGCCTCCTTGGCATCTTCCGGGCCAACAAAAAAGGCGGCGGCGGCACAATCGAGCCGGTCGACCGCAAGCTCCTGCGGTCCTGGCCGGTGCAGAAGAGCGATATGGCAGGTGCCGGCGACGGCGATCTCGTGCGCTACGATTTGTTGCGTAAAGGGCGCTTTGCAGCGCCGCAGGCGCGCGTCGTCGAAGCACTCGGCAACCCGGACGACCAGCGCCAGATCAGCCTGATCGCGGTGCATGCCCACGGCATCCCCGACGAGTTTCCACAAAGCGTCCTCGCCGAGGCCAAAGAGCTGCAGAGGCCAACGCTTGGCCAGCGCACGGACCTGACCCACCTGCCGCTGATCACCATCGATCCGCCGGATGCGCGAGACCACGACGATGCGGTGTACGCGGAACCCGATGCGGCTGAAGGCAACCCCGACGGCGTCGTCGTCTATGTCGCCATCGCGGATGTCGCCTACTACGTGCAGCCAAGTTCGCGTCTCGACCGCGAAGCGCGCCGGCGCGGCAACTCGGTCTATTTCCCAGATCGCGTCGTACCGATGCTTCCCGAGAAGATCTCGAACGACCTTTGTTCGCTGCGCGAAGGCGAAGTACGGGCGTGTCTCGCGGTGCGCATGGTCTTCGACGCACGCGGAGAAAAGCGGCACCACACCTTTATGCGGGCGATGATGCGCTCGCATGCCAAGCTCGCCTACCAGGAAGCGCAGGACGCCATCGACGGCAAACCGACGGATAAGGCTGGAACGATTCTCGAACGCGTCCTGAGGCCGCTGTGGGAGGCCTACGAGAAAGTCGCCGCCGCCCGCGACAGGCGCGGTCCGCTCGACCTTGATCTACCCGAGCGCAAAATCATTCTCGACAATGAGGGCCGCGTCGAGAGCGTCATGGTGCCAGAGCGACTCACCGCGCACCGGCTCATCGAAGAATTCATGATCCAGGCCAATGTGGCCGCCGCCGAAGCGCTCGAAGACAAGAAATCGCCCGTCGTCTACCGTGTCCACGAACCGCCCTCGAAGGAAAAGCTGACCGCGCTGCGCGAATTCCTGGAAACCCTCGACCTGAAGCTGCCGCCGCAAAACCAGCTGCGGCCGGATGCCTTCAACGGTATCCTCAAGAAGGCCAAGAGCCTCCCGGTGACCGACCTTATCAACGAAGTCGTGCTGCGCTCGCAGAGCCAGGCCGTCTACTCGCCCGAAAACGCCGGGCACTTCGGATTGAACCTGCGCCGCTACGCGCACTTTACCTCGCCGATCAGGCGCTACGCGGACCTCATCGTGCATCGCTCGTTGATCAAGGCGATGAGGTTTGGCGAGGACGGACTGAGCGATGTCGAGGTGCCTCAGCTGGCTGCCACCTGCGAACAGATATCGGAAGCCGAACGGCGCGCGATGGCCGCCGAACGCGAAACCAACGACCGGCTCATCGCCGCCCACCTCGCCGACCGCGT
>LOEV01000010.1 GCA_001516065.1 Alphaproteobacteria bacterium BRH_c36
TGCGGCCAAGTTCGGAGCAAATGTCAGAACCATGAGGAACACTAGCAACACTATGTTTCTAGTGTAGCTTTTGCACCTGACGTTTGGACACTAGCAGCTGCCAGCTCAAGCCGGGCTATGCGGCGGCATCGGCTCTGCGCCAATGCTTGATGGCAACTTCGGGTGAAGAGGCGTAGCGCACGAGCGGTTTGCGCAGGCCGGTCATCAAAAGTGCTCTGCGTACGCTCTTCGAGGCCCCTGCAAAATAGACACGCGTACCCGACTGCTGGAGTTTGTGGGCGAAACCTTCGAGCACCCTCGCCGCCGTGCTGTCCACGAGCGGCACGTCGGAGAAATCGAGAACGAAGACCTTTGGATGATCGCCGATACGGTCGAGCACGCCGCTTACGGCCGCCGTCGCACCAAAGAAGAACGCTCCGCTGATGCGATAGACAATGACTTCGCGATTGGAGGTTTGTGGATCGTAGCTGTCCCGAAGCGGGCCTGATGTGTCGGCCTCGTCCTGGGGTATGACGCGCAGACCGGTTTCAACTTCGACGGCGTTCGCCATGCGATGCAGGAACAAAAAGGAGCCGAGTGTCACTCCCGTCGCGATCGCGATCGTCAAGTCGGCAAAGATCGTCAATAGGAACGTTGCCATAACAACCGTGGCATCGCCGGTTGTGGTCCGCAGAAGCGCCCAGAACTCCTTTTTCTCTGCCATGTTCCAGGCGACGATGGCCAATACGCCGCCGAGTGCGGCAAGCGGGATGTATGCGGCCAAAGGGGCGGCCAGGAGCATGAACAGCAAGATGTAGACGGCATGCAGCATGCCGGCGACGGGACCATGCGCATTGGCGCGCACGTTGGTTGCCGTGCGGGCAATCGTGCCGGTGACGCACATGCCGCCGAACGTCACGGCTGCGATGTTGGCCGCCCCTTGCGCCACCAACTCGCAGTTCGATCGGTGTCGCCGGCCCGTCATGCCGTCGGCGACGACAGCCGAAAGCAGCGACTCGATCGCGCCGAGCAACGCGATGGCCATTGCGTCCGGCAGCACCGCCCGCATTTTGGTGAGATCGAAGACTGGCAACGAAGGCGCAGGCAGGCTGCGCGGTATGCCGCCGAACCGGCTGCCGATGGTCGCAACATCGAGATGCAAGAGGAATGTCAATAGCGCTGTCACTGCGACTGCGATTAACAACCCCGGCCAACTAGGTCGAACGCGCTTCAGAGCTAGAATGATGGTGATCGCCAGCGTCGATAGAGCAACGGTCTCCGGTTGGGCGGTGTGAATGTTTGACGCGATCGCCTGGATCTTGGGGAACAGGTCGGCCGGTTCCCTGGCGATGTCGAGGCCAAGCAGTTCCTTCACCTGGCTGGCGAAGATGATAACGGCGATGCCTGCGGTGAATCCTACGGTAACCGGAAACGGAATGTACTTGATGTACGTGCCAAATCGCAGGAACCCGACGAGCAACATCATCGCTCCGGCCATCAGCGTTGCCAGCACCAGCCCATCGTAGCCGTGGCGTTCGACGATTGTGGCGATGAGCACGATGAACGCACCGGCCGGCCCCCCGATCTGAAACCGGCTGCCTCCGAGCGCTGAAATCATAAAGCCGCCGATGATCGCGGTATAAAGCCCCTTTTCAGGAGACAGGCCCGAGCCAATTGCGATGGCCATCGAAAGTGGGAGCGCCACGATTGCGACCGTCAGGCCCGCGATGGCATCCGCCTTGAAATGCTGCCAGCCGTAACCCTCGCGCAGGATCGTGACAAGCTTTGGTGTGTACAACTCGGCAAAGCTTGGTGCCGCGGGTCTCAGACGGCGCGGTGCGGACGAATCCATCGTTCTCCGACTCCTTGCTGGAAGGAGCGGCGGGATCGTCGGCATAGTCGTCGGCGGTCACCGTCGCGAATGTTGCTCTAGTCGAAAGTCTTCAGGCTTTCGGGCGAGGTGGGCGGCGGCCCGAAGCACCCCCTGGAGGATCTGTTGCAGTGTCGGGGGTAGCGACGACCTTGAATCTTACGCCGCGTCCCGTGCCCTGGCTTGGCGCGTTCGCAGCGATCAACTCGATCCCGGCATGCTCGAACGCCTCGACCACCTTCATCAATGTGCCGACGACGCCGCGCACGTTACCTTGGCTCGCTTCCATGCGCTGGATGGTCGGCAGTGACACATCCGCCAATTCCGCCAGCGTCTGCTGATCGATGCCAAGCAGAGCCCTCGCGGCCCTCATTTGTGCTGCCGTAATCATTCGTAGCTCACTGCTGGGATGCCAGAATGCCAAAAAAATACATGAAAATAGATGTATAATACATTATTATTGAGGTAAAGGCGCTGTGTGACTGGAAGGGTCGAGCGATGTAGGCTGCGTCCACCACGGCAGGACCGCAGCCAATCGTCCAGGGTTACTGTGGTGCTGACCGGCATCTGTCCAACTCCTGCACCGACAGCCTGACGGCCCCCTTTTCTCGTGCCGCCGAGTTTTCAGCCATCGCACCCGCGCCTATCTGCGCCCTTGCCTCTTGTGCGTCCGCGCGGTGATACTGGCCACCCAACTGCCGCTGTCCACGAACGGAGACCCGCCCCATGGCCATGATTGCCCTGAACTATGGAGAGAACCCGCAACAGCAGGGTTTCGTCACCGCCGATGCCGGCAGCCAGGATCCGCTTGCCATCACCCGCTTCACCTTGCCGGACGGCTCGCCGGCGCTGTCGGATGCAGCTTCCATGAGCTGGTCGACGCTGAAGGAATTCGACAACTCGCTCGAAGCCATCACCCGCGTCGCTGCCGCCTTTGAGGTTAACCTGGGCGAAGTGCCCAAGATCGCCGTGCTGACCAGCCGCGGTACGCCGTTCTCCGCTGTGGCCGGATCCTCCGACAGTGTCATCAAGCTGGCCATCGAGAACGAGTTCCGCTCGGCCTATGGCGCGTTCCTCGTCACCAACGTCGAGATCACCGAACAGACCGCCTACAAGATCCGCCAGTGGATGGGAGAAAACCGCCCCTTCCTTGGCATCGCCGCCCCGGCTATCGAGGCGAGCGCGGCAGCCTATTTCGAGCGCAAGGCGCGCAAGTGCCACCTGCTCGCGAATCCGGCGATGGCCAAGCTCGGGCGAAGCAGCCTGCGCCAGGAGATCATGGCACACGCCATCCGCGGCGCTACCGTCTCACAGCAACCCAATCCCTACGTGCCAACTCTTCCGGCGGAATGGGATGCCGACCTGAAGGCCGACATGAGTCTCGCCTGGGGTATCTGCGCGGCCAGCCCGTCAAGCTGCATCACCGTGGTCAAGGACAGGAATTTGATCGCCAACGCCGCCGGCTACGTGCAACTCGTCACCGCAACCGAGAACGCGGTGCTGCACGCCAAGCTGACCCAGCGCACTGAAATGCTTATAGGCGCCTCCGTCTGTTCGGACTCATTCTTCTCCTTCGCCGATGCCGTCGATCATCTCGCCCGCCGCAAGGTCAAGGCGATCTTCGCACCTTCAGGTTCCATGCGCGACGAGGAAGTCCGCAACCATGCAAGGGAGTTCGACGTGCTCTTCCACACCGTCCCGGCGAGCGAAGGGCGCATCTTCTATGGCCACTGACCTGGTGTGCCGGATTGGACGCCTGATACCGGGCGTATGTCGTTGAGCGGCGGTGGATCCAGAAGACGATCAGAAGCTTGGCTGGCTTTCCCGCGAGGACACTTCGGGCACGAATTACTAGAATCATGGCGTTGCTAGTGTTCCTTTGTCTCCGAATTGCCGATGGACGGGTGCTGCAAAGGTGTCGGCAATTCGGAGACGGGACACTAGGGTGAGCCAGCACAAGGGCAACGACGAAGATCAAGGTGCCGCCGCCGGTAAGCCGCGAAATCGCAGCTATCGGACCTTCCGCGACGGGCTGCGCGTAGCAATGTCGGTCCCTGGAATCATACTGTTTGCGAGTTCCGCCGGTTTCGGCGCGCTCGCCAACGACGCGGGGCTGTCGCTCTTCAACGCTGTTCTCATGATGGCAACGTTCTTCGCGCTACCCGCCCAGGTCGTGTTGATGGATCAGCTGGCCCGCGGGGGATCGATTCTTGCCGGCGCCGCAGCCGTCGCGCTGACCGGCGTGCGCCTGGTGCCGATGGTCGTTACGATATTGCCCTGGCTCAGGGACGACCGTCCCGCGGTGTGGCGCCAGCTGCTCGCTCTTCATGCAGTGGCCATCACCGCCTGGCTCGAAGGCCACCGCATTCTGCCGGGCGTACCAGAGAACCGGCGCATGCACGTCTTTCTCGGCATCGGCACCGGCATGATCATGACGACGCTGGTTGGCACGACGATCGGCTTCGAACTGGCCGGTTCGGTGCCGCCGGTACTGGCAGGCGTGCTGTTGTTCCTGACGCCGATCTATTTCCTGCTCTCGCTGATGAAGGCGGCTACCCTTGCAATGGACTGGCTGGCCATCGTGGTCGGTTCGGTTATGGGGCCGGTATTCTACGTCATCACCCCCGGCTTCGATCTTCTGCTGACCGGCGTGATTGGCGGAACCATTTGCTACGTCGCAGGCAGGCGCCTCGACGCGGTGTTCGAGGAGCCCGACGAATGAGCGGCGGATTCCTCGCCACGCCGGAAGCCGCCCTCATCATCGTGCTCGTCGCGTTGTTAGCCCATGAGCCGTTCCGTTGGCTTGGCGCCTATCTTGGACGCGGCCTTGCCGGCGACAGCGAGATCTTCGTCTGGGTTCGTGCCGTCGCAACCGCGCTGGTCGCCGGGCTGGTCGCGCGCCTCGTTCTATTTCCTGCGGGCGTGCTGGAGGCGATCCCGCTGGCGGTCAGATTGACGGCGGTCGTTGCTGGAATTGCCGTGTTCCTGGGCGCGCGCCGTCACCTCGGCGCCGGTGTCTTCAGCGCCGCTGCCGTGCTGCTCGCACTCGGTATCCTGGCGAAATGAAAATCCTTCCGGCGAAACGTCGTCAGGCGATGATCATCGGCGTCTTTCCGCGATACGTGCCGCGCTCGACTTCATCGACGAGAAACAGGGCGACATCCGCCCGCCGGATCGGCGCAGCCTTCCAGTCCTTCGGGTCGGGCAGCGCCCGGTAGAGACCTGTAGCCCGCCCATCGCGCAAGATCCCCGGCCGCGCAATGGTCCAGTCGAGCTTCGAGTTCATGACCATGCGTTCCTGCACGTCCTTGTCGTCATAGATGCGCGCGAGACTGAGGGTGAAGAACAAGCGGAACATGCCGCCAAGCCGGTCCCGGCTATCGCCCGCGCCAAGCCCGGTGACGCAGATAAGCCGCTTTGGTCCGAGTTCTTCCGTGGCGTCGACGAGAATGCGCGTTGCGTCGGAAAAGAGCCGCGTTCCCGTCAGGATGGTTTCGGAATTGATCGTCGCCCCCAGCACTTCGATCACGACATCGACGCCCGCCAGCGCCTGACGGATGTCGGCGGCTGCAAGGGCGTCGCCTACGAATTTTTCAAGCTTTGGATGGTCGAGCGGGATCTTGTCGGCCCCGCGCGCGAAGGCGCGAACCTCATGTCCGGCTTCGATCGCGGCTTTCACTGTTTCAAGACCGATACCGCGACTGGCGCCGATGATGAGAATTTTTGTCATGCCAACCTTTATCACAGCTAGTGAGGCGTCGCGCCTTAATTGACCGGCGGTGCGGCGAGGCCGGTGTCAATTAAGGCGCGACGCCTCACTAGAGCCATTACGGTTGCCGCCCATCATTCGGTTGAACAGCGCCGACCCGCAAAGCTGCATCAGCCCGACCAAATCAGCCAGCGAGTACGGCGCGCAGCTTCTCGGCGTTGGCAGCCAGCACCTCCGGGTCCTCCATGCCGCGGCCATGTGCGTTCAGCGGTACGCCTTCGTATCGGGGAATGACATGGAAGTGCAGGTGGAAGACGGTTTGCCCGCCGGCCCCTTCGTTGAACTGCATCAGCGAAATGCCGTCGGCGTCGAAAGCTGCCTTGGCGGCAGCCGCCATCCGCTGCAGCAGCGGTGCCAGCTTCGCCAGAACGGCGGGGTCGGCATCGAGCAGATTGCGCGATGCCGCCTTCGGCAAAACCAGCACGTGACCGGCCGACTGCGGCATCACATCCATGAACGCGATCGCATCGTCATCTTCGTAGACCATGTGGCACGGGATCTCGCCACGCAGGATTTTCGCGAAGATGTTGTCGTTCTCGTAGGTGGCAGTCATGGCATGTCTCCCGGCCGGCTCGCGCGGCGTTGTTCCTTGAAAGGGGGCTGTGAGACTAATCCGGGCTTGGCCTTGCCGGTCAATCCCCGCGTTGTCCCGATCCGCCCTTCCGGAAGGGCGTATAGTCGTTGAGAACCTTCTGAGCCCTCTCGATGTGACGGCGCTCTTCATTGAGGTAGCGTGCCACCGCTTGCGACAGGCCTGGGTCGGCGATCCAGTGCGCCGAGTACGTCGTCTCGGGACCATAGCCGCGCGCCAGCTTGTGCTGGCCCTGCGCGCCGGCTTCCACCTTGGACAGCCCATGGGCGATGGCGTAATCGATCGCCTGATAATAGCAGAGCTCGAAATGCAGGCACGGATGGTGCTCGATGGCTCCCCAGTATCGCCCGTACAGGCAGTCGCCGCCGATCAGGTTGAGGGCCCCGGCTACGTAGTTTCCCTGCCGGGAGGCAAACACGAGAAGGCACCTCTCGGCCATCCGCTCGCCGAGCAGCGAAAAGAACTCCCGGTTGAGATACGGGCTCCCCCACTTGCGCGCACTCGTGTCCATGTAGAATCTGAAGAACGCGTCCCAATGGGCCTCCGTGATGTCCGAGCCGGTGACATGCGTGATTTCCAAACCGGATTCGAAGGCTTGCGCGCGCTCCTTGCGCAGGGCCTTGCGTTTGCGCGAGGCGAGTGTGCCGAGAAAGTCCTCAAACGAGTCATAACCGGGATTGAAGAAATGGAACTGCTGGTCCGTGCGCTGCAGATAGCCGAGTGCTCCAAGTCGTTCCCAGGATTCTTTTTCCAGGAATGTGAAGTGGACGGACGAGACCCCCATCCGGCTCGCGAGTTCGATAGCGGCGGCAGCCAGTACGCGTTCGTACTCATCAGCGTCCTCGCCTGGACGAACCAGCAGCCGCGGTCCCGGAACGGGAGTGAACGGCACCGAGATCTGCAGTTTTGGATAATAGTCCCCGCCCACTCGCTCGTAGGCCGCCGCCCACGCATGGTCAAACACGAACTCGCCGCGGCTGTGCGACTTGAGGTAGGCGGGAAGAACGCCTCTGATACTGCCATCGGCGTCTTCGAGCACGAGATGTTGCGGCAGCCAGCCTGTTTCCGCGCTGACGCACCCTGAGTCTTCAAGCGCATCGAGGAAGGCGTGCGTGACGAAAGGGTTGAACCGGGCGGGATCAGGATTAGCGCACGCATCGAAGGCCGTCTCGTCTACCGCCATCAGAGCATCGACAACCCGGACCACCATCGCTTCGCTGCCCGCCGCCTCCGGCTCGCTGTCTAAATTCAGCGGGCACTTTTCGCGGCTGTCACTGTCTTGCTGGGTCATGGGGAGGTTCGCTGGATCAAAAGTTCTATCATCCCTCGATGTGCTGTTGCGCGCTTGCCATTACAACGCCCGCGCAAATGTGTTCCGTGGTTTGCACGGTTGCGTCCTAGACCCCGAGATGAAACATTGACCCGATAACGGGCGATGTGTCGAGGTTACGAAGCAGCGGCGGTTGTGCGGCCGCCTTTCGCAGCCGGTGACGGGGAGCACATTCATGCGTTTCAGTACGATAGCATGTGTATTGGCGGTTTTTGCCTTCGGAACACACGGTTACGCATCGTTGTTTTCGATTTCAGCGAATGTCCGCAGCCCTGCGACCTGGCCGACGTTCGTCGATGCGCGCCATGCCATTAAGACGGTCGTCCAGCCACTGGCGCAATCGCCAGAACTTGTCGAACAGGCGTTGTCGTCTCTTTCCGCGCCGTCCGGTCCACCGTCCGCGATTGTGGCCGCGGCTGTCGAAGTCGGGGCCGCACAAGTCGCACCCCCGCTCCCCGTGCAATTGCCCTCCTTGTCTGCAATTAAGACCGCCTGGCTGCCGCAGCAAGTTCGCAGGCTCGAAACGCCAGCGCCTGCGCGGCGGCCGTTGCCGGCGGCGCGCCCTGGAACGTCCAACATCGTCACCGGGAGCATTCGCAGGCCGGCCGATAAAATCGAACCGCCAGTCGAGACGTCGGCGGGCAGCCGGCCCGCACCGAGCTTCGATACCGCCACAAGAAGCGCACTTGGCGGGCCGGTGCCGACTGCGGTGACTGCTGTTCCCAGGCAAGTTGCGGCAACTCCGTTGCCGCTTCTAAACCTGCTGAACCTGGAGAATTCAACCAGCGCCGCGACACTGCGGCCGGTCAATATTGCTCTTCCCGGTAGGCGGCCACTTGGACACCGCCGTCCGGGTTCTGGTAGCGGAGCCGTTGACGGAGAATCGGCTGGCAGTGTTGCCGGTTTGTGGGGCGAGCCCGTCCTGCGTCCTCTCGGTCAGTCATTGGCAGTGGTGCGCCAGCTGCCGAAGGAGCCGCGCCCCTCGCGCAGCACTTCGCAAGCAGTAAAAACAGCCATTCTGCACCCG
>LOEV01000011.1 GCA_001516065.1 Alphaproteobacteria bacterium BRH_c36
GTACGTCACGATCGTCGTCGCCGTCGCGGCGGGCTTCACGACTGTCGCGGTCGCGGCGCGCGTCACTATCGTCGCGGTCGCGGCGTACGTCACGACGGTCGCGATCCCGATCCCAATCGCGATCCCGATCGCCACGGCGCCGCGAGTAGCGCCTGTAGTCATCATCGTTGCGCCAGATCGTCACCCACCGGCTACGATTACCGTACCAAGGTTCGTCGTGATAATAGTTGTCCCAATAATCTCCGATTACGAAGGTGATTATTGGGAGATCAATTTCGCTTCTGTATTCGATGACGGGAACGTAGCGGTCGTTGTAGCGAGCCTCCAGATAGTCGGCATAGACCCAGCCACGACGGTTGCTGTAGGACACGTCGCACCACGTGTAGCCGTCGACGCAACCATAAATCTCGATCGTTTGTCCTTCGGGAATTGTCGTTACGACGGGGAACCGGCTCGCGGGGCCTGCGCGGACATTGAGATCAACTGACACGCGTGCGTCCATTGCATCAGCGCTGGGCGGCAATGCGACAGACATGAATGCCGACAAGGCGGCAACCGACGAAACACTTGCAAGTGTGCCGGCTGAGATCTTCTTTTTCATTTTGTTCGACTCCTCAGGTTGGTCTTTCTAGACTCGCATGCGGTCTGCGTGAGCGCCGCAGCGACCGGATCCTGTCTCCCGCTAGAGAAGACCGGCTCCGGTTCCCGGTTAACAGGTGTCGGCTGGCCTAGTTCCGCACACGATAAAATTAAACTTTCAGTACGTTACTGCACACTTCTCGCAATTGATGGGAAGTCAGTGGAACGCATGTCGCCGTATCGCAAAAGTGAGAGAAGGCCGCTCTTCTTTGGATGAGTAGGCCTGAATGGCATGGCCAGCGTTATTCGATATTAGCGTACGCCGGGGTACCGTGAAACCGGTTGAACTGTGCTGGCGGTTTGTCCAATTTCGTTTGACGTTTTTTGTCTGCCAGCTCTCTGAGAATGGACGTAACACCATTAAGCGTGTGCGGCTCCCACCCGATACGCGCCAGGAGCCTGATCGAAAGCGATCCTCCGGTCAGGCTCCTCCCTTTCCTGGACGGCGAGCGAACAATCGTCTCTCTCCTAATAGGAGAGGCTGGGCCGGAGCCACGGCATCGAGTGCGGGGTGCTAAGTGCGGTGCTCCGGCCCAGAGTTCTCCCGCAGCCATCATTCAGCGGTCAAGCGCGCAACTGCGCCAAATATACCAACGATGTTCCAACTCCACTCGGCTCCTGGTCGCAAAGCAGTTGCTTGGCTGCGTACGACAGCGCGCGATCACGCGCTCGTAGCGGGAACTTGAGCCCGCGACTATTCGTTGGGACCAGAGTTGATAAACATGATTAGCAAATATGTATGCGGGACTTGAGCGGCGCTTATGGCAAGCGCGTTGATTCTCAGCCCGGCATTCGCGCAGAACCCCCTCGAAGAGCAGTTCTGATGCTGCTATGAGTGCGGCTTCAAGCGCATGTTCGGAATCCTGGACCAAGGTCGATTCAGACAAAAACGGAACGATCTCGAAGTCCGAAGCCGACGCGCAGACGCAAGCGCAGTTCGAGCAAATCGATGCGGATGGAAATGGCAAGATTTCCGTGAAGGAATGGAAGGCCTGCTCAGCCCCGGCTGTGGGTGATCTGGCGTCCAACAGCGAGCAATCGCAAGCAAACGGCGGGCAGTCCCAGCCGACCAGCGCTCAATCCCAAACGAGCACATCATGGGACAGCAAAAGCTTCGAAGAGGCAGACACTGACAAGAGTGGCGACATTTCCCCGGCAGAGGCCGCTAATGCTAGCGGCAAGGCCAACGGATCGGATATGGCCTCCGCCAGTGACAGCGCGTTGAACGAAGCTGGACGGTTCGCCGCGATCGACACCGACGGCAACGGTTCGGTTACGAAATCCGAGTGGATGGACCGCGAAAATGCTTCAGGTGACAAGCGTTTCAGCGCACTCGAGAAGGATGGAGACGGATCGCTGACAAAGTCGGAATACCAAGCCTTCCAGAACAGCCGTTACAGTGAAGCTCAACAGGCGCAAAACGATCAGGATGGCAAACCCGAGCCAACGATCTGGTACTACTATTTCTATACCCTGTGAGGGATAGGATAGTCGTACACGCCGACTTCTGATCGTTGCATCTCCCGCAACCTTGGTTGCGGGAGATTTACTTTGGCTAGTTGTCCCGTCTCCGAAGTTCGCCTCCACTCTGCGGCAACCACTCGAGCGAACTTAGGAGACTAAAGGGACACTAGAATCAGAAAGTTGCTAGTATGATTCAGATTCAGAAGATCGCTCTGAACCTAGCCGCAGGTGGTAGCGAACTTCTGAATCATCACACTAGCTTAAGCTGGTCTGCGATTTGCGACCCGGTTCCGCAGAAATCCCGGCGTTCTTAAGCGCCTGTGCCAAGTCGCGGGACCGGTACGGCTTCGAAAGCCGCGCACTTCGAGCAAGAATAGGGGCTAGGTCTTCTTCATTGTAACCGGTTGAGACAATGTAGGGCGTACCCTCGCGCTCCAACCGATCCGCAATCGGCGCCGACGAAGTCCCGCCTAGATTTGCGTCCAGCATGACGAGATCGGGTCCAGGATCGCTCGAATCCATAATTTTGAAAGCCGCTGTCGCGTTGCAGGCCATTCCCATCACGGAATGGCCGAGATCTTCCACCATTTGCGCCAGCCCCATCGCAATGATGGCGGTGTCTTCAACTATCAGAATATTGGCCATCTCTGTTCTGCCTGTTGTTGGCCGGCCTGTCATAAGGGAATTCACAGCACCATGTCAGGCCATGCTCGTTCAGATCCAGTTCCGTTGTTCCGCCCAGTTCCCACGCCACCGCTTCCTCTAGGAGCTTCATGCCGAAGCCTGCTTCCGCCGCCGGTTTCACGGGTGGGCCGTTTTCTTCTTTCCATTCGAGGCGCAGCATATGATGACCGGGGTTGTCCTCATGCTGCAGTTCGGACCAGGAAATCAGGACGCTGCCGGTGGCAACGGACAGCGACCCGTACTTCACGGCGTTGGTTCCAAGTTCGTGCAAGGCCAAACTGATCGGAAGTGCGGCGTTCGCAGCCAAAGCCAGATCGGAGCCTTCAAGCCGAACTTGTACGAAGCCTTCGCCCAGGAGCGGTTGTAAGGTCTTTGTGATCAGGGTGTGCAAGTCCGCGCCTTTCCACTGGCGAGCCGTGAGAATGTCATACGCTGCCGCCAGAGCTATAAGCCGGCTTTCAAAGGCATCGTTGAACTCTTCCCTTGAAGCCGACTTCGACTGCGTCTGGCGTGCGATGAAGTGCACGACCGTCAGCATGTTCTTGACACGGTGGTTCAGTTCTCCGATGAGAACCTGTTGCGAAGTCTCCCAGTTTTTCCGGTCCGTCACATCCTGGAACAACATCGCCACACGCTTTTTACCGTCGCCGTTGGTAACTGGCGATACATGAACCTCCAACCATTGATCGCGTTCCTTCAGGTGGATTTCCCGGCTTTCCGATTCACCGGTGCGAGCAACGCTTCCTGCCGTCTCCAGCCATTCCGGTGGAAGGCAGCCAGTGGCGTCGCTGCAAAGTGTTTCCTTCAGGTTCGAGGCGAGAACTCTTTCTGCCGACTGATTTGCATCGGCGTAGTAAAGATCGACGAGTTGCCCGTCGTCATCGGTGACGAGTTCGGCCAATAGGAAGCCTTCGCTGATCGATCTGAACAGCGATTTGTACCGCGCTTCGCTGTCGCGCAACTGAGCTTCCGCTTCGCGCCGCGTGGTGACGTCGACAAATGTGACCACGACGCCTTCAATCCTGTCCTCGGTCGTGCGGTATGGGCGCAGGCGCATCATCAGCCAGCGACCGTTCTTGGCCTGCACCTCGGTTTCGACCGGCACGAGATTCTTCAAGACGTTCAGGGCATCCTTCTCCACCCGATCATAAATTAGGCGGTGAGTGAAATCGGATATGGAGCGTCCAACATCCGCCTCCGTAATGTTGAAGTGCCTCGCGACTTCCGGCGTGAACAGCTTGATATGCAGTTGGCTGTCAAGGAAGAGGGTGCCGATTTCTGTCGCGGCCATCAGGTTCTGCAGATCGTCATGCGCCGTCGAGATCGCGGCAAGCTTGTTTTTCAGTTCCGCGTTGACCGTCTGAAGTTCCTCGTTCATGGACTGGAGTTCTTCCTTACTCGTCTCCAGTTCCTCCGACGTCGAGCGATATTCTTCGTTGATCGACTGCAGTTCTTCGTTGGCTGCCCGCAACTCCTGTATCGACTGCTCATGCTCGGTCCGACTGACGCTGAGGCGTTCCTGAGCAACGCTGAGTTTCTCCCGCAGCTGGCGATTATCGTCCGCACTGTAAGCGCCGCCGTCGTCTTCTGCGCTCGGCATCGCCTCCGGCATCGTCCCGCCATCGAGAAAGAACACGAGTGCTCGGCGCGGAGGACCATCGCCGCCACCGGTCGGTACAACGTGTAGTGATACGCGGCGCCTTTCATCCTCGAACCTGACGCTGGCTGGCAGCGATAAGGTCGGCACATTCTGCGCAAACGCACGCTCAAGACCGAGTTTCAGGTCCACCCGCAGTTCAGGCCGGACAAGCATCGTTGCCAATGAACTCAGCGGACCGACCGAGGGCATGATGAATCGCCCAGCGCTCGGAGAAAGGTGCTGAACGGTGTGGCTCTCATCCACCAGAATGCTCGGTGGCGCGTATTGCTCGAGGGCGGCAATGTGCTGGCGATCAAGCCCCTCCCGGTTGCTTTGCGAGAATTTTGGAGCTTCGTAATGAGCGAAGCGCGTTACCTTCAAATTATGCTGCAGGGATGGCAGGGGGCGTTTGGAGCCAGCTTTGGAGCGATATATTCTGGTTTCCCGGTCGATGGGCTCGAACAGTTGCGGAAACGTTTCTACTGTTTCAGCGGATCCAAGGAAGAGATAGCAGTTCGAATTCAACGCGTAGTGGAACAACTCGGCGATCTGCTGCTGAAGCTCGCGTTCCATATAGATGAGCAGATTGCGGCAAGAGATGAGGTCGACCCGGATGAACGGCGGATCCTTGAGCAGGCTGTGGTTTGTAAAGAGAATGAGTTCACGCACTTCTTTTCGAATGCGATAGTGGATGCCATCGGCGATGAAGAAGCGCTTCAGCCTATCGTCGGAAACATCCTCCTCGATGGACTTGAGGTAGCGGCCTTCGCGGGCGACGGCGAGGGCGCCATCATCCAGATCGCTGGCAAAAATCTGCACCTTCACTGAACTCGAACGGCGCTCGGCCTCTTCAAGGATCAGCATCGCAATCGAGTAGGCTTCTTCGCCCGTCGCGCACCCGGCGACCCAGACGCGAATTGCTCCATCTTCGGCGCACTTGTCGAACAAGGGCTTGATGACCTGTTCGGAAAGTACCTCAAAGGCGTCGTTGTCCCGAAAAAATTGCGTTACAGAGATGAGTAGATCGCCAAGCAGTTGCCGGGCCTCGTCGGGATCATCGCGCAGGAGTTGGGAATAGCTCAGTAGGTCGGTTATTTGACGAACCTGCAGCCGGCGTAGAATCCTGCGAAGCAGTGTCGTGCGCTTGTAGCTGGAAAAATCATGTCCGGTCTGGTCATAGAGCGACTTGAGAATTTGGCGGATGTCGTGTTCGGTATTCTCTACCTTCAAATTGGCCACTTCGGATTTGGCGCGAGCGACCTCCGCCACCCGCTTAGCCAGTTCCGGAATCTCGCCGACGAAGTCCACCGATCCGGTTTCGATGGCACTGCGCGGCATCGTCGGATACTCGGCCGTCTCAGGGTTTTGCGCAAAAATAACGCCGCCACCTTCCTTGATTGCCCTGACACCCAGCGCACCATCCGAACCTGCACCCGTAAGCACCATAGCGAGGCCATCTTTGCGCCCCGCAGCAGCTGAACGGAAAAACAGGTCTATGGGTGCCCGGTTGCGAACGGCGCCGGAATGCGGTCGTGAGGTGACGTTGTTGCCCTCGATAATCAGTTCCCGGTCCGGCTGGATAACGTAGACGCTGTTGGGCCGGATCTGCATCGACCCTTCGACCTTGGTGACGGGCATCCGCGTTTTTCTGGAAAGAATTTCGCTCAGCGCACTCGGCTGGTCGGGGGCCAGATGGGTCACGACGATGAAGGCGAGGCCTGTCTCTTCGCTGACTTCTGCGAAGAACTCCTGGAGAGCACGAACGCCTCCGGCCGAGGCGCCGAGTGCACAGATGGGAACATTGCCTGGCGTTGGCGACGTAGCGATAGGGGGGTCAGACATCGATTTGTCTCAACAGTGGCGGTCCCCGCTTCGCCTGCAAAGCTGCCGTAACACTTGTGTCGCGGTGGAAAAATATGAGCGCTGACACTCTACACCGCACGTTGCTCGCGCGGAATCAACTTTTCCAGGGAATTCAAGAGACGGTTGTCAAGGATCGGCTTTTCGATCAGTTCGGCGTTCAGAGACCAGCGGGCAAGCTCGTGGCGCGAGTACCCTGAGACCAAGACAAACGGAATATCACGATCCGTGAGAGATTGCGCGACCTTGGATGCAATTTCGCCTCTGAGGTTCGGGTCAAGAACCGCAGCGTCCAAGTTATCAGTTTGTGCGATAAGATCGATGGCTTCTGATACCGTGCCCACGGGCCCGATAATGTGGTATCCGGCATCGGACAATATTGATTTGATCGCGAATGCTATCGGATATTCGTCTTCCACAATCAGAACAGTCGGGATGGACGTCTGCCGTGTCATTGCGATCCTCACGTTCTCCCGCCCGGTTCCTCCGAAATTAAATTGGCTATCGGCGCGTCGAGGCGCCAACTGACACCCTCACGCTCATAAACAAGCTCGACGTCCGCTCCTAACGCATACGCGGTCATATCTTCAATGACGCGTCGCCCGAAGCCTTGTGCCGATGAAGGGTAAACGGCCGGACCTCCTTTTTCGTTCCAACTCAGAACGACGCGAGAGCCGCGTTCGCACCACTCGATCTTCACGGTTCCCTCATCCGTCGACCAGGCACCGTACTTCGAAGCATTGGAGGCAAGCTCATGTATTGCCATGCCGATCGTTTGTGCGGCCGCCGGTTTAATGATGATTCTTTCGCCGCACATGGTTATCTGATCATGCCGATTGCCGATGAGGATCCTGACCTGGGACTCGATCAGTTCTGACATCAAAATGGCACTCCAATTTCCGCGAATGATCAAATCCTGGGAGGCGGCCAGTCCGCTCAGCCGTTCCGAGAGTCTCTCGGAAAACTCCACGGGCTCGATCTCCCTGGCGGTCTCGGTGGAAATAGACTGCACGATGGAAAGCAGGTTCTTCGTGCGGTGATTCACTTCGCCGAAGAGTTCGTTGATCTTTTGCTGTTGCTTCTTGCGCTCTGAAACATCCCTGAAAAGGATTCCAACTTGTCCTTCATCGAGGTCTCCGAAGGGGAACGCAAACACATCGTAGTATCGCTCAAGCTGTTTCGCCCATCTTTCAAATCTCTTCGATTCACCCGTTTTTGCGATATGGCCGTAAATTTCAAACCAGTATTTTTCGAGATCAGGGACTAATTCGCCGATGGTGCGTCCGACCGGATTCTCCAGACCGGTCTGGCGCTCGAAAGCCGCATTCACTTCTGTAAAGCGGTAATCCACTGGACGCCCATCGCGGTCAAAAATCATTTCGATAATACAGAAACCTTCGTCGATAGAATTGAACAACTTCTCGTAGCGAACCTTACTCCGGCGAATCTGCTCGGCGGTTTCCTTGCGTTCGGTCACATCCAGATCGATGCCACGCATGATACTGTGTGACACCGCTTCATCCGTCACACCCATTGAACGTATCCAACGGGTCGCTCCGTCTGAGCGAATGATGCGATAATCAGCACTGTACCGGCCATGATCCCACGCGGCCGCAATACCTGCCTCCAGTTGCGCGCGGTCTTCGGGATGCACAGCAGATATCCAGGTCTCGTAGGCCGGGGCCACGTCTTCGTCGAACTGGAACATGAGTCGCGACTGCTCGGACCAGTAAACCTCGCCGGTATCCCGTCGCCATTCCCAAATTCCAACCCCGCCGGCAATCTGCGCCAACCGCAGCCGTTGCTCACTCTCGTGGAGGGCTCTATGGGTGCGCGCGCGCTCGGCAAACACCCAGGTGTGCGCGGCAAACTCCTCGACCGTAGCGACTTGCGCGCTGGACCACTCGCGAGCCTGCGCGGCGGAAACCGCGAGCGCCCCCACCAGTCGCTTTTCCTTTAGGACGGGCACGACGAGGGCCGCACAACCGACGTCCTGCGCCGATCCTTCCTTGCAGTGCGCTTCAGTCATTCGCGGATGCAGGCAGACGTTGTCGAGAGCAACGGTGCGCCCTTCACTCAGATCCCTTGGTAGTGAGGGTGACAAATCACAGAGACGATAGCGCGTGGGGTGGCTGTCTTCACTGCTGGCCTTCCAGTCGGCAACGACCGTCGCGTACTCCTCCGAATCGTCTATCTCTGCAAAGGCAACGGTGGTGGCATCCAGATGACGGCCTAGGAGTTCGCCTGCTATGGTCATTACACAGTCGGCATCCGAAGCATTCCGCAACTGGTCGACCAACGTCAAAATCAGTTGCGAGTCATCCCTTGGCGAAGCGGTGGCCGCGGGCTGGATGTTCGTATCATCGAAGGCGAGTAGTACGCGCGGCCCAGATTTTCCGGCGGCAAGGCGGCGGGCGGTGACTGTTAGCAATAAGCGGTTCGCACCCACTGATGCCAGTTCGATGCGGTGTCCTTCGGCCGGCTCGGCATCTTCGCTAAACGCCACACCGATCAACCGGTGCATCTCGGGCAGATCGCATTCACCGATCGCGAATATCGAGCGCGAGAGCGCCGACTCTCTCGTCACCCCGAATCTGAAAAGGAAGGCCTTGTTGGCGAATTCGATTCGATCATCCTGGCCAACGACGACGACCGGTTGGGCTATGTTGTCGACGACCGACAAGACAAGTTCAGAATCGGAACCAGACAAAGATTCAACGCCTTGTGCGGCCAGTGCCGAAGTTCGACATTCAGTGGCGCGGCTTCAACGGTTTGGGTAGCGGCCGGTAACATCCTTGGGACGCGGCAACAAGCCCCTGTCGATCGCAGATTTTGATTCCGCCGCGGTAGGAATCGATCAGACCGCGATGGCGGAAGTCGCGAATGGCACCCGTTATGCTTGCCCGTCGCACGCCAAGCGACAACCCAATCGATTCCTGAGAGAACGGAACGATCTGGGAGCCGAGCCGGTCGCTTACCATGAGCATCCACCGCGCTAAGCGCGCCTCGATTCGAAATCGACCTACTGCAAGAAGCGAAAGGGTCAACTGAGTCGAGAATTCTTGAGCGTGCCGGCGAAGGATGTTGCCGAGGACCGGATCTTTATCGAGCATGTCGGCAAGCGCGTCAGCCCGGATTTTGTAAGCGCTGGCATCCGTCAGCAACGTGGCATCGGAGATGGCCTGGTTACTGGACTGGAGAACCGGCACACCGGTCATTCCTTCGAAGCCTGTGATGGCGACTTCCATGGACGACCCGTCCGGAGCGCGCATAGTATGCGACAACACGCCGTCCTCGAAGAAATAACAATCGTAGATGCGGCTTTTGCAAGTCTCGAGACGCGTCCGCGCGCTGAGCTGAACCGGCTCCAACTCGTTCGATATCAGCTCCCATGCCGAAGGCGGAAGAGACGACAAAAGCAAGTTGTTGGGCGCCCCGGAACGTGCGCTTGAGCGGGCGTTTTCCGACGTGTTCGACGTTTTTAGAACACGAGCGAGAAATTCCGCAACCTGGTGGCCGGAAAACGGTTTGTTACACCGCGGCACATCTCTGTATTGAGTCGCGATCTGATTTTGATCAAAGGCGGTGGCGAGGATATAGGGTATGCCTTCGCGATCGAGCGCTTCGGCAACCGGGTAGGCCATCTCACCGCGCAAATTGAGATCCAGTACGGCTGCGTCAAGCCGCTCTGCCCCGTTGATGAAATTGAGGGCGTTCGTAACGGTGGGCACCATTGCGACAACGCGGGCGCCCGAATTTCGGAATGCAGCGGCGATCTGGCTGGCGACGATCCACTCGTCTTCAACCAACAGAATTCTCTGTCCGTTGAGGTCGTCTCTCGCAAAATTACTCACAGGAACGCTCCACTTAGGTCCGAACTGCAGTGAAGATATCGGTCTTACCCGCACATGTGAAATCTTGGTGATAAGCTAACCTATAACAGCCTCTCATCGTTTCCGGGCTGTACGTCGGCCGCGTTCAAATTTAGAGACTGATTATTGCAACGCGGGCATCAAAACTGCGCGCAACTGCTATGGGCTGCATGGACATGGATCAATTGGAATGAAGACAATTAAGTTCTGAAATGTACGGTACCGTACTGACACTTTCAGGCTATCTGCTTGCCGCCAGAACCGCAAGATCGCCCTAATCGCAATATCGCCGAAATTCGTTCCGGCTCCAGCGCATTGTGGACGTATAGCCGCTCGCGCAATCAGACACAGACGGACGCCCCAGGCTCAGGCTGGTGCCCCTCCCGGCAGCCTCACCAGAGCCGATAGTACCTTTACCTGTTTCTGGCGGCAGAGTCGGTCTGGAAGCATCTGGCCTGCCGCCAGACGGGTAGGCACCGATGTCTGGAACACTGGGGGAGGCCGGACTGCCGGGAGGATAGGCGCCGATCTGGCCTCGCCTGGTGCCATCGTTTATCAGGGCATTCGACTCAGGGCTGCCCGCGCCCGTACCCAGGCCGCCGCCCGACTGCGCGAACGCGGTACCCGAACCCGCAACGATGATCGTGATGACAACTGTCAAGAAGCCGAGGGCTGTCGATCGTTTCATTTTGTCATCACTGCAACGCGAGTTCCCGTTTCGACCTGCCGGCGCGACACCCCTTGATGAAGGATGGCGCAGAAGGTTAGCGTGGTCTTCTCATCCACACGAACACCGCACCAATGAGCACGACCGTCATCTGAGGATCGTTTGATAAGGCGGTCGTTGGGCACCTTTACAGGGATATGGTCCGGGCACATAACGAGCTGTCCGTTCCGGTACATGTAATCGACCGGCCGGCAGTCATGGCCATTGCAGCACGACTGTCCGTTCGGCTGTTTGAAATTGGTGTAGTCCTGTCCAGTCTTCGATTGGTGCGCGCTCACAGAACCACCGAAGGTTTGTGTCGCTGTCAGCAAAAGGGTGCCAAAACTCCGCATGCTATCGCCATCCTTCCTGAGCGCACCGCGAGAACAGCGGGCGCTCCCGGCTTGATTGGTCACTGCGCAAAAGCAAAATGCAGATTCGGCAAAGCGGTTCCCGCCTTCACACATTCAGATCGTAATGGCTGCACGGAATGTCGCGTGCTCATCCGTCACAGGAGTCCTGGGCGAACGCTCAAATACGCATCAATCAACGATCGGCGGCTGAGGGAAAAGGTTGTGTGGCGACAGGGGTCCCGCCGGGATTCTTCAGATTCCGTACGGCTCAGTACCGTCAAAATGATTGATTTGCGCCAAGGCTTTCTCCAGCTTGGTTACCAATCGATCCCAACCTGCGGTTCGAAGAGGAACAAAATCCGAATGTTTAGCATCATGACAGACATCGAGCTTCCACGCGAAGGTCAGAAGAAACTCTCGGCTTCCCCTAAGGGTACTTTCGACGAGGTGGAAATCGAAATAATGGAGCGAGCGCTATGTGAAGCATGGTGCCGCCTTCAACGAGTTGCCCACCCCATGGCGAAGCGCGAACTGGAAGTCGAGACGCGCACCAACCTTTCGACCGCCATCCTCGAGCTGGCGGCAACCGGCGAGCGCGATTGGAAGGTGCTCGCCGACTACGCCATCAAGCGGCTGCACGATTTCTGATCCGCGATAGCAAACCATTCTTGGACAGCGCGTGCACCCCCC
>LOEV01000012.1 GCA_001516065.1 Alphaproteobacteria bacterium BRH_c36
ACCTGCGGCTAGGTTCAGAGCGAACTTCTGAATCTGAATCACACTAGCAAGACGGGACACTAGCTTGCGTCTATGCGAAGCAAACCAGCAAAGTTTTTAGTCTGCGGCTAGCGTTCCCGTCAGCTCGACGACCTGCACCCGCTATCGATCGCCTGATCCAGACGGCTAGCGGTCACAGGGGAAGGACAGCGCAACGAACGGCGCCAGGACCTTGCAGGTCTTCTGGTGCGCAGCCACACGTCGGGGCGGATCTTGAAGGGCGATGACGCTGACGTTCTGGCGTGCGTCTGCGGGCGTGCTCATCACATCGACCGCCTCCCGCGCACCTTCGGAAAGCTCCTGCTCGGCAACCAGAATGCGTCGGGGCCGAACCGCGGGGACAGGGGCTGGCGGTTGGATTTCGGCCACGGCAAAACGATCCTCGATCGGGTTCCGCTCCGGGTTCGGCGCCGTCTGAGGCCCTATTGACACCGGTTCTTGGGGCCGCGTGGCGATGATCGTTTCTTTCTTTTCATCGATCCGGTCGCAGCGTTCGAGATTGGCCGGCGCTCGCTTCCACATCAGATCCTGGCTGAACATCTTCGAGCCCATGTAGCCCGTGACCTTCAGTTTCGTCCGGCTTACCCGTTCGAGTGCAACGTCATACTTGCGGCGATCGTCAGGGTCGACTATCCAGCCGTGATCCCAGCTTCCGCCGCCGACGTTGCGCACGTCGCCCAGCAACTGCTGACCACATCCGTGCTGTTCGCGCTTGTTGCTGACCCAGACGATATGGCCGCACAGCATGTTGCGGCCGCATTCCTTGATCTCGACAGCGCCGCGCCCCTTCTGGTCGATCCAAACACCAACCGGAGAACTTTCGGCGTGCGCCGGTGACAGCCCCGCGGTCAGGCCCGCCAGAGTCAGTGCAGTGATGATGGGAATGTGCTTCATGGGTGAAACGGACCGTCCCATGTCATTTGGAGCCGCCCCTCGGGACGCTCCCGCCTTCAACGCATCGCAGCCCGTTCGAGGTGCCGCCCCTACAGCCCTGCATGCAACGAATGGCGACTTTGCGGCCAAAGCTGCGGAGGCCTTCGAACTTCGCGACAAGGTTAAACATCACTTAAAAGTCTTAAAAAAGCACTGTGGCAGCCCTGCGTCGAAATAGCGTCGAATTACAAACACTTACTCCTTAGAAAGAGCAATGGCGAGCAGAAGCCCCGGCCGGAACTGCGCTATCAGGGCCACTTCACCATCGGCGGCATGGAAGACAGAATCGAATCGACATTGCCGCCGGTCTTCAGGCCGAAGATCGTGCCGCGGTCGTAGAGAAGGTTGAACTCCACGTACTGACCGCGCCGAACGAGTTGTTCGTCGCGCGTGGCTTCCGTCCATTCGGTGGAGTAATTGCGCCGCACGATCTGCGGATAGACCTTGTGGAAGGCGCGGCCGACATCCGTTGTGAAGGCGAGCGCGGCTTCGAAGCCGCCTTGTTCGGGATCTGGGGTGAGGTAATCGTAGAAGATCCCGCCGACGCCACGCATTTCGCCGCGATGCGGCAGGAAGAAGTATTCGTCGCACCACTGCTTGTAGCGGTCATAGTCGGCAACCGCGTGCCCCTCGCACGCATCCTTCATGGCAGCATGGAACGCGATGGTGTCGGGGTCGTCCTGGGTGCGCCGTTTCGACAGTACAGGTGTCAGATCGGCTCCGCCCCCGAGCCACCATTTCGACGTCACCACCATTCGCGTGTTCATGTGGACGGCTGGAACGTAGGGATTGTGAGGATGCGCGATGAGCGAGATCCCCGACGCCCAGAAATGCGGATCGTCTTCCGCCCCAGGGATCTGCTTGCGGAATTCCGGGGCGAACTCACCGTGCACGGTCGAGGTATGCACCCCCACCTTTTCGAATACGCGTCCATGCATCAGGCTCATTACGCCGCCGCCGCCGGGTTGGCCCGAGACCTTGTCGGTCCGCTCCCATGGTGTCCGCACGAATCTTCCTGCCGGTCTCAGCGACATCGGCATACCCCTCGGCAGATCGTCTTCGAGATCTTCGAAGGCCGAGCAGATCTGGTCCCTGATGTCTTCGAACCAACTGCGCGCGGCGTCTTTTGCCGCATCGAGGTCGAAATTATCGGTTGCCATGCTATTGAGCTTGTCCCTTGCCGAAGTCGCTTTCGCGACCCATCTATTGTGGCTTAGCACAAATGCGCCGCCCGCCATAAGCCCGCGGCCATCATAGCCAGGCCGCCACCTTACAGTTGGCGAAATCACAAAATTCGTCGCGAAGGCGTCGCCATTGTTCCTTGCGTCACCGAACAGGTCGACGCATGGAAATCAGGGCTTTCCCCGGGGCATCCCCCGCGGCGACACCGCCCCAGTCGACGCATGATGGCCGTCGTGCCGGAGAGACTTGAAATGTTGAGCATGCTTGCCGATCGCATTTTCACGGCACTCGAGACGAGTCGCGATCCCTTCCCCGAGGCGCGCGCCGGCATGCCCCCGCGCGAATTCATCGCCTTCGTCGTCTATTACGTCCGTCCCTTCTGGAAGCTGCTGCTCGCTTCGTCGCTGCTGGCGGCGACCGTCGCACTCATCGAGGTATCGTTGTTCGCGGTGCTGGGCGCACTCGTCGACTGGCTCTCGAAGTCCGACCGGGCGACGTTCTGGGACGAGCATGGCAGCTTCCTTATTGGAATGCTCGTCCTCATCCTGGTTATCCTGCCGATCCTGAAATTCTTCTACGAAGCCGTCATTCACCAGGCGTTGATGGGCAACATCGCCATGCGCACCCGCTGGCAGGCGCACCGCTACGTGCTGCGCCAGTCGCTTGGCTTTTTCCAGGACGACTTTGCCGGCCGAGTCGCGACCAAGGTGATGCAGACTTCGCTCTCGGTGCGCCAGTTCGTGCTGACGCTGGCCGAGGTGATCTTATACGTCAGCGTCTACTTCACCGGCGCGCTGATTGCCTTTGCCGCTGCCGATTTGAGACTCGCCGTCCCAATGCTGATTTGGCTCGCCGGTTACTTCGTGGTCGGGCGCTACTTCATTCCGCGCCTGCGCGCCATCTCAGAAGAGCAGTCGGATGCGCGCTCTATCATGACCGGGCGCATCGTCGACAGCTACACCAACATTCAGACCGTCAAGATGTTTGCCCATGCCGACCGCGAGGACGCCTACGCCCGCGACAGCATGCAGGGCTTCCTCGACACCGTTAACAAGCAGATGCGTCTCGTCACGCTGATGACAGTCGCCCTGAATGCATTGAACGCCTTGCTGCTCGTGTCCGTCGCCGGACTCGGAATCTGGCTGTGGACGGGCAGCGCCGTTACGGCCGGCTCTCTTGCCTTCACCGTCGGCCTCGTGATGCGGATGCAGGGCATGTCGCACTGGATCATGTGGGAAGTCGCCCACCTGTTCGAACATATCGGTGTCATCCAGGATGGCATCGGTACGCTGACTCGTGAGCAAACCGTCGTCGACGTGCCGGCGGCCAAGCCGCTCGTCGTCACAAAGGGGGCCATCGAATTCGAAGCCGTCAAGTTCCACTACGGTAAGGAAGGCGGGATCATCGATAACCTGTCACTGTCGATCAGGCCCGGCCAGAAAGTCGGGCTGGTCGGCCGCTCGGGCGCCGGCAAGTCGACGCTCGTCAACCTGTTGTTGCGCTTCTACGATCTGGAAAGCGGGCGGATCAGAATCGACGGCCAGGACATCGCCAACGTCGCCCAGCAGAGCCTGCGCGGCGAGATCGGCATGGTGACGCAGGATACTTCGCTTCTGCACCGCTCCGTCTACGACAACATCGTCTACGGCCGTCCGGGCGCCACGCGCGAAGAAGCCATTGCCGCCGCCAAGCGCGCTCATGCCAACGACTTCATCCTGGGCCTCGTCGATCCCAGCGGACGCACGGGCTACGATGCGCATGTGGGCGAGCGCGGCGTCAAGCTGTCGGGGGGGCAGCGCCAGCGCATCGCCATCGCACGCGTGCTGTTGAAGAACGCGCCGATCCTGATCCTTGACGAAGCCACCAGCGCGCTCGATTCGGAAGTGGAAGCCGCCATCCAGGAGAGCCTTAACGACCTGATGGCCGGCAAGACGGTGATCGCCATTGCTCACCGCCTGTCGACGATCGCGGCGATGGATCGGCTCATCATCATGGATCAAGGCGCCGTCGTCGAGGACGGGGCACACGCAGAACTGATTGCTCGCGGCGGCCTCTACGCCGACCTTTGGGCCCGCCAATCCGGCGGTTTCCTGGCGCAGGAGGCGGCGGAGTAAAGGGGGGCTGATTTGCTCCTCGCGCTCCGGACCAGTCGGAACGGCATCGTTGAGCAAGACAAGGACCCCCGAGCGCAGCCCCGGGGTCTGCTGCGTGCGGATCGTTCTCTTAATTGCTCTTGGCGGTGACGACTTCCTCGCGCTGGGCTTCCAGCCCGGCCATCAGCTCACCGATTTCCTTCTCGCCAACTCCAAGTTGGTAGAACGTTGTCTTGCATTCGGTCAGGACGATATCAAATTCGCGATTGGAGATGCTCAAATGGGCATGGCCATTGCCCATGTCGCGACCGAAGTAGATTTTCGGTCCGCCGGTATTCTCCATGACCCAGGTTGCAAGGATCAATTTGAACGCTGCCCGTTCGTTCTGCTCGTGGACCAGGTTGATTGCCGTGTTTTGGTTCAGTGTCTTATTGACGTAGAGCCGGTCCACCAGATCATCGACGGCCGCAGCGACACCTTTATATCCGCCGATGCGCTCGTAAAGCGACTTCTCTTCTGCGCTGGCCGGCACTACAATAGCAATCGCCAATGCCAAAAACCCCATAGCTGCATTCAAGATTACTTTCATCGATCATTTCCTCCATCACAGACTGCCTAGTTTTCCTCGGAGTCATGTCGCCCCCCGGGCCCATCTTCCGCCTGCAAATGTTTGTGCAGCATCGACTGCACGCCATCAGCCGGGCACGCGTTGGACCGTGAACGATCTCGTTTAGGTGACCGCCTCTCTCGTGCGCTGTGGCAGGATAGATCCGAATTAGATTGTGCGCAATATAATACGGCGTTTCACTGCGGGATCAGCCATATGGACTTGCGTTTCCCATCGCCACTTGCCTCAGCGCCTCGCCGACGATCATCGCAGCAGCAAGCGCCACGTTCAGCGAGCGCCTGTGATCCCGCATGGGGACCTTCACGGCGACGTCGGCAACCTTGGCGACTGCATCGGGAACGCCAGCGGTTTCGCGGCCCATCATGACGATGTCGCCAGTGTGATAGGCAAGGTCTGTATAGGGCCGCTCGGCTTTCGTCGTCGCCAGAACCAGCCGCATCCCCCGCTCCCGCCGCCAAGCCTCGAACGCAGCGAAACTAATATGCCGCCGCCACTCGACATCACCGAGATAGTCGAGTCCCGCCCGCTTCAACGCGCGGTCGCTCATGTCGAAGCCCGCGGGCCCTATGATATCGATGGCGACGTCGAGACAAGCCCCGAGCCGGAGCAGCGTGCCGGTGTTCTGCGCGATGTCGGGCTGGTAGAGAGCAATGCGCATTGATTGAGAGCAACCTTTCGCTGAATCCTGTATTGGTCCTTCGGTGTGCGCCAAATTGCCCTGTGACGTAAGCCAAACGCAGGCTTGAGAGCCAAGGCAAACGGTGGCAAACCTGTGGCAATTCGCGCCGCTTCAGCATAACACCCGCCTGCGCGCCTTTTTGCGTAATCTGGGTCGGAAAGCCGCCGTGTTGCTTTCACCGGGCAACATGGCGTATGGCGCGCCTTGATTTGACGATGACCCGCTCGAAGGAGGTCGCTCGATGACCGCAGACGTCGAAGAACCAAACCGCCGCGATATTGTTGTGGTCGCAGCTTCAGCCTTCGCGGCTGTCGGCGCGGCTTCACTGATCTGGCCGTTCGTCCACCAGATGAACCCGGACGCGGGCGCTCAGGCGCTTGCCTCTGCGGAGTTTGATCTGTCACCGGTACAGGAAGGCCAGGCCATCACCGTCATGTGGCGCGGCAAGCCGGTCTTCATTCGCCACCGGACGGCCGCGGAAATCGAAACGGCCAAGAACGTTCCGGTCGAAGAGCTCCCCGACCCTTTGTCGCGCAACGAAAACCAGCCGGGCACGCCGGCAACGGACGCCAACCGCACACTTGAAGGCCATGAGAAGTGGCTCGTCATGGTCGGTATCTGTACCCACCTCGGTTGCATCCCGAAAGGTCAGACGCTGGCAGACGCCAAGGGTGACTTCGGCGGTTGGTTCTGCCCTTGTCACGGGTCGCATTACGATACGGCCGGCCGTATCCGCAAAGGCCCGGCGCCGCGCAACCTCGATATTCCGCCCTACACCTTCCTTTCGGACACCAAGATCCGCATCGGCTGAGGAAAGAAAAGCGCACCATGTCTAATCACGCATCGACCTATGAGCCGAAGTCAGCAACGGCCAAGTGGTGGGACGAACGCCTGCCTGTGCCGCGCATGATGCACGACCAGTTCGTTGACTTCCCGACGCCGCGAAATCTCAATTACCTGTGGACATTCGGTGGGATACTGACGTTCTGCCTCGTTGCGCAGCTGGTGACGGGCATCGTGCTCGCAATGCATTATGTGCCTAGCGCTGACGACGCCTTCAATTCGGTCGATCACATCCGCCGCGACGTCAACTACGGCTGGCTGCTGCAGTCCTTGCATGCAACCGGCAGTTCGATGTTCTTCCTTGCGGTCTACATTCACACTTTCCGCGGCCTTTATTACGGCTCCTACCGCGCCCCGCGCGAAATTCTCTGGATTCTCGGCGTCTTCATACTCCTTGCGATGATGGCGACCGCATTCCTTGGATATTCGCTGCCTTGGGGGCAGATGAGCTTCTGGGCAGTGACCGTCATCACCAACCTGTTCTCGTCGCTCGATGCGGTGATCCCGGGTATGGGCACGGGCATCGTCGAGTGGCTGTGGGGCGGCTATGCAGTCTCGGGAACGACACTGAACCGCTTCTTCTCACTGCATTACCTGCTGCCGTTCGTGATCTTCGGCCTCGTCATCCTGCACATCTGGGCGCTGCACGTCGCCGGCCAGAACAATCCGACGGGCCTCAACATCAAGACGAAATCCGACTCCGTGCCGATGTATCCCTATGCCGTCGCCAAGGATGCCGTCGCACTGTTCGCCTTTGTCTTCGTATTCGCCTGGTTCGTTTTGTTCCTGCCTGATTACCTTGGGCACGCAGACAACTTCATCGAGGCAAACCCGCTCGTCACACCTCCCCACATCGTGCCCGAATGGTACTTCCTGCCGTTCTACGCAATCCTGCGCGCCATCCCCGACAAGCTCGGCGGCGTTATTGCGATGTTCGCAGCCATTGCGATTTTGGCCTTCATCCCCTGGCTCGATCGCTCGCCAGTTCGCTCGACCAAGTACCGGCCGATCTACAAATGGTTCTTCTGGCTGTTCTTGTTCTCCTGCCTGGCGCTCGGCTACCTCGGATCGAAGCCGGCGGAAGGAATCTACGTGTTCTGGGCGCGCATCTTTACCGCCTATTACTTCGCACACTTCCTGCTCGTGATGCCGATCGTCGGCAGTATCGAGACCCCGAGGAAGCTTCCAGGCTCGATCACTGATGCGGTGCTCGGAAAATCGCCAGTTCGCGCAGGCGGTGGCGTTCCAGCCGGCGCGGCTGCCGCCCCTGAAGACCGCTGAGCGAGAGGGACAACACCATGACAGCATATAGAACCGTCGTTCCCCTCCGCTCTGCATTGGCGGCCCTTGCCACCCTGGTTTGCACCGGGGCGCCGGCCATAGCCGCTGGAGGAGAAGTCGCCCACATCGATCGCCACGAGTGGAGCTTTGCGGGATTTGGCGGCCAGTACGACCGCAACCAGTTGCGTCGCGGCTTCCAGGTCTACAAGGAAGTCTGCGCCTCGTGTCATGCTCTGGAGCGGGTCAAGTTCCGCAATCTGGTGCAGAAGGGGGGACCGGAATTCGATGATGAGGCCGTCAAGGCACTCGCCGCCGAATGGCCCAACCAGATCAGCGACGGCCCCAATGACGAAGGCGCGATGTTCGAGCGCGTACCCAAGCTCTCCGACAAGATCAAGGGACCCTATAAGAACGAACAGGAAGCACGCTCCATCCAGAACGGCGCCTATCCCCCCGACCTCTCCTTGATCACGCGGGCCCGCAGCGTCCACAACGAAGCATCCTGGTACATCCACGTACCGATGATGATGCGCGACATCCTGACGGGCTATGCCGAGGGCGGCGCGGATTACATGTACGCGCTTCTGACTGGCTACAAGGAGGCCCCCGAGGGCTTCCATCTGGCCGAGGGCATGAACTACAACGCCTACTTCCCCGGCAACCAGATCGCCATGATCCAGCCGATTCCCGAGGGTGGGGCGGTCGAGTACCAGGAGAACGCTGGCGCAAAATCGTCCCTGGAGCAGAACGCCAAGGACGTGACCGCGTTCCTCGCCTGGGCCGCCGATCCTTCGCTCAACGAGCGCAAGCAACTCGGGTGGACCGTCATGCTCTACCTCATCATCACAACCCTGCTGCTCTATTTCGCAAAGAAGCGGATCTGGTCGCGCGTTAAGCACTGATCGCGCAATAGCAGCCGGCCACCACGATCAACAGAAGGCCCCGCGAGCGGGGCCTTTTGTGTGCCAGTCACCTTCTAAGCGCACGAGCGGACTTGACCCGGTCAGCTGCTGGCGGCAATCGGGAGCGACGGCGAGCCGGATCGCGTTTGCCGGGCGTCAGGAAAACAGCTACTAGGGAGACAGACGCATGACCAAAACGGTCCTCGGCATCGTCGGCGGCAGCGGCTTTTATGATCTGCCAGGCATGACCAACGCCGAATGGCGCCATATCGAGAGTCCGTGGGGCAAGCCTTCCGACGATGTGCTGTTTGCAGAGATCGACGGACTTCCCGTTCGCTTCCTGCCGCGCCACGGCCGCGGCCACAAGGTGCCGCCGTCGGCGATCAACTTCCGCGCCAACATCGACGTCCTGAAGCGCGCCGGCGTCACCGACCTGCTGTCGATCTCGGCGTGCGGCTCGCTGAAAGAAGAATTGCCGCCCGGCCACTTTGTCGTCGTCGACCAGTTCATCGACCGCACGTTCGCACGCGAAAAGAGCTTCTTTGGCGCCGGCTGCGTTGCCCATGTCTCGGTTGCCGATCCCGTCAGCCCGCTGCTCGCCGATGCGCTCGAGAATGCGGCGAACGCCGAGAACGTTTCGGTTTCACGCGGCGGAACCTACCTCGTCATGGAGGGCCCGCAATTTTCGACGCGTGCCGAAAGTGAACTGTACCGCTCATGGGGCTGTTCGGTCATCGGCATGACCAACATGCCTGAAGCCAAGCTCGCGCGGGAAGCCGAGATCTGCTACGCGACGCTTGCGATGGTCACCGATTACGACTGCTGGCACAGCGAGCACGAGGCGGTGGATGTCGCCTCCGTCATCGCCATCATGCGCGGCAATACCGAGAAGGCCCAGCGCCTCGTCGCCAATCTTGCACGCCATTTCCCGAAGGATCACCCGGACTGCCCTATCGGCACAGACAGGGCTCTCGACGTTGCGATCATCACGCCGCCCGATGCCCGCGATCCCGCCCTGCTTGCCAAGCTCGACGCGGTTGCCGGGCGCGTGCTCGGATAAGGCCGGTCGAGCCCTGCACCACGAAGAAAAGCTTCGCGACTTTGCCATTCCGCTTGGATGGCGCTGCGCGTGGGACTATTGGCTCCTTGAGCCGAATCCACTTGCGAAAAACCGCTTCTCTATCGATTTCAAGGCGCTGCACTGCATAGCTGAAGCCGGTACCGGGCGAGCAAAAACCGGTGTCGGCCGATCCCCGATGTCTGCATCGTTCTTGCGCATTCCCGTTGACAAGCTTTCAATAATACTTGAAGTGTTGCAGTCATGGATCGACAAGCTGCCGTCAAGGCGCTCTCTGCACTGGCGCACGAGAACCGGCTGTCCATCTTCCGTTTGCTCGTCAAGTGCGGGCCTTCGGGGATGGCGGCAGGGGATATCGCACGGATCGTCGGCATCGGGGCAACGACCCTTTCGTTCCACTCGAAGGAACTGGTGCACGCCGGGCTGCTGCGCTCGTGGCGCGACGGCCGCTTCGTCCGCTACAGCGTGGAGGTGGAGGGCATGCGCGCTCTGCTGGGGTTTCTCACCGAGGATTGTTGTGACGGCAATCCCGCGCTGTGTTCGGCGGTCGTCGCCGGCATTCCCGATCTTTGTTCCGCATCGGCCGAGGAGAATGAAATGACAAGAGATGCCCCATACAACGTACTGTTCCTGTGCACCCACAACTCGGCACGTTCAATCATCGCCGAATGCCTGATGAATGCGCTTGGCCAGGGCGCCTTCATCGCCCACAGTGCCGGCAGCACGCCGCGCGGGGAAATCAATCCCTTGGCGATTCGGATCCTGCAGAATCACGGGCATAAGACGGACGGCTTGCACTCCAAATCCTGGGATGCATTCACCGGCTCGGGCAAGGACGAGATCGACTTCGTTTTCACCCTTTGCGACGACGCAGCCGCCGAAAACTGTCCGGTCTGGCCTGGGAATCCGATCACAGAACATTGGGGCATGCGCGATCCGTCGAAACAGGAAGGCAGCAACTCCAAGAAACTCGGCGCTTTCGCCGATACGTATTCGCTGCTGTACCACCACATCGACAAGTTCGTCCAAATGGCCAAGCCGGACCTCGACGCCAACAGCATGCGCGGCAGGGTCAAGGACTTCTCCAAAGACGTGCGCCGCCAGAACGTGATGGGGCCCGACAGCGTCGAAACGAAGACCTGAGTTCCCGATCATCCTTAAAATGACGCATCATCTGTCGAGGCGGAACAGTGCAGGTCCGACCGCGGCGTCCAACAGAAAAATCCAGCCGCGCACAACCAAGCGAACAAAACAGGCGAGCCGCATGTCAACTTTCGAGAAATACCTCACGGTCTGGGTTGCCGTTTGCATTGTTCTTGGGATCGCGCTCGGCCATTTCATGCCGGCCCTGTTTCAGGCAATCGGTTCGGCCGAGATCGCAAGTGTCAACCTGCCGGTCGCTATTTTGATCTGGCTGATGATCATCCCAATGCTGATCCGCATCGACCTTGGTGCGCTCGCTGGCGTCACCCAGCATTGGCGCGGCATTAGCGTCACGCTTGTCGCCAACTGGCTGGTCAAGCCATTCACAATGGCATTCCTGGGCTGGCTTTTCATTGGCTGGCTGTTTCGTCCATTGCTTCCGGAAGCACAGGTGGACAGCTACATCGCGGGGCTGATCCTTCTTGGCGCTGCTCCATGCACCGCCATGGTCTTCGTCTGGAGCAACCTGACGAACGGTGAGCCGCACTTCACGTTGAGCCAGGTCGCTCTCAACGACGTCATAATGGTCTTTGCATTCGCGCCTATCGTCGGCCTCCTGCTCGGCCTTTCGGCAATCATCGTCCCTTGGGAAACGCTCGCCCTTTCGGTTGCTCTTTACATCGTCGTGCCGGTGTTGATCGCCCAGATAATCAGGCACATCACGATTGCGAACCGGGGACTGGCCGGTCTCGACAGATTGTTGCGGCAATTCCAGCCGGTCTCGATCATGGCCCTGCTGGCGACCCTGGTTTTGCTGTTCGCATTCCAGGGCGAACAAATTCTTGCCCAGCCGCTGATCATCGCACTGCTGGCGGTCCCGATCCTGCTTCAGACCTATTTCATCTTCGGGTTCGGATACCTTCTTAACCGCATTTCGGGCGAAGCCCATTGCATCGCCGGGCCGTCGGCCCTGATCGGCGCCAGTAACTTTTTTGAACTTGCGGTTGCCGCGGCCATCAGCCTGTTCGGTTTTCAATCGGGGGCCGCCCTGGCGACCGTCGTCGGTGTGTTGATCGAAGTGCCCGTGATGTTATCACTGGTGTACTTCGTCAACGCGAGCCGCGTCTGGTATGAAGGAAAAGATCCTGCCCGCCTGCGCGCTGCGAACATCAAGACGGAAGGTTGAAGAATGCCCGCCACCATCTATCACAACCCGAATTGCGGCACGTCCCGAAACACTCTTGCGATGTTGCGCGCGGCCGGAATCGAACCTGAAGTGATTGAGTATCTCAAGGAGCCGCCGACGCGCGAGCGCCTTGTCGAGTTGATCGGCCTGATGGGCATCGAGGTCCGCGGTCTGCTCCGTCAGAAAGGTACGCCCTATGATGATATCGGTCTCGGCGATCCCAAGTGGAGCGATGGCGAACTGATCGACTTCATGGTGCAGAATCCCATCCTGATCAACCGACCGATCGTCATTGTCGACGGCAAAGCTCGGCTCTGCCGTCCTTCGGAAATGGTCCTCGAACTGATTCCTGATACCGGATTAACGTCCTTCACCAAAGAGGACGGCGAGGTCGTCAGCGGGCCTAGCGCAACATTTGATCTGAGGGAATAACGCGAAGGCGTTTCCTGGGTCGGAAGAGTTGTCCTGGAATATGCCGTCGCTTCTGGCGCTCGGATCGACGGATAACGACGCGCTGGAATCCAATCCGCACGCCCGCATAGGTGCAACGCCTCAACACCCTCTGAAAAATCAGCCGCCTGATTGGTGTCCGGTCCGGGCTTTCGCTGGACACCCGCAACGCTTGTGTTAGCCCGGGGGCATTGGCCGGCACTGCGCGCCAGCCAATTTTGACATAACAGCAATTGCGGCCGCCGCGGACGTGCGGCCGAATTGCATTCGGGGGGCCTCGGGAATGCTCGGATATATCGTACTCATCGCGTTGCAGATCATCATCGGCTGGTTCGGCAAGGACGTCATAGCCGCCCAGATCCCCAACCAGGGCGCACTGATCGATGGGATCGTTGATGCGACCTGTTTTGCGGTCATCGTCTGGCTGGTCGGGTTGATTGGATCGCTGGTCTTGAAGGCGGTGCGCCGGCCCGGCACCTCAACCCTCGTCTCCGCGCTTGTCGGCGCTCTCATCGGGGCAGCCATCATTCTGTTCGTCCCGGAGGTGCTGCAAGCCCTGCCCGCGCAAGTCAATCCAGGTTTCATCCCACTTGCCGGTGCTATCCTCGGTTATCTCGTACGCCGCTGAGAGAGCTGAAATCATCGAACACGACAAAAACGAACAGCGTGAGATTGATCTCACGCTGTCGTAGCCGTTCGGGGGTATGGGGCAGGCACTTAGGTGGCTAGTGAGGCGTCGCGAACGCTCCTAGAGTGCGCCAAGTACGATCGCTGCGAGAAAACCAAACGACACTATCGCCGCGAGGGTCGTCATTTGCATCTGTAAGGTCATAGTCGCCTCCTGGATCGGCCTTATGGCTTGTTCATTCGCTGTCGGTGCAGCTTGACCCGGAGCCTAGATGCGACCTTCGTTGAATGCCAAGCGAAAAAGTTTTTGCATTGCACGCCAAACAGCGCCCACGGGTGTGCCGATCAAGCATCACATTGCAGGGCGACGACGACGGATCAAAGCTCTCCTGGATCGTCAGCAAGGCTGCACCTATGACTGTGTCCGCATGCGAGCCCAGCGGCCTAAGTTGTTGCACTGGCGTCCTGACAAAGGATTTTCGCCGGTTGCGATAGATCAGCATGCGGCAAAGTTCGAAGCCCACCGATTGGTGTTGCAGTAAAGTGCATCGCCAGCTCATCCACAGGATTTCGCAGGCGCGAGACTACCCTTGTATAACTTATGAGCCAAACCCCCTCGAGAGGGCTCTTGCACACCAGGTTCAGCCGCGCGACGGTGCCGGCAAGGCAAACCAAGACCACCAGCGAGGAAGATATGGAACGTTTCAAAGCCCTTCGCGTGTCCAAAACCGACGGCGGACAAATGCCAGCCTGGGAAGAGATCACTTTGGACGACCTGTCGGCAGGCGATGTCGTTGTCCGCGTCACCCATACTACGATCAACTACAAAGACGGCCTCGCACTCACCGGCAAAGGACCGATCGTGCGCAAATGGCCCCTCGTGCCAGGTATCGACTTCACCGGCACCGTTGAGACTTCCTCTCATCCCGCATACGCCAAGGGCGATAAAGTCATCCTGAACGGCTGGGGCGTCGGTGAAGGTCATGACGGCGGCTATTCGCAGTACGCCCGCGTCAACGGCGACTGGCTGATCCCGCTTCCCTCCGCCTTCGAGCCCTCAGAAGTGATGGCCATCGGTACGGCTGGCTATACCGCGATGCTCTGCGTGCTGGCCCTCGAAGCCCATGGTGTGACGCCGGACAAGGGGCCGGTCCTCGTTACCGGGGCCGCAGGCGGCGTCGGCAGTGTCGCGGTATCCCTTCTGGCGAAACTGGGCCACCACGTGATCGCCTCCACCGGCCGCGCCGCGGAAGCCGATTTCCTCAAGCACCTTGGCGCAAACGACGTCATCGACCGATCGGAACTCTCCGAAAAGGGCCGTCCGCTCGGCAAGGAGCGCTGGGCGGGTGCAGTTGACGTAGCGGGCAGCCACACGCTGGCCAATGCCATCGCCATGACGAAATACGGCGGCTGCGTTGCCGCCTGCGGTCTTGCCCAGGGCTCTGACCTGCCCGCGACCGTGATGCCCTTCATCCTGCGCGGCGTGACGCTGGCTGGCATCGACAGCGTCATGGTCCCGCGGGATCGGCGTCTTGCCGCCTGGAACCGCCTTGCAACCGACCTCGACCGCGCCAAGCTCGCCGAACTCACGCTTACCCGCCCATGGAGGGATGTCGTGGAACTTGCGCCGCAGATCATCGCTGGAAAGGTGCGCGGACGCGTCGTCCTGGAAGTCGATTAGCTTCCTTCCGTGCCGTCGGCCCCCTCACACGCCGCCGTCTGGGCGATCACGGGATCGCAGTTCTACAAGTCCGCCCTTTTGACCGGGAGCCAAAGGGACTACATTCATTCCAACAGCATTCGCTTGACTGGCGCGCCCTGGAAATCGGGCGTGCTGCATCGGCGAGCCCGATTCCCAGAGGTGTCTCACATGGCCCAGAAAATCCACAAGCTGCCGACCGATGAAGCCTCGAACCACGATCCGGTTTGGATGGCCGTGCGCGAGGAAGCCGAAGCCGTGATGCGCGCAGAACCCGCGCTGGGCTCGTTCGTATTCGCCACAGTGCTGGGACAGGATACACTTGAGGAGGCGATCATTCACCGCCTTGCCCAGCGCCTCAATCATACCGACGTGGATGCCGGACTCATCTCCAAGACCTTCGGGCGCGTGCTGGACGAGCTGCCAGACCTTGGTAACGCATTGCGTGCAGATCTTGCCGCCGTCCATGAGCGCGACCCTGCCTGCGACCGTTTCATCGAGCCGCTGCTCTACTTCAAGGGCTTCCACGCCCTCGTCACATACCGCTTTGCCCACGCGCTCTGGCTTAAGGGCCGCAAGGACTTCGCGCTCTATTTGCAAAGCCAGAGTTCGAAGCTGTTCAGCGTCGACATCCACCCTGCCGCTCGCTTCGGCAAGGGCATCATGCTCGACCACGCCACCGGCTTTGTCGTCGGTGAAACGGCTGTCGTCGGCGACAACTGCTCGTTCCTGCACGGCGTCACGCTCGGCGGCAGCGGCAAGGTCACCGGCGATCGCCATCCCAAGATCGGCGACAGTGTCCTCATCGGAGCGGGCGCCAAGATCCTCGGCAACATCAAGGTGGGTTGCTGCTCACGCGTGGCGGCCGGTTCGGTGGTCTTGAAGGACGTTCCTTCGGAAGTGACGGTCGCCGGCGTCCCGGCGCGCATCGTCGGCCCTGCGGGCTGCTCGGAACCTGCCAGTTCGATGGATCAGCAACTTGACATGCCGGCCCTGGACACGAACGGCTCCTGACCGCCATAACGGCCCGCACGCGTATCCAAGCACGACACCAAGGAGACCACGCCCGTGGACAAGACGGAACTCGCCAAAATCGAAACCTATCTGCGCAAGACCTTCGGCTTGAAGAACATCGGTTTGCGCCCGCAGCCCAAGAAGGCCGACATGGCCGAAGTCTTCATCGGCGACGAATTCATCGCCACGCTGTATCGCATCGAGGACGAGGGCGAGGTCGAGTACCAGTTGCAGATGGCCATCCTTGAGATGGATCTCGAAGACGTCTGAACGGGAAGATTGCGACCATGCCGCTTTACGCCCTCGATGCAGAGGTTAAGACCCCCGCCAACGGCCGCTACTGGGTCGCGCCTACCGCAACAGTGATCGGCAACGTCGACATCCGCGAGGACGCGAGCGTGTGGTTCGGCACGGTGATACGTGGGGATAACGAGCCCATCGTCCTCGGCGAACGCGTCAACATCCAGGAAAACTGCGTCCTGCACACGGACCCCGGCTACCCGATGACGATCCATCCCGATTGCACCATCGGCCACATTGTCATGCTGCACGGCTGCACGGTGGAGCCGGGCGCCCTCGTTGGCATCGGCTCGATTGTCCTCAATGGCGCGGTCATTGGAGAAGGGTCGCTCATCGGCGCCAATTCGCTGATCCCCGAGGGCAAGGTTATCCCACCGCGCTCGCTCGTGGTCGGTTCACCGGGCCGCATCATTCGCGAACTGACTGCCGAACAGGTCGCCGAAGTCAAAGCTACCGCCGGACGCTATGTCCAGAACTGGCAGCGGTTCAGGGGGAAGCTGCGCGCGCAGGACAGTTGAGCGGCCGATATATGGATTGCGGACGAAGCCTGACCTGGGTTTTCTGGCGTCCGGTCATTGCCTTCGAGGGGATCACCACCACGGTCGCTTCACCGCGCCGACGCCCGCTATGCCGGGGCCACAGGTTCTCTCCTCATACCGGGGCCACAGCCGCTATGCCGGGGCACACACCCTGCGCAGCAAATTGCGGACAATGAGGATCATCGCTTCGACTTCTGGCCCGCCGTCACGACCGGACGATCACGCACCACCTCTTCCAGCGACACCCATGCCTTGGGGTTCACGTAAGACTGGCGCATCACGAACTGGTAGGGCGTGGCGCTCCAGATGCGGACCTCGGTGACCTTGTTGTCGAGGATGAAATCACCTTGCGACGTGCGCGCGGTCAGTACCGCGTGCCCATCCCCGTGTTCATCGCGCACGACGGTCACGAGCAGCGCGCTGTCGGGCCAGCCGCGCGCCATCAGCCATTGGCGCTTCAACAGCACATAGTCTTCGCAATCGCCCGAGGTTTGCGGAAGTGTCCAGTACTCCTCGACGCCGTAGGCTTCCATGTCGGTGACAGGTGTGATCGCCGCGTTGACGGTGCGGTTGACCTCGTCAAGTTCGCTCAGTCGTTCGGGCGTTGCATCGAAGCGCTCATTGACGCGCCAGTGACCGAGGCAATACTGCGGCTGGGTCTCGCAGAACTGGACGAAGCCGTATGGCGGTTGCGCGGTGCCGAACGCACGCATGAAGGGCGAATACTGTTGCCCATAGTAAGAGGATGTCTGCGGTTCGGCACTCGCCTCTGACAGGCTAAGCGCCATCAAACTCGCCGCGAAAGCTAAAATGACCCCGATACGCATCTGAGAAAACAACTCCAGATAACTCACATGAGAACCAAAACTGGACCGGCGAACAGACCAACCCGGCGTAGACCGCATTCGTTCCCTAAGCCTCGAACCGGCGCCAGCCCGATGGGCCATGCCGAACTCTCTGGCTATCTTCATCAGTCAAACAGCGACTGCAGGGCATTTGCCTCTTGAACCTGGAGAAACTGGACGCCGATGCCGTGGTCGTGATGACGGCGCACGACGGCGTGCTGCATCCCGACAATGACTTCCGTGCCGATAACCGGCCTGAAGTGCGTGCCCAGCGAAGCCCCCGATAGTGAAATGTCAAGCAGAGCGCACTGGACGGCACGTTCGCCGAGCTGCATCGTGACCGTCTTGTTGCCAACCGCGATGCGCTCGTGCCGGCGACCTTCGAGGCCGGTAAAATCAGAACGGTTGATCAGCCAAGTGAGCTGAGCAGCCAGTTTTTCGCGTTTGCGCGTGGTGATATTGAGGCACATCGAAAAACTAGATTCGTACACCCGGTCGACGGCTCCGTCGATAAGCCCGACGTGTTCGAAATAGGCGACGACTTTCTCCTTCGGCGCCAGAAGTACCGGCGAAGTCATCTGCATTTCCGCAACCGAGATTGTGATCATCTTGGCGGGATATTCCGACTTGTCGGTGCGCATGAAACGCCCCTGAAGCGCCAATTCCATGGTCCGGTAACGGTCGCCGAAATCGACATCGGGCATCCTCAGTTGCGAGGATGGATGGCGGGTCACCTGGGCGTGTAGGGCAGGCATCAAACAACCTCGAACGCAAGGATCTGCACAATTCGACCGCTCCGACGACAGGCGGTCTGTGATTACTCCATCGAGTATCGGCTGGGTGTTTTAACGTTTAGATAATAGCCGTAATTATTTTGGGACAATCTATTGCGCGTTGAATTTCGGAGGCCGTCTCTCGATCCGCCCGATAGCGGGCCGGGAGCTCGTATACTGCAGGCTAGGCAAAGGGCTGCGAGTCCCGCTCCCGTCCATAGACAACAGTCGATTTGGCGCGTGGGGGGCACCATACCTGTATGGAACTGGCAGTCGCTGCACGAACACGCGCTGCAGGGAACCTCAAGTATTAGGAGTTCTCGTCGGTCTGCTGGGACCGCCCGCCCTCGTAGACGCGGAACTGCCGCCGGTCGTGACGCACGATCCGGGCAGTGCGAAGACCCGGGAAGACCGTGGGCTGGGACAATCCGCTGGGGGCTGCGCGCAGCACCGGTTCGGGCACATCGCAACCCTCGGCGGGGTAGGTCAGTTCAGTTTCGACTATGCGGAACGATTCGACCGGCGTCGCCGAGAGCCAGGGCTGCGGATTGATGGCAACAACCCCCCCCAGGAACCGGTCGATCGACTCGCCGTTATGCAACAATGGAAGAATGAGCACTTCGAAGCGCGCCATGCGGTTTTGCTCCGAGACACCGTCGATGAGAAACCGGGCAACCGCACCTAGTTTGCGCACCGAAGTCAGATGCCGTTGCAACACGAATTTGTCGGTCTCCCGCCAACCCTCAAGGAAACTGGTCCCGCGCATCTCGCGGCCCGCGGTTTCGCATATGCGGGTCCCTGCGAGCCGGTAGACGAATGAGGATGGGTCCTGGAATTCGAGGATGAAGGTGTCGGAGAGAACATCGGCGATCCGTGCAGGTTCGATCTCAAAACGGCGTGGCGCAATGCGCCCGGCCCGGACACTGTTCCAATAACCGTAGAGAGCTATGTTGGTTGCGGTTCTCATTTTTGCCCGTCGCTCCGTCGGTGCCCCGGCATGCGCGGCGCAGGACCTCCATGGTTTTCTCCGCCGCCGTCCGAAAATGACACGGTTGTTCGCAATTGTTCAGTCTTGTGCGCCCAACTCAGCAGCAACCGTGCCATCCGCACCGGCAATCGCGACCTTTCTGCTGGTTGCCCGCTTGCCCGCCGCCCCTGGGAACGTTAACGCTGCCCGCGCTGGTGGTGGTCCCGACCGACACTGCCGAGAGCAAAATTGATGGAGCCTCAATTGCATCAGCCCCACCGCGAGCCGATTTTCAACGTGCCCGGAAGCGTCGTCGCGCTGATAGGGATCTTCGTGGCGATCCACGCCGTGCGCCAGTTCCTTCCAATTAACGAAGACGACTGGCTGACGATCGCGTTGGCCTTCGTGCCGGCGCGTTACGCGGGTTTTGCCGATCAGATCCCGGGCGGCGAACTGGCCTCCTGGACGTCGTGGATCACGCATATGTTCGTCCATGGCGATGGCATCCACCTCATGTTTAATTCGGTCTGGTTCCTGGCGTTCGGCGGCGCCATTGCTATGCGCGTGGGCACGGTCCGGTTTCTGGCTTTGACCGCCTTTACCGGGATTATCGGTGCGGCGACGTTCATGGGCTTTCACTGGGGTGCGGGCGTTCCCGTGGTCGGGGCATCGGGCGCGGTCTCCGGAATGATGGGGGCGGTCATGCGATTTTTGTTCAGCGCCATCGACATGGGCAGTATTTCTGTCCTGCGCGAACGCCCCCGCTCGGTTCCGCTGATGCGGTTAACGAGGGCGTTGAGCGATAAGCGCGTTCTTGCCGTCACCGCCATCTACCTTCTGCTGAACGCTGTCACAGCCTTTGGAATTCCGGGGCTTGCCGGGGAAGGCGGGATTGCCTGGGAGGCCCATCTGGGCGGCTATCTTGCTGGCCTCTTGTGCTTCGGCTTCTTCGATCCGGCCCCGCCTAGGCCCCGTTTCGAACCAAGGATTGTGCACTGAGCCTTGCGTTTTGCGACATTCTGAAGCAGCATTCACGCAAATGTAATCAAGCCCCTGACGGTTCGCCGCAATTGCAAGGGGTATCCAAATGAACCGGAGGCGATTGCAATGAACGTAGCAACTCTGTTGAAAGCCAAGGGCAGGGCTGTAGCAACCGCACACGCAAGTACAACACTTCTCGATATTTCGGTCGCTTTGTCGGAAAAACGCATTGGCGCCATTGTCATCGTCGACGACCATGGCGGCGTGATCGGAATCGTTTCGGAGCGCGATCTCGTTCGGGCAATAGCCTCCAGCGGTCAACAGGTGCTGGGCCGTCCGGCCTCGGAATTCATGACGCGCGACGTAACTATCTGCAGTCTCGACCGCACCATCGAGGAACTGATGGAAATGATGACCAAGGGCCGGTTCCGACATCTGCCGGTTGTCGAAAGCGGCAATCTCGTCGGCATCATCTCGATTGGCGACGTCGTCAAGCATCACATCGCAGAGGTCGAGATGGAAGTGTCCGCCATGCGCGATTATCTCGCCACCGGCTGACTCAGACTCCGCCTTGGCGGGCCAGCATCTGGAAGTGCCTCACCGGTGAGGACCCAGTCGCCTCGGGCGCTGCCTCAGGCCGTAATGCGGTGCCCGTGGCCGACCAATTGTTCGCGCACGGTGATTTCCTGGTGGATCGTTTCGATCTCGCGCTTCGCGGCCGCGTATCCCAGATCGATCAATTCCGCCGCCCTGTGAAAATCGAACAAATTGATGCCATGCAGCCTTGGGCTGATCATCGCATCGGGAGGATCGCCCGCCAGTCTCGACCGGGCAATCCGATCCTGGACGATGTTGAAGGCTTCGACCACGACCGTCGAGATGCCCGGCACGTTCTCGCCGCGTCCGAAAAGCTGGCGCTGCAGCAGCCGGCGCGCGTTGAAGCCGCCGGTTTCCTTCGCGAGCGGGATGACATCCAGCTCCGTTTCAACTTCCGGCTCAGTATCGAATTCCACCTGCGGGGCAAGCGTTCCGCGCGAGGATAGATCGAAGTTGAGGTTGACTGCGATGACGTAGCGCGCGCCCATCGCCCGGCATACCGAGATCGGGACCGGGTTTACGAGCGCCCCGTCGAACAGCCAACGCCCCCGGATCTTAACCGGTTTGAAAATGCCCGGCAGCGCATAGGAGGCCCGGATGGCGTTGGCGAGCCCGCCTTTGGAGAGCCAGATTTCGTGACCTGTGCCGATTTCGGTGGCGACAGCAGTAAAGCAGATGGGGAGATCCTGCATTTTCTGTCCGCCGACGGTGTCAATAAGGCGTTCCGTCAACCGCCCGCCGGTGATGAGACCCGTCCCGGCAAGATTGAAATCGAGGAAACCCCATACCCGGCGCATCGTCAGTTCGCGGGCAAAGGCTTCGATGTCGTCAAGGTGGCCTGCCGCATAACACCCTCCGACAACGGCCCCAATCGAGGTTCCGGCAATGACCTGGGGCCGAATCCCCGCCTCTTCCAGCGCCCGCAGGACGCCGATATGCGACCATCCGCGTGCCGCACCGCCGCCGAGCGCCAATCCGATTCTCAATCGATCCATCCGACATTCCCCCGGTGGGCCGGCAGCGTTGCCGGTAAAACCTGCATTCCAGAACTGCAGACAGCGTGCGAACCGCCACAAGACCGGCATGGCATCGGCGACTCGCGCGTCAACACTGGGATGCTAACACGACAGAATATCGGGGCGGGGTTAACCGACAACTAGAGCATCATCCTATAAAACGCGATCGCACTTCTGGAGCGAATGTTGCTCCAGGCGCCAGAGTAAGTACAACAATATGCGTCCTGCTGCCGCTGCCGCATCAGCTCTTTTCGTCCTTGCCGGAGTACACTTCGCCGGGATCGAAGGCCCGCTCAAAGATCGATTCTGAGAGCCGGAAAGCTCCGTCGATACGATCGCCCAGCGCCACGTCACGGTAAAAACAGGTCTTCCTCCCGGTGTGGCAGGCGGCGCCGTGCCCGTCGATACGGACGCTGAGCCACACGACATCTTGATCGCAATCGGTCCGCATCGACACGATGTGCAGCAGGTTGCCGCTCTCTTCGCCCTTCTTCCACAAGCGTCCACGCGAGCGGCTATAGAAGTGCGCAACCGCCGTCTCGACGCTCAGGCGCAGCGCTTCGGCGTTCATGTAGGCGAACATCAGCACTTCGTTGCTTTCGGCCTCCGTTACGATGGCCGGAATAAGCCCCTCGGCATCGAAGCGGGGGGTGAAGGTCGATCCCTCCTCCAGCTCCTGTTTGGGGCCGGGAGCCGCGAATATCGGAGTATCATCAGGCATGGCGTCGATCGGAGTCCTTGGTGTCAAAACGTTGACTTCACTTCACCGTAGAACTGGAAGGTTTCGCTCCGGCGGATGAAATGCCTATATTCGTCTGCAACACACAGACAGGCGGCAGCCGCCCCGACAGTCAAGGCAAAATCGCGCATGACCGACCTCGACGCCATCTATTCGAACCGCATCCTGGAACTCGCCGCGGCGATTCCGCGATCCGAGCGTCTCGGCAATCCGGATGCCAGCGCGACCGCCCATTCGAAGCTATGCGGCTCGACTGTGCAGGTCGATCTCACCATGGACGGCGGCGTGGTCACCGGCTACGGCCAGACCGTAAAGGCATGCCTTTTAGGCCAGGCCGCCGCCTCCGTCGTCGGACGCGAGATCGTCGGCACCCCGAAGAAGGAGATGGCGGAGGTCGCCGCCAAGATGCGCGCCATGCTGAAAGAGAACGGACCGCCGCCCGGCGGGCGCTGGGCCGATCTCGCAGTCCTCGAACCGGTGCGCGATTACAAAGCGCGGCACACCTCGACGCTGCTGGTTTTCGACGCCGTGCTCGACGCCATGGCCCAGATCGATGCTAAGCGTCAGCACGCAGCTTCGAGCGAGCCAGCGTGAAGCTTCTCGGCGAACTCCTCAAGGTCCCAATTCACGTCTACCGCTGGACGCTGAAGCCCTACGTCGGCTGGCAGTGCCGCCACCTGCCGACATGCTCCGAATATGCCATCGAGTCGATCGACAGGAACGGCCCCTGGCGCGGCTTCTGGTTAATGGTTTCCCGGATTTGGCGATGCCGCCCAGGCGGCTCGGCCGGTTACGACCCTGTCCCGGACATCCACGAAGTACGCCACCCCCTGGCGCCGTGGCGCTACGGCCGCTGGACGGGGAAGCATATGGAGAAGCGATGGACGGGCGGAGATGGGGAAGCGTGAACGGCGATACACTGCTGCTCCCCCTTCAGCTTTGCCGCACCGTCACGAATACTCGCCCCTGAGAGCCATCGGCCGCCTGCCTGATCGCTCAGAATTCCAGGCAAATCTTTCCGAAGTGGCGGTTGCTTTCCTGATGCCGGAAGGCCGCGACGATTTCCGCAAGCGGGAACACCTTGTCGATGACGGGCCGCATGCCGTTGCGGTCGATGGCGCGGATCATTTCGATCTGATGTGCCCGGCTGCCAACCAGTACGCCCTGTAGCCGGATCTGGCGAACGAGCGCGGGTATGAGTTGGAGTGAACCTTCCACGCCGCTCAGTATCCCGATCAGGGATACGTGGCCGGCGACGCGCACCGCCGCCATGGATTGGTCCAGCGTTGCCGGGCCACCGACATCGACGACATGATCGACGCCGCGGCCGCCTGTCAGAGCGCGGGCCGTTTCGCCCCAGGCGGGATCGGCGCGATAATTGATGACATGATCGGCACCGAGCGCCGTCAGCCGTTCGAGCTTGGCATCGCTCGAAGAAGTGGCAATCACCGTTGCTCCGGCAATTTTTGCGAACTGCAGCGCGAAAATCGAGACCCCGCCCGTGCCCTGCACGAGGACGGTGTCGCCAGGCTTCACATGGTCGTCGGAGAACAGCGCCCTCCATGCGGTCAGTCCGGCCGTTGTCAAAGTCGCCGCCTCAGTATGCGACCAGCCCTTGGGAGCGTGGGTGAAAGACGTTGCGGGCGCGGTGACTTCCTCGCGTGCATAGCCATCGACACCATCGCCGGGGACGGTTGCGAAACTGTCGACCTGCGGCACGCCATCGAGCCACGTCGGGAAAAACGTGCTGACGACGGCGTCACCGGTCGAAAACTCGCTCACCCCCTGTCCGACGGCGACGACTTCGCCGGCGCCATCGGCCATCGGTATGCGCGGCTCAACCGGTCCCCACACGCCGCTGACAACGACGTAGTCGTGATAGTTGAGGGAAGAGGCGTGCAGCCGCACCTTGATTTCGCCAGGACCGGGTGCCGGCGCCTCGCGCTGGCCCAGGCTTACCTTCTCGAAACCTCCGCCTGTATCGACGATCATTGCCTTCGACATGCCCGACATGCTCCCCTTCGAATGATTTTCATCTTGGATAGGGGAATTGACCTGGAGTGTCGAGGCGGCGCTGCGCGAGGACGACCGTTAACGTCTTGGCCGAACACGCGGCATAGGCGAAAACCATGAGGGAGTGGCGCCATCCGCTGCCAATATCATGCGCCCGGGTGCATGCCTGCGCTGAAGCGACCCAACTGGTTTCCTGCGCAAATTGTGGTCCCGAACGGCTAATGAGCCACCGCCGCTGTAAAGGATATGGCCAGTGTTATTGTGCATAGCTCATGATATAGGTTGAAATTCCTGATCCTTCTTCAAAAGACGCTCAAGCATAAATCAACATAGCGATCCGATTTATCAACTCGCGGCAAGTACCGCCGGCAGCGTCGGCAACGAATTTCTGGCTTCCCTTGTTCGCGACCTGCACGATGTGATGCCGGTCAGCCTCGCGATGGTGACGCAGGCTGTCGACAAGCCGCCAACGCGTGTGCGCGCCCTCTACAGTTGGCGGGACGGAGCGCTCGGCTCCCCGGTCGAATATAGCCTCGAGGGGACGCCATGCCAGCTGGTCTATCAGGGCCAGTCAATCCTCATCCCAAGCGAGTTGGCCGTGCGCTTCCCGAAAGAGGCGGCCCACCGCAGTAGCTACTGCGGTATGCCCCTCAGGAACCGCGCGGACGAGGTGATGGGGCACTTTGCGGTCATCTCGAATGAGGACATTTCCCAGACAGAACGTGTCGAAGGTATCTTTCGGATTTTCGGCCGCCGCGTGGAAACTGAACTCCAGCGGATGGCCGACGACGAGGAAAAAGAAAGACTGATCCAAAGGCTACAACAGCAAATAGTTGCCGTAGAGTGGAGGCGAAATTCGGAGACGGGACACTAGTTTCCCGGTTCTGACATTTGCTACCCAGCGCGGCGCGGTTCAGTGCAAAGGTCAGAGCCGGAACAATAAAACCACCCTCCGATGCAAGGTCACACTCCACGATGCCCGCCACCGTCTTCTTCGCAGTGCTGTTGGCGGCTGCCTTGCATGCGTCCTGGAATGCCCTCGTAAAGGGCGGCCACGACAAGTTCGTGTCGATGTCCGCCATCGTCATCGGACATGCCCCGCTTGCGGTCGTGGCGTTGCTTTTCTTTCCGGCATTGGACATCGCCTGCTTGCCTTATCTCATAGCCGGTGCAGCGGCGCATTTCGGCTATCAGTCGTTCCTGTTGATGTCCTATCGCCTCGGGGACCTGACCCAGGTCTATCCAATCGCGCGTGGTGTTGCCCCGCTCATCGTCACCGCCGTGTCGGTTGGCTGCCTCGGGGTGGAACTCCTCAGCGTGCAATACGCGGGGATCCTGCTCATAGCCGCCGGGATCATCAGCGTCGCATTGGTCCGCCGCGCCGATGGCCTGCGCAACGCACCGGCCGCGTTCTCGGCCCTCGTCACCGGCTGCTTCATCGCCGCCTATTCGCTGAACGATGGATGGGGTGCGCGCGTCGCAGGCAGTCCTGTGGCGTTTTACGCGTGGCTGTCGATCATCAACGCAGTCGTTTGGACAGCGGCCATGGCCATCGTCCGACCCGGCGTCGTCCGGCGCATGGCCGCGAATGCGCGATTGCTGACGCTTTTCGGCGGTTCGGCATCCTTCATTGCCTACGCCATCGTCGTGTGGGCCTTCACGCAGGCTCCCATCCCATTGGTGACGGCCCTGCGCGAAACCAGCATGGTGTTTGCGCTGCTGCTTGGCGTGTTTGTCCTGAAGGAACGCCTCGACCTCGGCAAGGTGGTTTCGACGGTCGTCACGCTGACCGGCGCGGCGTTACTGCGCCTGGCGAAATAGCCTGACCTGAATGAAAACCCCACGCACAGAGCTTTCGCGTCGACAGGAATTATGCTGAACGTGGTCTAATCCAGCGTGATCGCAAGACCGCTCAGGTCCAGGTTCGCGATTAGCCCGACTTGCCTGCCGCTGAGTTCGAGCACGGCGCCTTTCTGATTGGTCAGCACGATTGCCCGCGCACCTTCGCCCAACGCGAGGCCTGCACCGGCGGCAGCATAAATGCCTTCGACATCCGATGGGTGGGTGATGTTCTTGACCCGCCCGCGCAGCACGGTCTTGGAGCCGCCGAAGACCAGGCCATAGTCCAGTCCGCCGACCGACAATCCGTAGGTTTGGCCGTGGAAATCGAGGGTGCCGCTGCCTCCTGACCCGCCAATAATCCATCCTGCCTTGTAGATCGTCAGCGACACATAGCCTCTGTCGGCATGACTGGCGGACGATAGGCAAACTAGGGCTGCAAACGCGATCAACACGGTTCGAACGGCAATTAATGATTTCATGGCGTTTATTCTCCCAGCATTGTTAAGTGCAGTCGCAGCGTTGTGAGGCGCCCCCCCGGGGTGGACGACTTGCACCGATGGAGCTAACGCGTGAATTCGGGAGGGAAGATGTTCGTGGTCAAGATTGTGCGCCCCAAAGTCCTCACGGCCTTCACCAGTTTGCCCGACGCCGAGCGTTCCCACGCCACTTCACCTGCATCCGGTGGATTCAATGACATTTGTCGGATGAATGGAGTATTCTGGGATATGTAGCAACAGAAGAGGTCAAAATGGCAGCGAAGGACGAGGATGACTCATTTGGACCAACGACGATCCGAAGGGCCGCTGAAGCCTTAGATGCTGCGGAGCGGCAGCACACGGATAAGCACGGGGTCCCGCCGAATGAAGTGAAGCGCCAGAGCCTGGCGAAACGAATACTCTCGTTAATTCGGCTGGGCGGATCTCCGCAAAAAGTCGCCGAGCAAGCAATCAAGGATGTCGACGATCGGTAGGACAACGATCGGTTTCATTGGTTGTGCTCAAAATGATCGCGATCACCTGGTCGCGCACCAATACAGGTCCGATCGGCGGCTCATCATCCTTAGGGCGGCCCCCTTCCCTGATCCCTCGAATTCTGCCAGAAGTCGCCCTACATGAACGGTGCGATCTCCTGAGCCGTAATCAGGCTCCACATGACCTTAGGAAGTGTGGACCAAGTCCCAGGCTCCACGCGATCTCAGGAAGTGTGGAACCACCCACATAAACCCATCTTACCTGCGCGGTATGCAGCGATTGAGAGGAGGGCCACGACCATGGCTGAAATCAATCTGAAATTCCCCGATGGCGCCGTTCGTCCCGTTGAAAAGGGCACGACCGGGAAAGACCTCGCCGCATCGATCTCGAAGTCGCTCGCCAAGAAGGCCGTGGCGCTCATGGTCAACGGCGAACTCGTCGACCTCGCCGACCCGATCGAAAACGATGCCGACATCCGCATCATCACGCGCAACGACCGGGAAGCGCTTGAGCTGATCCGCCACGATGCCGCCCACGTCATGGCCGAGGCCGTGCAGGAGCTGTGGCCCGGCACGCAGGTGACCATCGGCCCGGTGATCGACAACGGCTTCTATTACGACTTCGCCAAGAACGACCCGTTCCAGCCCGAAGACCTCGCCAAAATCGAAAAGAAGATGGCCGAGATCATCGCGAAGAATGAGCCTTTTACCAAGGAGATCTGGTCGCGCGACGAGGCCCGGGAGTTCTTCGCCAAGGCTGGCGAGAACTACAAGGTCGAACTCGTCGATGCGATCCCCGAGGACCAGAGCCTCAAGATTTATAGACAAGGCAAGTGGCTCGACCTGTGCCGCGGCCCGCACATGACTTCGACGGGGCAGGTTGGCAAGGCGTTCAAGCTGATGAGCGTCGCGGGTGCCTATTGGCGCGGCGATTCGAATAACGCCATGCTCCAGCGCATCTACGGCACCGCCTGGGCCGACGAGAACCAGCTTGCCGAGTACCTGCACCGCATCGAGGAAGCCGAGAAGCGCGATCACCGCAAGCTTGGCCGAGAAATGAACCTGTTCCACTTCCAGGAGGAGGCCCCAGGGTCCGTCTTCTGGCATTCGAAGGGCTGGACGTTGTTCCAGACGCTGATCTCCTACATGCGCCGCCGCCAGCAGGAGGCAGGCTACGTCGAGGTCAACTCCCCCGACATGATGGAGAAGCACTTCTGGGAAACCTCCGGCCACTGGGAAAACTACGGCGAGAACATGTTCACGACCGTGCTTCCAGATGAGCGGGTTTTCTGCTGCAAGCCGATGAACTGTCCCGGCCACGTGCAGATCTACAAGCACGGCCTGAAGTCCTATCGCGAACTCCCCGTACGTATCGCCGAGTTCGGCAAGGTTCACCGCTATGAACCTTCCGGCGCGCTGCACGGACTTTTGCGCGTGCGCCACTTCACCCAGGACGACGCCCATGTCTTTCTGACCGAGAACCAACTTGAAGCCGAGTGTCTCGCGATCAACGACCTTATGTTGTCGATCTACCAAGACTTCGGTTTTGACGAAGTCGTCGTGAAGCTATCGACGCGGCCGGAAAAGCGCATCGGAGAGGACGCCCTGTGGGACCGCGCCGAAGAGGTCATGGGCAAGGTCCTGAAGAAGATCGAAGCCGATGGCGGGGGACGCATCAAGACCGAGATTTTCCCCGGCGAAGGCGCTTTCTACGGGCCGAAGTTCGAATACGTGCTGCGCGATGCGATTGGCCGAGACTGGCAGTGCGGCACCACCCAGGTCGACTTCAACCTGCCCGGCAGGCTTGGCGCGATCTACATCGACCAGCATTCCGAAAAGCAGACGCCGGTGATGATCCACCGCGCCATGTTCGGTTCGCTCGAGCGCTTCACCGGAATCCTGATCGAGAACTTCGCGGGTCACTTCCCGCTGTGGCTCGCCCCGATCCAGGCCGTCGTCGCAACAATCGTCTCGGATGCCGACGATTACGGCCGCGAAGTCCACGCTCGCCTGAAGGCTGCCGGCATCCGCGCCGAGACCGATTTCCGCAACGAGAAGATCAACCTCAAGGTACGCGAGCACTCGCTGCAGAAAATCCCCGTGATGCTGGTTGCAGGCAAACGCGAAGCCGAAGAGCGCACCGTCTCGATACGCCGGCTCGGTTCGCAACAACAGCAGGTAATGAGCCTCGACGAAGCGGTCGCCATGCTCATCGACGACGCCGTCCCGCCGGACGTGCGGCGGAACAGCGACGCAAAAAGGTTGGCAGCGGAGTAACCTCAACCAGTCGAATTTACCAACTGGCCATCCCGGCGGGTTGCAGAAGGCGAGCCCCTAATCCCTGGGGACCATCCCGGCATTAAATGCCGGGAGGATAGCTTGTGGCGTCAAACGAACCGGTGTGGACCCCTGCATCCGCCGCATTCCTGCCGCGTTCTACCGCCTGGAATAATGGACCGTCCCCTTCCTTTCCCGCCCGGAGTGATGCCGATGACCGATCCGGAAGCCTTTCACGAACGCGTCATGCGTGAGCGTCACGAGCAACAGCTGTCCCGAACCGCGATTGATGCCAACGCCGCCGCCGCCGAACTGATCGCCGAGAAGATCGCCGCCAAGCTCGCCGAACAAAACGACATCATCTATCGCATCGGCCAGCGCCAGGGGCGAACAAGCTTCATCGCATATCTGTCGCTGCTGATCGCCGCGGCCGCCGCCGCTGGCGAACTCTTGGGGCCGCTGTGGGAGTGGCCGTTCCTGCGCGGCCTGCTTTAGGCCACAGAAGTGAACCGCCGTCTTGACTTCAACGAAACAATCCTTAATCCGTCATCCTTCCGGAGGGTGGTATCCATCCGGATATCAATCTCCTCCAAGGAGCGCTACAAAACGGAACTCGGCCGGCTCCCCGCCTTCGCGGGGATGACGTCGTGTGTCAGGGCGAAGGATACCGAACCCCATGAAACTCTACTGGTGCGAACAGACGCGAGCCTTCCGCATCGTCTGGATGCTGGAGGAGTTGGGCGAGCCCTACGAGCGCATCCGCGTCGGCATCCGCGACGGCGAGAACAGGGACGATCCAGACTTCCGCGCCGCCTCCCCAATGGGGAAAGTCCCCGCCATCAGCGACGGCTCTACCAGGTTGTGGGACTCGGGCGCCATCTGCCTCTACCTTGCCGACAAGTATCCCAAGGACGGGCTCGGCGTTCCGATCGACGACCCGCGGCGGGGCGAGTTTCTGCAGTGGCTGATGTTCACCAACTCCGTCATCGAACCTGCCATGGTGGAGCGTTTCATGAACCTCGAACCGAAACCGTCGAGTTATGGCCACGGCAGTTTCGACTCCATGATTGCGGTCCTCGAACGCGGCGTTGCCGGCGGTCCGTGGATCATGGGCGAGCGTTTTACGGCAGCCGACGTCCTCATCGGTTCAAGCGTTCACGTCATGGACCTGTTCGGGATTCTCCCCGACAGCCCGTTACTGAAAGACTACGTGGAACGCTGCCGCGACCGCCCGGCACTGCAAAAGGCGCTGGTCCTCGACAGGCCCGCCTGACAAAAGAAAATGTAGAGCAGACCTTCAAGATAGCCGAATATCGAGCGATGAACCTTTCAAACCGTCCTGAAGACTTCCCCGGTTATTTCGCGACCATCCTCTGGGTCGGCGTCGGCGTCTGGCTGTTCTGGACGACGCCTGGCGGTGCGTTCCTGTCGTGGCAGGCACTCGTGTATTTCATCTTCGGAACGCTTGCCGTCGGGATCGTGTTTGGAGTTGTCGGCATGAGCGTGCAGCGCCTCATCCCGATGCTGAAGCCGCGCCAGGGCGCGATCAAGACCGCAGCCCCGCCGGCTCAGATCGTCGGCACGCTCGTGGCCGCGGCCCAATTCGTCGTGATCTATTTCCTGGCCAAGGCGGTGGTGACAGGCGTCCTGTTTCCCCCCGCTCCCATCTGACGGCAGGAATCCGAGGTTATGCCCGCCCTGCATTTCTGGTATGACTTCGCCAGCACCTACTCCTATCCAGCCGCCATGCGCATCGAGGAGGCTGCGGCGAGACAGGGCATAGCCGTCAGTTGGCAGCCGTTTCTGCTCGGCCCGATTTTCGAGGCGCTCGGCTGGAATACCTCGCCCTTCAACCTGCAACCGGAGAAGGGCCGGTACATGTGGCGCGATCTGGAGCGTATCTGCGCCGCGATGGATTTGCCGCCAATGCGAAAACCAAATCCATTTCCGCAGAACTCGCTGAAGGCGGCGCGCGTTGCGCTTTGCCTGGAGGATCGGGAGCCGAGGAAGAGGTTCTCCCAGGCGGTCTACCACGCTCAGTTCGCCTGGCTCCTGCCCATCGACGAGGATGAGGTCCTCGCCGCCATACTCGATTGCCAAGGGTTGCGCGCCGAGGAAATCCTCGCCAAGTCTGCCGAACCGGAAGTGAAACAGGCGCTGAGATCCCAAGTCGCCAAAGCTCGACAACTTGGCATCTTCGGCGCACCGAGCTTCGTAACGAGCGATGGCGAAGTCTTCTGGGGCAACGACCGTCTCGATGACGCGGTCCGCTGGCAGGCGAGGCTATGAACATCACTATTCCCGGCACCTGCCCGATCCTGTGCTTCGGCGGCCCGTATTCGAGCCTGCAGGCGACCGAGGCCATCCGGCGCGAGGCCCAGCGCCTCGACATTCCACCTGACCGCGTCATCTGTACCGGCGACATCGTCGCCTACTGCGCCAACCCCAATGAGACGGTTGATCTGATCCGCGAGTGGGGTTGCCACGTCATCAAGGGCAACTGCGAAGAGCAACTGGCACAGCGGGCAGGCGATTGCGGTTGCGGATTCGGCGAGGGAACAGTCTGCGATCTTCTCTCGAATAGCTGGTACGCGTTTGCCGACCGGTCCGTGCGTGACGACGTACGAGCGTGGATGGCGGAGCTTCCCACCACGCTCACCTTCGACATCGCCGGACGTCGCGCCCGTGTCATCCACGGCGGCGTGCGAGTGAACAGCCGCTTCATCTTCGCTTCGACACCGGCTGCCGAAAAAGTATCCGAGCTCAACGCCGCCGGAGCCGATTTGGTCATCGCCGGGCACTGCGGGATACCCTTCGTGCAGCATGTCGGAGAGCGCGTCTGGTTCAATCCCGGCGTCATCGGAATGCCCGCAAACGATGGCAGCGCGGATGGCTGGTACGGCCTCATCGAGGGCACATGCGACAACGGCGGCCTGCGGTTCAGCCTCACGCGGCTCGGCTACGACTCCTTTGGCGCAGCGACAGCCCTCAGGCAGTCTGGACACGCCAACGGTTACGCCGAAGCGCTTCTGACAGGTCGATGGCCAAGCCTCGATGTGCTGCCGGATAAAGAACGCGCCGCGACGGGTCATCGCCTCGCCGCGGAGCGTCTCTTGCTGACATGACGGGGTCGCGACTGCCTCTTCACCGCAGATAACATCTGCGTCAGCCGTCCGAAACGTCCATAGCCATAACCCAATCGCCTCTGTTAGATGCCACGATCCGGGTGGGATCGTTTGGAGATGTTTATGGATAACCCCGTCGTCACGCTTGCGCTCATAACTGCGGCTGTCGCCCTGATCTCGGTTCGCTATTCCCCCAATGCACAGACACCTGAGTCTTTCTACAAAGGCCACGACGCCTCCGGCAACGCGCCCAGCGTCCTCGCGCTGACGTTCTCGCAGGTGACGACCTGGATCTTCGCCCGCTCCATCATGAACGCCGCGATCCTCGGCTACTTCTATGGCATAGCCGGGGCGCTGGCTTACTCAGCCTACTACCTCTCATTCCTGACAGGGGCGGCGATCATTTCGAGCCTGCGCTTCCGACACGGTTTCTCCAGCGTCCAGGAATTCCTCAGCCACCGCTTCGGCCTGGCGGGAACAACCAGCTACAACTTCGTCGTCGGCGTGCGCCTGCTGTCGGAAGTGTTCGCCAACCTCCTCGTCATTGGCCTGATTTTCGGGATGGACGGGTCGCAGGAATATGTCGCCTCCATTATTCTCGTCGGTGCGGCAACACTCGCCTACTCGCTGCTGGGCGGGCTCAACGCCTCGATCAGGACGGACGCCATTCAGATGTCGCTGTTCCTGATCGTCCTCGGCGCCTTGATGGCCGTCGCGATTGCAAGCGGCTCGTTCGACGTCCCGGCTATGACGTCGACTTCGCCGGATGCAGCAAACCCCGGTTGGGTTCTCCTGATCGTCGCGCTGCTACAGGTCTGGAGCTATCCGCTGCACGATCCGGTCATGATGGACCGTGGCTTCATCGCCGACCGCAAGACGACGATGGCAAGCTTCTATCACGCAGCATGGATTTCGGTCCTGTGTATCATGGCGTTCGGGTTGCTTGGCGTCTGGGCCGGCGTCAACAAGCTCGACGGGGAATCCTTTCTCCCGACGCTGACACGGCTGATCGGCCACTGGCCCATGCTGCTGTTCAACATCGCGCTTGTCGTCTCCTGCATGTCGACGCTTGATTCGACATTTGCTTCGACGGCAAAGCTGGCGGTGGTCGACATGCGCCTAGGCAAGCCGACGGTCGCCAACGGGCGGGTCGCGATGGCCGTGTTCATGCTCGGTGGATTGCTGATGGTGTTCTTCGGCTCGAAGGACCTCTTCGGAGCCGTCGCCGTCTCGGGAACGGCTTCGATGTTTCTCGCCCCAGTCGTCTTTTTCTCCCTCTGGATGGGCCGGACCGACGTCCCTGTGTGGAGCTATCTTGCCGCGTTCTTCAGCGCCATGGCGGCAGCAATCTTCTACTTTACCGAGTCGTCTGGTTACACGAACCTGATCGCCCCACTCACTGGGCTTGAGCACAAGTACTCCAAGCTGCTGGTGCTCTCGGCCCTGACGCTCGCGATCGGTTGCGGGGCCTTCGCCCTGGGCATCGTTACAGGTGGCGCCCGCCCTCGCATAGCCGCCGGCGGGGCCTGAGTGATCAATAGCTGGAGCGTTTTCCATGCCTCAGCGGCGGCGTTCATGTTCTGCTCATTTCGTTTATGATGAAACTGGAATCGCCGATGAGGCCAACCGTGGTTTGCCCCCTGAAGCAGTGGAGTAGCTGGGGCAGTCGAACGATTGGAGATGAGCAACATGGAAGACTTCAAGCCAGCCGCGACGATTACATTCAATCGCTTGATCTACGCCATGATCGCTGTCGTGTTCCTGATGATCCTTACGGATAACGGCCACGCACAAGGATTCAAGTTTGACTGCGCCCACGGTCCCGACACCTACCGGGTCCGCAATGTCGCCGACTGGGACGTACTCAATATCCGCTTGCAGCCGGGCGCTGCTTCACGCGTCGTCGGCCGGATCGATGCACATGGTTCCGGAGTGCATTGCCTTGGTCCGTGTAGCGGAAACTGGTGCCGGGTGAGCTGGCGCGGCATCGTGGGATGGACCAACATGAAGTTCCTTGGGGAATGACCGGCGGCGAGGAATTCGCACCCGATCAGCCCCGCCCGCGGTAGGGCGCGACACCCTGATCGGGAAGCCAAACGCCTTCCGGGCAGACTCCCGATTGCCAGAACACGTCGATTGGGATGCCGCCGCGCGGATACCAGTAGCCTCCGACGCGCAGATAATGCGGCGCCAGCAGTTCCACGAGCTTCTTGCCGATGGCCACAGTGCAATCCTCATGGAACGCACCATGATTTCGGAAAGCAGACAGATACAACTTCAAGGACTTAGATTCGACTAGCCATGCGTTCGGCACGTAGTCGATCACGAGATGGGCGAAATCGGGTTGACCGGTCACCGGGCAGAGCGAGGTGAACTCCGGCACGGTGAAACGGGCGGCATAGAACGTGTCGGCGTGCGGATTTGGAACCCGTTCCAGAACCGCTCTATCGGGACTGTCGGGCATACCCACGTGGCGGCCGAGCTGATCGACGGCCGGCGGGTTCTTGTCATGTGCAGCCATGGTTACTCCGCCGCCATCGGCGTGTTGTCCGACGAGGGCCCGTCATAGACGCAGCCTTCGTTGCAGCTATCGCGGGCGACCTCGATGCGCGCCAGTCCGGGCAACCGGTTGGCCAGCCGGTGCCAGAGCCACGCCGTGATGCGTTCGAGCGTGGGGGCCTCCAGCCCTTCGATCTCGTTGAGGAAGCGGTGGTCGAGGGCCTCGCGCGCATCCGCGATGGCCCCCGACAGATCGTCGAAATGCACGATGACGCCAGTGTCGGCATCGGGTTCGCCAGTCACCCAGATCCGGGCACGGAAGGAGTGGCCGTGCACGCGCGAGTTTGGATGACCCGGCGGTGCACTGGGCAGGTAGTGGGCGGCTTCGAATGTAAAGTCCTTATAGATTCTCATAGGCGCTATTTAGAGAGTTTCGTGGGCGTCGGCCAGAGGCCGCCGGCTGCTATGATTAGGACGGATGGCCTCAGTGAAGGTCAACGTTTCAGTGTGGAGCCTCGCAATTACCGACCAACAATGCGGCTAGGTTCGTATTCTGCAATTGCGAGACAAGCACCACACTAAGCTCATGTTTTTGCTAGTGTAGCTCTTAAATTTGATGTTTGCTCGTGAGACGGGCTGCAGCGGGGTGGCAAAGGTCAAATTCGCTGCACTAGTGGCCCGTCGCGCCTAAATCGCATCATAGCCGCAACCTC
>LOEV01000013.1 GCA_001516065.1 Alphaproteobacteria bacterium BRH_c36
GGGGTGGGATATCCGTCAGCGGCCGCGTCGGGGCAGGGCCGGCGGTATCGTGCGGGTCGGGTTCGAGGTGGTCGGCCTGCGGCTCCGGCTTGACGCGCCCTGTCAGCCAGCTTTTGCGCGGTTGATCGGGACCGAGAAGTTCGCCGCGCCAAGCGGCAACCGATTGCGGCCGGGAGCCGATATCGACGGCAAGGGCTGCATCGATGGCGCGCAGGAACCGCTTGCGGTAGGCGCCCATCGCAAGTTCCGCGACGGGCCGGTATTCGTCCTTGGTGACGCGCAGAACCGCATCCGGAGGGCGCTTCTTGGTGACGGCGAAATAAAGCGTTGCGCCGAGAGCATAGATGTCGGTCCACGGGCCCTGACGGCTGTTCTTCTCGGCGTACTGCTCGTAGGGGCTGTAGCCCGGCTTGACGAGGGCGGAAATGGTCTTGGAATTGCGCGCGATTTCACCGCGCGCGGAGCCGAAGTCGATGAGGACGGGTTGACCGTCCTTGCGGATGATGACGTTGTCGGGGGCGATGTCCCGGTGCAGGAACTCTGCGGCGTGGATGACTTCGAGGGCGTCGAGCATCGGCGCGACAACGCGGTCGAGGTCGGCCTGGCGCGGGACCCGGCCGAGGTTTTTCAGCCAGCTCTTGAGGCTTTGGCCTTCTTCATAGTGAAGCACCATGTAGGCGGTGTTGTTGGCGCGAAAATAGCGATGGACGCCGACAATATTCGGGTGATGAAAGCGCGCCAGCGTCTGAGCCTCGGCGACGAAGCGCTCTAGTCCCCAGTCGTAGTCGCCAGCACTTTCCTGCGAGCGGGGTACGGCTTCGAGACCGTCCTTGCGGGCGGCGAAGTCGCTGGGGAAATATTCCTTGATTGTCACCGGGCGGCCAAGCGCGATTTCGCGGGCCAGGTAGGTGATGCCGAACCCGCCCGCGCCAAGGACCCGTTCGACGGTGTAGTCGCCGACCAGGTTGGTGCCATCGGCAAGCGCTATGATGTTGGTCATCTTCCCCGGTCCGTGGCTTCGCAGGCGATCCCTGCTGCAATTGAAAGCGAGGGAAATGCGAAGCGGTTTGGCGTGCTCCTTTGTGATGCCACTTTTGCAGCATGAATGTGGCGTTTGAGGGTGTGTTCGCCTCGATTGTTGCAAAACGCCGTCATGCCGTTGTGGATGCTTCAGGATCGGGCGCGCGTGCGCCAAACCCGCAACCGGCCCTTGTCGTATCCGGAGGATCGTGAACCGATGCCGATTTTGGATGGAGGGGCGAACAGTCTTTCCGCCTCTGTTGGCGAAGCGCTCGATGTTGCGGGCAAGATGGCCGCCGCAGCGCTTGAAACGGCGCCGGCCTTGGTCCTCGGGTTGACCGTCATCGCAGTCTTGCCGGTGTTGATTGCCGGCGGAGCGATACTGCGGCGGCTCGGCCCGACCTTCGAGCGCACGAGGCGTGCCGGGCACACGGTGCGTATAGCTTGCGGGCTTGCGGACGCGCTGCCACACGGCGCGGCGTTGGATGCGAGGGCTGTGCCGGCCTACTCGCGGGCCGTGATTGCAGTGGAATCGGACGGCGCAGATCCGGGCGATGCAGCGAGTGGGCGCGACCATCCGTTCCAGTTCGGAGCAGCGATGGTGGCGCGAATCGGCCGGGAAGAAGACAACGATATTCGGCTCGGGCATCCGACGGTGCACCGCTATCACGCACTGATCCGCCGGAGTTATGCAGAGGGTTATGAAATCGCGGATCTTTCGGACGCGAGCGGCAACGGCGTTTTCGTCAATGGGCAGAGGGTGTCGAATGCACCGCTGGCCGATGGCGACGAGATCAGGCTGGGCGCGGCGCGGCTGCGCTTCGGTTTGCCACCGTAAGTGGCGGGCAAGGACGGACGATTTATGTGTCGGGAGCGAAAAATATGAATGAGGGTACCCTTGCTCTTGGCGCTGCGATCCTCATACTCGCTGCGAGCCAAATGGCGGCCGCACAACGATGATGCCGTTCACCAGTGTGCCTATCGATAAGTTCGCCCCCCCCCCCGGCCGCGGGCACCTGAGCGAACTTCCGACCGACTGAGAGCATTTGATTTGTGACGACGGGCTGGGGTGCCACACTTCCGGGAGGACCAATACAACATGGGTCAGGATCGAAAACCACCGTCAGGGCAGCGCACCGGCTTTCTCGGGACGCTGAAGGACGCTCTGGCTGCAGCAAGCCGTGATGAGACCGGCAGGTCGCAGCCGGACGAAGCAGCGGTCGCGGCGGCGGCCCCGGCGGAGCCAATGCTATTGCCGCCACCTTTACCGAAGGCTTCCGATGCGGCAGAAGTGTCTTCGAGCGAAGCAGTCATTCAGTCGGAGGAGGCGGTGCCGGCGATGACGCAGCGTGCCGGCGGACTAAGTGCTGCGGATGCGGCGCGCGAGGCGCGGGGCGGTACCTCGGTCGTCGCGCCGGCGGGCGGGCATGTTGAACAGGTCGATGAAACCACTCGGGTGGCCAAGGATATGGTAGCGAAAGAAGAAGACGCTTCACGAACCCAACTGGTGCGCGGCAAGGTGGAGGTGGCGCGCGGCGGTTTCGGTTGCGATCCCGTCGTCGGCTGGCTCGTCGTCGTCGGCGGACCCGGAATCGGGGCCTACCGGCCGATTTACGAGGGCAACAACTCTATCGGGCGGGCACTGACACAACGTATCCCCATCGACTTCGGGGACGATGCGATTTCTTCGGAGGAACAGGCCTACATTCGCTACGATTCGAGCGACCGCTCCTTCCTCTTCGTGCCCAACCTGGCCAAGACGAATGTCGTTTCGGTCAATAATGCGCGCCCCACCGGGGCAGTCGAATTGAGCGCGATGGACGTGATCGTCATGGGCCGGACCCAGATCGTGTTCGTGCCGTTCTGCGGCAAGGACTTCGACTGGTCCGAGATTGCGGATAAATAGAGCTGATGCTCGCATTCGATTACGCAAGGCGTGCAACGCAGGGCGCCCGCGAATACCAGGAAGACGCTGCGACGGTCAAAGCCGGCCCGCCGACGATCGCTGGAGAACCGGCGCTCGGCTGGCGTGAGCTTGTGGCCGTCTTGGCCGATGGCATGGGCGGACACACCGGCGGGGCGCTGGCCAGCAAGATGATTTGCGAGCGTTTCATGGTCGCATTCAGCGACGGCGAAGGTTCTGTCGCAAACCGCCTGATCGTTTCGCTCGAAGAATCGAATGACGCGATCGGCCGGCAGGTCGAGGCTGACCCGGTCCTGAGCGGCATGGGGTCGACGGTGATCGGGGTGGCTTTCACGGACGCCGGAGTCGAGTGGGTCAGCGTCGGCGACAGCCCGCTGTTCCTGTTCCGGCGGGGCGAAGTGGCGCTGTTGAATGAGGATCACTCGCTCGCCCCCGAACTCGACAGAATGGCGGCGGCAGGACAAATCACGGCCGAGCAGGCGCGCCAGGATCCCAGGCGGCATATGCTGCGTTCGGCAGTCACGGGCGATGAACTCGACCTTGTCGATCAGTCGCGAAAACCGCTGGTGCTCGAGGATGGCGATTATGTGATCCTGGCAAGCGATGGATTGCACACGCTGCAGACCAACGAGATCGAGCGGATTATTTCCGCCTACGCTGCAGATGGCGCCGACGCGGTTGCCAGCGCGCTGATCAGATCCGTCGAAGCCATGCGCGATCCGCATCAGGACAACACGACGGTGGTCGCCGTCAGGGCGTTCGTGGCGGCGGAAGCCTGAACAAGCAGTTGGCGCGTTTCGGCATGCGGCTGCATCGGCTCCTCAATCGATGTCGCCCGCTGGAGACGGCGCTTTTCAGGCAAACCACAAGGCCCCCTACATGGATACGCCGTCCGCAAAATCGCCCGTCGACAAGAAGGGTTCGCGGCTAGCGGCCTTTCGCGGTGCGGTTGCCGAGAGCGGGCGTGCGGGCAAGCGCGACCAGCCGCTCGCCGGCGCGCTATGGGTGGTGGCGGCAATGGCATTCCTGGCCGGGCTGATGACGCTCGGACGGTATCTGTCGAAGGAGGGCATCGATCCGCTGCAGGTGGTGTTTTTCCGGAATTTCTTCTGTGTCGTGTGGATGTTGCCGCTACTGTTCTGGCGCGGCTTTTCACTTGTCCGAACCAAGCGCATCGAGCTGTACGGAATCCGGGTGGCGCTGAGCTTTGTCGCCATGACGTCGATGTTTCAGGCGGCGGCGCTGATTCCGGTCGGCGAGGTGACGGCGATCAGCTTCCTGGCACCATTGATGGGGACCGCATTCGCGATCCTGCTGCTTGGCGAGAAGGTGCGGCTGCGGCGCTGGATGGCACTCGTCGTTGGCCTCATCGGGGCTCTCATCATTCTGCAGCCAGGGTTCGGCACGCTTGGCGCAGGACAGGCTTTCGCGCTGACGTCCGCCTGTGTCATGGGGCTGATCGGACCGCTCGTGAAGAAGCTCACCCTGGAGGACGATGCGGACCGCGTGGTGTTCGTGACGAACCTTCTGCTGACGCCTTTGTCACTGGTGCCGGCACTGTTCGTCTGGGTTTGGCCGCCGGCAGGGTTCTGGCCGTACTTCGTCGCGCTGGGTCTGATCGCGGTCGTCGGGCACATGGCACTGGTGCGCGCCTACGCGGCGATGGACGCCTCGCTCGTCATGACCTTCAAATTCGTGCGGCTGCCGTTTGCGGTGCTGTTAGGCTACCTGGCATTCCAGGAATCGATTGGGGCTGCGACGTGGCTTGGCGGCTTCATTATTTTCGCGGCTTCCGTCTACGTGACGCGGCGCGAAGTGCAGATCAAGGGCCGGAAGGCGGCCGTGGCGACACTGGTTCCCCCGCCACCGCAGGGCTGAGCGGGGTCTCCGGTCCCCGACAGGAAAATGGGACCGCCAACTTCGTTGGCGATCCCATGAGATTTTCCCCGCATGTCGTCCTGGCCTGCGTTGCTGCAGGACGCCTCAGTTGGGTTTGAGGTCCGCAGGACTTACGTCAGCGAGGCGATACGTTGGCCCCGTCCCTATTGCCCTCTGGAGACAGGCGTGCCGCCTACGCGGGCGAAACTGCCGCCTCTCGCAAGTGCGTTCAAGTGCCCAAAGATCTTGAACGATGTTTTGTTGCTGCGACGACTTTTAGCACAGCAGTTGCGTTGTTCTCGGGCATGCCGCGCAGGTTGAAGCGGGGGTCCCTTCAGATTGCAGGAAGTGACGTCACGGCCCGCCTACATCGGCTTCAATTTCCTATTGCAGGAAATGAGTTAAGAGAGCGGGATCAGTTCGCGTCTTGCGCGTCTTGGATACTCGCCAGCATGTTGCACGACAGGGTGGTGCGGGTGGAGTATCGGCCGCCGAGGGGATTTTTGTGGCAGTTTCGCAACGTCGACGTGACGGATTTTTTTGCACAGATTCCGGCGTCCGTTTGAACTTGAGCAAGATCCAGCCTGACGGAACCGCCGAAAGCGATTCCTGGATCAGATAACGGGGCTTTAGAACCAATAGCCTGCAGCATCGCTATGCGACCATCCGATCGCGCGAAGCGATAGCGTATGGTCTGATGATGCTCTATGGTCATGGTCCGCTGCGGCTATAAAGAAAGGGGTCCGAACGCCATGGCCCGGACCCCTTGGACTAAATCATCAGAGGGCGGGCTACATCTGCCGCCGGAGTCGCCCGATCAGGCACCGCCTTCGAACTCAGGGAAAACGGGATAGACGCCTGCGACGCGGCCCATCTGCTGGGTCAGGGCCAGGACGGTGTCGATCGTTGGAGTTGGAACTTCGACTAACCTACCCATCTCGGCGACAACGGTGAGGAGCGCGTCAAGTTCGAGTTTGCGGCCCTTTTCGAGGTCTTGCAGCATTGACGTGCGATGTGCGCCGACCGCTGCCGCGCCGTTGATGCGGCGTTCGATATCGACGCGGAAATCGATGCCCATCTTGCGGGCCAGTGCTTCGGCCTCGCTCATCATTGCATGGGCGATGGCGCGGGTGCCCGGATCGGTCGCGACAACGTCGAGGGTTGCGTGGGTCAGCGCCGAAATCGGGTTGAAACACAGGTTGCCCCAAAGCTTCAGCCAGATATCGTCGCGGATCTGTTCGTAGATGCGGCATTTGAGGCCAGAGGCTTCCAGCGCATCGGCGAGCACCTTGACCCGCGGGGTGATTTCGCCATTGGGTTCGCCAAGATTGTAGCGGTCGCCATAGGTGTGCTTGATGACGCCCGGCTCGGAGATTTCGGCGGCTGGATAAACCGTGCAGCCGATGGCGCGCTGGGGACCGATGGCGCGCCATTGGCGCCCGCCAGGGTCGACGCTTTCCAGCTGCTTGTCTTCCCATGGGCCTTTCAGGCCGTGGAAGTACCACCAGGGAATACCATTCTGCGCCGTGACGACATGCGTCTGCGGTCCGATGAGCGGCAGCATGTGCTCGGCGGCATCCCAGGCCTGATGAGACTTCACCGCAACGATGACGTAGTCGTGGACGCCGAGGTCTTCCGGGTTCTTGGCCGCGCGCAGGCGAGCGACCTTTTCTTCGCCGTTGATGATCAGTTTCAGGCCGTTGGCTTTGATTGCCTCAAGGTGCGGACCGCGCGCCACCACCGAAACGTCAACGCCGGCTCCATGCAACATTACCGCCAAATGGGCGCCGATCGCGCCGGCACCGTAGATGCAAACCTTCATCGAACGATCTCCCCCTTGTTATTTATCGTGCTGCGTTATGGATTGTGCTGCCGGGGCTGGTATACCACCACCGACGGGCAGTCAAAACGTCGAAACGTCGCTGATGCCGGTGCTGCCAATCACTTTACAGCCTCAGTCTTTGGTAAGTTCGACAATACTGCGGACAGCGCTTGTCATGTCGCTTGCCGGATGGAAGGCGATACCGGCGCTTTCCAGTCGAACTCCTGCGAAGTCCGCATTATTGCCGGCGAACCGCGCGACAATCGGCAGCTTGCGCGATGTCCGGCTGACCGCCACGGCAATGCCTTCAGCGATGGTATCGCAGCGCTGCATGCCGCCGCCATGGACATTGACGAGCAGCGCCTTGGTGTTGGGATTGTTGAGAACCAGTTCGACGCCGAAGGCGATGTCGAGGCTCGTTGCTGTCGTGCGTATATCCATGAAATTTGCAGGCGATCCGCCGAAGTCGTGAAGCATATCGAGGGTGGCGAGAGCCAGCCCGGCGCCATTGGCAACTAGGCCGATGGTGCCGCCGAGGGCGGCATAGTTGATCTGATGGCGGTCGGCGCCAAGCTCGTGAGGATCGTCCTCCTCCTTCGTTACCGCCTCGCGGAACGCCGCCAGTCCGGGATGGCGGAACATGGCGTGATCGTCAATCTGCAACTTGGCGTCGAGGGCCACGAGCTCGTTGGAGGGTGTCAGAGCGAGCGGGTTGATTTCGACCTGAACGGCGTCGAGTTCGACGGCCATCTGCGCCAGCGTGCGCAAGATATCTGCGGCCGTCGCGGTGGTCGCGGCAGGCAGGCCCAGGCTCGCGGCTGCATCTTCAAAAGCGCCGTGAACGCCGGTCGGCGCCAGAGTCAGGGGTGTCTTCGTGATGAGATCAGGCTCGCCGGCAGCACGGGTCTCGATGCCGGCACCGCCGTTTCGGCTGGTCAGTAGGACAAGCCGACCAGTCGAGGTGTCGAGAACAACGGCTGCGTAAAGCTGCAGCGAACAGGCGATTGCTTCCTCGATCAAGACCCAACGGACGAACTCATGGCTTGTCGCATGCCGCTGCGAAGTAAGAACGCGGCCGAGCATGGCAGCAGCCGTTGCTGCTACGCCGTCGGGAGAGGCTGCAAAGCGTACACCGCCGTCGGCCATCCGCTCGGTCGTGCGAATCTGCGCCTTGACGGCGAAGCGGGGAAAGCCGAGGCGGTTTGCGATGCGTCGGGCCTGCTCAATATCGCCGGCGATGCGGCCGCGCGGGATGCGCAATCCGTAACGCTCCAAGAGTTCCTTCGCCTGGAATTCGTGCAACTGCATGGTGGCGGCTCTCTCGATCCTGGTTACTGCGCTTGCTGCCACCCCCGGTTGATGTGCCTGCATCCCTTACAGTTGCGCGAGCTTCGTTCGACCAGACGGTGGCGCCGAGTGCGACCGGAGGTCTGGCTGGAGATAACCTAAACCTCTGATTGAAGAGCAACTTTATCGGTTCCTCGACTAGCCGACGGCGATCGCGGCAGATCCTTTGTTGCATCAAACCTGGATTTGCGCTTCGGTAGGTAAGGCCCGTTTTCAAAATAAAATAGCGCGGATCGGCAGACTCGGGTTCTTCAATCCGTTTTTTTCAACACGCCAAGTCAGATTTCTTATTTACGCTTACCGCGATGATACCCGTTGCACTCAAGAGTTTCTTGGCATATTGTATCCCAAAAGGGCGCGCTAATGTCGCATGAACATGATGTCGCCCTTAAGAAGCGCAAGTGAAGCGACACAGGACGATGGATCGAAGTATGTTCCTGGGGCCTGAAATAAAGCGAAGCGCAAAAGGGAGGAATTTTGATGCTTCAACGTAGTGGACGGATGCTGGGGCTCGCCCTGGGAATGACGGGTGCAGCCGCGCTCGTTGCTGGTGTTAGTTCAGCCGCAATGGCCGAATTCAAGCCGCAGAAGCCTATCGAGTTTGTGGTGATGGCCGGCAAGGGCGGCGGGGCAGACAAGGCCGTTCGCTTCCTGCAGTCGATCATGGCCAAGGAAAACCTCGCTAGCGTGCCGGTGATTCCGGTGAACAAGGGTGGCGGATCGGGTGCTGAAGCACTTGTCTACATGAAGGGCAAGACGGGCGATGATCATACGATCATGTTCACGCTCAACTCGTTCTACACCACTCCGCTTCGCCAGCCGGAACTCGGCATCGACATCACCACATTCACGCCGGTGATGCGGATGGCCGAAGACACCTTCTGCCTTTGGGTTAACCAAGAGTCCGGAATCGACAACATCGATGGGTTCGTCAAGGCTGCGAAGGCCAAGGGTAAAGACTGGATCATGGCCGGCACCGGAAAGGCGTCGGAAGACAACCTTCTGACCGACTACCTGAACACTGCCTATGGTCTGGAGATGAAGTATGTCCCCTACAAGGGCGGCGGCGCGGTTGCAAAGGAACTGGCGGGTAAAAACGCCGATTCGACCGTGAACAACCCGTCCGAGCAGGAGCCGTTCTTCAAGCCGGGCGACGCCTCCAACAAGACTAAGCCGCTCGCTTGCTTCACCCCGGAGCCGATCTACGACGGCGTGCCGACGTTCAAGGAGCAGGGCAAGGATTTCGTCTACTTCATGCAGCGTTCCGTTGTCGGCGCACCGGGCATGAGCGCTGAAGCCGCTGCCTACTATCAGGATCTGTTCACGAAGGTGTTCAACTCCAAGGATTGGCAGGCCTACCGCGTGAAGCAGAAGCTGCAGGGCGATGCTCTCAGCAGCGATGCCCTGATGGCGTATTGGAAGAAAGAAAACGAAGTACATCGCGGCATGCTGAAGGAAATGGGCGAAATTAAATAATCGCCGAACTCCAGGTTCCGGCCGGATTTCAATCCGGCCGGACCAACTGATTCGCACTGAAATTTCGGTCTCACACGCCGGGACCGCCGAACAATCGCTTCAAGATATGAAAGCCTGCCGAGGCGTGCGGAGATTTTCCGTGCAGAGGGATGGCGGCTGTCTGGACCGCAAGCGATCTAGGGTCGCCCGTTCAAAGGTCAAAAACGATGACTGTAAGAACTGCTGAACTTCTCATGGGCCTCGCGATGGCGGTGCTGTCCGGCTACTTCATGTGGAAGAGCGCTGAGTTGCCGATCATGTGGGTGCAGGGAGTCGGTCCAGGCGGCGGTGCCTGGCCATTCTGGCTGTCGTTGGTCATGCTGCTTTCGACGCTCTGGATACTCTTCAACTGGGCTTTCCGGATCGGAGCGATTGCCAATAACGAAGAGCCGCTGTTCGAGGCCGGCATGTTCACGCCGGTTGCGCTGGTGGCACTCGCGCTGACCGGCTGCATCGCGCTTATCGAAGGCATCGGCATTGGTGGCTTCAAAGGCATCGGCTTCTATGGAGCGCTGCCGCTATTCATCATCTTTTACCTCAAGGTGATCGGCAGCCACACCTGGGTGTCGACACTCACGACCGCGATCGTCGTGCCGGTTCTGACGTTTGTCTTCTTCGAAGTGCTGCTGCAGATCTCGCTGCCGAAAGGCATGACGGAACCGCTGTTCCTGCCGATCTATGCCTTCATCTACAGCCTCTGAGAAACGCGGGTTACGATCGACTGGCCCTTCACACTAGGCCGTCCACCAGTTGTGAGCTCCCTGCGGAGCCGTCGCAAGAATCAATTCGCAACGAGAAGAGCGTCGCGCCATGATGGAAATTATCACACTGCTCGGTCACGGGTTCGTCGTTGCCCTGCAACCTCTTAATCTCGTCTTGATTATCGTAGGTTGCGCGGTCGGGCTGTTCATCGGCGCGATGCCGGGTCTAGGCTCGGTCAACGGGGTGGCGATCCTGTTGCCGCTTACGTTCCTGGTGCCGCCGGACGGTGCCATCATCTTCCTATGCGCCATATATTACGGTGCGATGTACGGCGGCGCCATTTCGTCGATCATGCTCGGGATTCCGGGCGCGTCAACTGCGGTGGCAACGACGTTCGACGGGCGACCTCTGGCCAAGCAAGGGCTTGCGGACAAGGCGCTGACAGCAGCTGCCGTGGCCTCATTCGTCGGCGGCTCGATCTCGGTCGTCCTCTTCACGTTTTTCGCGCCGCCATTGGCTCACGTCGCACTGACATTCGGCTCGCAGGAAACTTTCGCCCTGATGCTGCTGGCATTCGCAACCTTCGTCGGCCTGGGCGGCGACGACATTGCCAAGACCATCTTCTCGATCTGCATCGGGCTGGTGCTGGCGGCCGTCGGTCTCGACATCATCACGGGCCGGCCGCGTCTCATCTTCGGCGACATTTCCGGCTTCATGCACGGCATCAACTTCCTGGTGCTGGCGATCGGCATCTACGGCATCGGCGAGATGCTTTGGACGGTGGAAGAAAACGCCAAGGCTGGCGGCAAGAGCATGCTGTCGGAGGCGGTCATCACAGTCGATCGCATCAAGAACAACGTGATAGAGCTGATTGGCACCTGGAAAACCATGCTGATGGGTTCGTTCCTCGGATACTTCGTCGGCATTCTGCCGGCGGCCGGCGCGACGCCAGGATCGCTGATGGCCTACGGTTTCGCCAAGCAGATGTCGAAGCATCCGGAGACATTCGGCAAAGGTAACGTCGAAGGCGTGGTGGCGCCCGAGGCGGCAAACAACGCGGCCAGCACCGGCTCCATGCTGCCGATGATGACGCTCGGTATTCCCGGTTCGCCGACGACGGCCATTCTGCTCGGCGGCATGGTGATCTGGGGGCTAGAGCCGGGTCCGCGACTGTTCACCTCGAACCCCGACTTCGTCTGGGGCCTGATCGCTTCGCTCTACGTTGCCAACGTTTTCGCGCTGATCCTGAACATTCTGTTCATTCCCGCGTTCATCTGGGTTCTGAAACTGCCTTTCACCATTCTCGCGCCGATCATCCTGACGTTGTGCCTCGTGGGCGGTTATGCCCCGACGCAGGATATGCATGACGTCTGGCTGATGCTGATTTTCGGGCTTGTCGGGTATCTGATGCGCAAGCTCGATTATCCGGTGGCGCCCGCGGTGCTCGCGATCGTGCTCGGCCCGCTGACCGAACCAGCGCTGCGTCAGTCGCTACTCATCAGCGGCGGCGATCCAATGACCTTCTTTTATCGCCCCTACTCGGGTCCGATCATGGTGATTGCGCTGATCCTGCTGTTCCTGCCGGCACTCTTCCCGCTCTACCGGATGGTAACCGGTGGCGGCAAGAAGAAGGCAAGTGACAGCGCCTGATTTCAATCTTCGAGGGCAAGCGCACAACCGCACTTGCCCTGCCAATACATACTGTCGCCCCGCAGAGATCGTTGAAGAAAAAATGAACGCGGCGGGAAACGCTTGAGCAATACCGCCTATCCTGGTATATGGTATACCAGAGAAGATTTCGAGGAGCTTCGCCGGGCTTCGTGGGGTGCCAATGCGTCTGGCATCTTTGCCCCGCGCCATGCAGACTGAAGGCCATTGCGATGTCCGCCAACCGACTGTCCGTTGAGCCGATCGGTGAGAGCCAGAGCCTGAAGGCGCGCGCCTACAAGGCTCTCAAGGCAGCGATTACGGAAATGAATATCTACGACAGCAAGGTCGAACTCAGGCTCGACGAACGGGATCTTTCGGCCAGGTTCGGGATTTCGAGAACGCCGCTTCGCGAGGCGCTTGCACAGCTTGATCAGGAAGGCCTTGTCAGGGTGGTTGCCCGGCGCGGCATCTTTATCGTGCGCAGGACGAAGGCGGAGATCATGGAGATGATCACCGTGTGGGCGGCGCTCGAAAGCATGGCGGCGACGCTGGCATGCAAGGTGGCCAGCGATCAGGAAATCGCAGCGCTACACGATCTCGTCGACGACTTCGGCCAGGACGCGGTGGCGCGGCGGATGGGCGAATACTCGGATGCCAACATCACGTTTCACCAGGCGATCATCGGTCTTAGCAAGAACCAGCTGATCTCCGACATCACTGACGGGCTGTTCGTTCACGTCCGCGCGATCCGCAATCGCGCCATCTTCGAAAACGACCGGGCCAGGCGCTCGATCGCGGACCACAAGGAAATCATCGAGGCCCTCGAGGCGCGAGACGGGGAGCGGGCGGGAAAACTCGTGTGCGATCACACGATGCGTCTTCGCGATCACGTCGAGCGGTACGTCGATATCGAGTAGGGCCAGGCTGTATTGCCAACACCGGGCAGGTCGGCGTTGGGACGCATTCACCAACACTCGCAAGCAGGTGTTGGGCACATTCACCAACACTCGGCAGGCCGGTGTTGGGTAACAGGGCGATTGCCCGCAAACACACGGGAGGCTGCTTATGGCGGCGATAAAGACAGTGAACACGGCCGACGATACGCTCGCGCAAAAGAGTTCCGATCCCAATATCGTTTCCGGCGGCCGGCTTGTCGCGAAGGCGCTCAAGAACGAAGGCGTCGATACCATCTTCACGCTGTGCGGCGGGCACATCATCGATATCTATGACGGCTGCATCGACGAAGGCATCCGCATCATCGACGTGCGCCACGAGCAGGTTGCCGCGCATGCCGCCGACGGCTATGCGCGCCAGACCGGAAAGCTCGGCTGCGTCGTCACGACCGCCGGCCCCGGCTGCACCAACGCGGTGACCGGCGTTGCAACCGCATTTCGTTCCGAAAGCCCGATCCTGCACATCGGCGGCCAGGGTGGCATGACGCAACACCGCATGGGTTCGCTGCAGGATCTGCCGCACGTCGACATGATGCGCCCGATCACGAAGTTCGCCGACAGCGTCCGCTCAACGGAGCGCGTTGCCGACATGATCTCAATGGCGGCGCGCGAGTGCTTTGCCGGCGCGTATGGTCCCGCCTATCTCGAAATTCCGCGCGACATCCTCGACCGCGAAATTCACATCGACAACGCCGTCATTCCGAAGGCCGGGGCCTACCGCGCATCGGTCCGAGGTATCGGTGATCCCAACGACATCGAAAAGCTCGCCGACCTGCTCGTCAACGCAGAGCGGCCGGCAATTCTGTTCGGTCAGCAGGTGTTTGCCGCACGCGGCCAGGACGAAGCCATCGCACTGGTGCGCGGTCTCGATATCCCGGCCTACCTCAACGGTGCCAGCCGCGGGATGCTTCCGCCGGGCGACCCACACCACTTCGACCGCACGCGTTCGTTGGCCTTCAAGAACGCCGACGTCATCGTCATCGTCGGAACGCCGTTCGACTTCCGCATGGGCTACGGCAAGCGCATTTCGCCGGACGTCAAGCTGGTGCAGATTGATCTCGACTATAAAACGGTCGGTAAGAACCGCGACATCTCGCTGGGTCTCGTCGGGCACCCCGGTGCGATCCTTGGTGCGGTACTCGATGCGGCTTCGGCGAAAACCGACAACGGCAAGCGTCAGGCGCGCAAGCAGTGGATGGCAAAGCTCCAGGAAGCCGAAGCCGCCGCGCTCGAAAAGCTGATGCCGCTGTTCACCTCGGATCGCTCGCCGATCCACCCCTTCCGCGTGGCCTGGGAAATCAACGAATTCCTCGGCGAAGACACCATCTATATCGGGGACGGCGGCGACGTCGTGACGATTTCCGCGCAGGCGGTGCGTCCGCGTGGTCCAGGCCAGTGGATGGACCCGGGTGCGCTCGGTTCGCTCGGAGTCGGCACCGGCTTCGCGCTCGCCGCCAAGCTGGCGCATCCCAACAAGGAAGTGATGTGCTACTACGGCGACGGCTCGTTCGGCATGACCGCCTTCGACATGGAAACCGCCAACCGGTTCGGTGCGCCTTACCTGGCGGTCATCGGCAACAACTCGGCAATGAACCAGATCCGCTACGGCCAGATCTCCAAGTACGGTGAGCAGCGCGGCAACGTCGGCAACCTTCTGGGCGACATACCGTTCTCGAAGTTCGCCGAAATGCTCGGCGGCTATGGCGAGGAAGTCCACAAGGCGGAAGACATCCAGCCGGCGCTGCTGCGGGCTCGCGAGCAGATCGCCAAGACGGGCCGTTCGGCGGTCGTCAACATCTGGGTCGACCCGACCGAATATGCGCCGGGCACCAAGAACCAGACGATGTACAAATAGGCAATAACTTCGCACCCCCGGGCTTTGATGTCCGGGGGTGCAATGGTATCTCAGCCGATATCAGTGCCCGTCGCGTTGCAATTTGTGACGGAGGGGCAGGAAAACTGGATGAACAAAGACGGCTCTAACCGTCAGGACAATTGCAAGAGGCGACTAAAATGACCAAAGCGCTTGATGGCGTCAGGATCCTCGATTTCACCCACGTTCAGTCCGGGCCGACCTGTACGCAGCTCCTGGCGTGGTTCGGTGCGGATGTGATCAAGGTCGAGCGGCCGGGCGAGGGTGATGCGACGCGCAAGCAGCTGGTGGACGTGCCGGGGGCGGACAGCCTCTACTTCACGATGCTCAACCACAACAAGCGCTCGATCACGCTCAACACCAAGAACGAGAAGGGCAAGGAAGTTCTCGAGCGGCTGGTCAAAACCTGTGACGTGCTCGTTGAGAACTTCGCGCCCGGCGCTCTAGATCGCATGGGCTTCACCTGGGAGCGTATCCAGGAGCTCAACCCGCGCATGATCATGGCGTCGGTCAAAGGCTTCGGCCCCGGCCCCTACGAAGACTGCAAGGTGTACGAGAACGTCGCCCAGTGCGCCGGCGGCTCGGCTTCGACGACGGGCTTCCTTGACGGGCCGCCGCTCGTCACGGGCGCGCAAATCGGCGACTCGGGCACAGGCCTGCACCTCGCGCTGGGTATCGTGGCGGCGCTCTATCAGCGCGAGAAAACCGGTCGCGGGCAAAAGGTGCTGGCGCCGATGCAGGATGGCGTCTTGAACCTTTGCCGGGTCAAGCTGCGCGACCAGCAGCGGCTGGAAAAAGGACCGCTGAAGGAATACTCGCAGTATGGCGAGGGCATTCCCTTCGGCGATGCAACGCCGCGCGCCGGCAACGATTCGGGAGGCGGCCAGCCGGGCCGTATCCTCAAGTGCAAGGGTTGGGAGACCGATCCCAACGCCTACACGTACTTCATCACGCAGGCTCCGGCGTGGAACAAAATCTGCGACGTGATCGGCAAGCCGGAATGGAAGGAAGACCCTGAGTACGCCACGCCGCCGGCACGTCTCAACAAGCTCAGTGAGATCTTCGCGACAATCGAAGCCTGGACCATGACCAAGACCAAGTTCGAGGTCATGGAAATCTGCAACCCGCTTGATATCCCGGTCGGACCGATCCTTTCGATGAAGGAGATCGCTGAGGATATGTCCCTGCGCGAAACGGGTACCATCGTCGAGGTCGATCACCCGGAGCGCGGCAAGTACCTCTCTGTCGGTTGCCCGATCAAGATGTCGGATAGCCCGGTCGAGGTGACACGTTCGCCGCTGCTGGGCGAACACACGTCCGAGATACTGGCGGATGTGCTTGGATATTCGGCCGAAGAGATTGCCGAGTTGAAAGAGGTCGGCGCGACCGAAGCGGTAAAGAAGATGGCCGCAGTGTAAGGCAGTCTTTTTCGGCCTATTATCAGCTTGAATGCCGAGGGACCGGATCTGGCCGGTCCCCCAATTTCGCAGATTGAAGACACTTCCTCCGGATCTCCGGATGGACAAGGAGGGCGCATGCGTATCGTGGTTCATGGCCAGCAGGCATTCGGCAAGGCGGTTCTGGAGAAACTTCTGGAGCGCGGCGAAAACGTCGTGGCGGTGTGCTGCGCGCCCACGAAGGAGGGCAAGCCAGAGGATCCGCTGGCAGAACTGGCTCGAGAGAAAGGGTTGCCGGTGCATCAGCCGGCGTCGTGGAAGACGCCTGAAGCCGTGGAGCTGATGAAGTCGTTTGACGCCGACGTCTGCATGATGGCCTATGTCCTGCTGTTCGTTCCGCAAGCCGTGCGCGATGCGCCCCGCTTCGGCACTTTCCAGTACCACCCGTCGCTGTGCCCCTGGCATCGCGGCCCGTCTGGCATCAACTGGCCGATCGCGATGGGCCGCAAGCAGACGGGGCTCACAATCTTCTGGCCCGACGATGGGCTCGACGAAGGCCCGATCTTCCTGCAGAAAACCTGCGAAATCGGCCCGGACGAAACGCTTGGCGACGTGTACTTCAAGAAGTTGTTCCCGATGGGCGTCGAGGCCATGCTGGAGTGCCTGGATCTCGTCAAGGACGGGGTCATCCTGAAGCATACCCAGGACCTGACGGCCGGCTCATATGAAAGCTGGTTCAATAAGAAAGTAGCCCAGCTTGATTTCTCAAAGCCCGCCGACGAGGTCTACAACTGGATCCGCGCCGGTAATCCGCAGCCGGGGTCGTGGACCAACATCAACGGAATGCAGCTGGCCATATTCGATGCGGCTACGACCGAAGGGAGCGGCAAGCCGGGCGAAATCCTGGCAATTTCGGACGATGGAGTGACGATCGCGGCGGGCGATGGCAGGGCTATCCTTGCCAAGCGCGTGCGTCCCGGGAAGGACGCGAAGGTGACCGGCAAAGAATGGGCGGAAAGTGCGGGCGTGAAGGTCGGCGACGTGTGTGTCCGCGCCGAACCGGAAGCCTGAGCAACATCAAAACATGGCTCCTTCCGGGGCTTATCCAGGGACGCGAAGAGGAAACGACATGAGCGTGAAGTCAGATATCGAAATCGCACGTGAAGCCACCATGCGGCCGATCGTCGATGTGGCGACCAGGATCGACGTGCCAGCGGACGCCCTGCACAACTATGGGCCATACAAGGCGAAGATCTCGTCGGAATTCGTAGACAGCCTGCAAAGTCGGCCAGACGGCAAACTGATCCTGGTGACCGCGATCAGCCCGACGCCGGCTGGTGAAGGCAAGACGACGACAACGGTCGGCCTCGGCGACGGTCTCAACCGCATCGGCAAGAGGGCCATGAGCTGCCTGCGCGAGCCGTCGCTCGGGCCATGCTTCGGAGTCAAGGGCGGTGCGGCCGGCGGCGGCTACGCGCAAGTCGTGCCGATGGAAGATATCAACCTGCACTTTACCGGCGATTTCCACGCCATCACGTCTGCCAACAACCTGCTGGCTGCCCTGATCGACAACCACATCTACTGGGGGAACTCGCTCGGCATCGATTCCCGCCGCGTCGCCTGGCGTCGGGTCATCGATATGAACGATCGCGCACTGCGCCAGATCACCAACTCGCTCGGCGGCGTATCGAACGGATTCCCACGCACCGACGGTTTCGACATTACGGTAGCCTCCGAGGTGATGGCGATCCTGTGCCTGGCCAAGGACCTTGCCGATCTCGAGCGCCGCCTCGGCAATATCGTGATCGGCTACACCCGCGAGAAAAAGCCGGTTCTTGCACGCGATCTCAAGGCTGACGGCGCCATGACGGTGCTGCTCAAGGACGCCTTGATGCCGAACCTCGTGCAGACCCTGGAGAACAATCCCGTGTTCATTCACGGCGGTCCGTTCGCCAATATCGCACACGGCTGCAACTCTGTCCTGGCAACCAAGACCGCGCTGAAGCTGTGCGACTATGTCGTTACCGAAGCCGGCTTTGGAGCAGATCTCGGCGCTGAGAAGTTTTTCGACATCAAGTGCCGCATGGCAGGTTTGAAACCGCAAGCAGTCGTGCTGGTCGCAACGATCCGGGCGCTCAAGATGCACGGCGGCGTTGCCAAGGACGATCTCAAGAACGAGAACGTGGCAGCGGTAACGAAGGGGGCAGCCAACATGCAGCGGCACCTGGAAAACCTGCGAAAGTTCGGCGTTCCGCCGGTGGTCGCAATCAACAAGTTCATCACCGATACGGATGCCGAAGTCGAAGCCGTGAAGGCTGCGGCGGAAGCCGTCGGCGCCAAGGCGTTCATGGCGTCGCACTGGGCCGATGGCGGGGCCGGTATCGAGGGTCTGGCCCATCACGTCGTCGAACTCGCCGACTCGGGCCAAGCCAACTTCAAGCCGATCTACCCCGATGACATGCCGCTGTGGGACAAGATCAAGACCATCGCCACCGAGATCTACCGGGCCGATGAAGTGTCGGGCAGCGCGGCGGTTCTCGCGCAGGTGAAGGAACTGCAGGAAGCAGGTTACGGACATCTCCCGATCTGTGTCGCGAAAACGCAGTATTCGTTCTCGACGGATCCCAACTTGCGTGGTGCGCCGACCGGACATACGATCCCGGTGCGTGAAGTGATCCTGGCGGCAGGTGCGGAGTTCATCGTTGCAGTCTGCGGCGACATCATGCGGATGCCGGGTCTGCCGCGTGTTCCTGCTTCGGAAAAGATCTGCATCAACGAACTTGGCCAGATCGACGGATTGTTCTGATAGTTCGAAGGTTTTCCCTGGAGTCGGTGTCCTGCCGGTTCGTGCCACCCTACTCGCACAACCAACCGGCCGGCCCGGCCCCTACCCCCTCCCCTGACCGGGGAGGGGGACAGGGTCGCAAATGCAAGTTGAAACGGGGCCGGCCCGACGGTCCTTTTTTATTCGCCGGGTGACATCCGGGATGATCTTGCGGACTGCGGGCGGCGCAGGAATCTGGAAACCGGACCAAGTCCGCGGCCGGCGCTTTGAAACGCATGGCCAATGTCACCGCCGATACCGATCAGCGAGGGCACGAGGAGCAGCACGAGTACCGTTGCGGCGGCGAGGCCAAATACCAGAGTGATCGCCATCGGGATCAGGAACTGGGCCTGCAGGGAGCTCTCGAACATCAGCGGCGTCAGGCCGCCGACGGTCGTCAGGGACGTCAGCAGTACGGCGCGGAAGCGATCCCTGGCGCCGCCGACCGCCGCCTCTTCGAGCGTTTCGCCTTCAGCGAGCCGTTCGTTGATGCGCGTGACGAGGACGATGGAATCATTGACCAGAATGCCCGACAAGCCGAGTAGCCCGATCATTGAGATGATCGTCAACGAATAGCCCATGACGTAGTGGCCGAGAATCGCGCCGACGAGGCCGAAGGGAATGATCATCATGACCGTCAGCGGCTTCCAGTAACTGCCAAACACCCATGCCAGAGTGATGAAGATCAGGCAGAAGGCGAGGAGCGCTCCCGCTTTCAGGTCGCGGAAGGAATCGCGGCGTTCTTCATCGCGGCCCTTGTAAACGTGACTGGTGCCGTATTTGGCGTTCAGCGTCGGCATGACCTCCGCGTCGAGGCGGGCGACGACTTCTTCGGTCGAGGTGACGTCGGCGTCGATGTCGGCGGTGACGGAGATGGCGCGGATACCGTCGCGGCGCTGCACGATGGAGAAGCTGCGGCGTTCGGTGATGTCGACGACCTCCTTGAGCGGCACCCGGTCGCCGGCTGGCGTCGTCAAGTAGTAGCTTTCCAGATCCTGGCGCCCGGCTTCGCCTTGCTGGCGAAGCACGCGCACCGTGATCTCGTCGTCGCCGCGCGCGAAGCGGGTGGCGATGGCGCCT
>LOEV01000014.1 GCA_001516065.1 Alphaproteobacteria bacterium BRH_c36
CACTTGACGCTCGCTTCTGAGCGAACTTCACGATCTGAACCACACGAGCAACTCTATGATTCTAGTATCCCTTCTTAATTGCGAAGTTCGCTCGCGCGGTCTCTGTCGGGTGGTGGCAAACTTCGGAAACGGGCCACTCGTGAGGCGTCGCGCGTTAATTGACCGGCGGCGCGGCGAGGCCGGTGTCAATTAAGGCGTGATAAACGCCTCACTAAGTCATTGATGTTGCTAGTGGCCTTCATGTCGCGCCTAAATCGAACGAGGTTGCGGCTATGATGCGATTTAGGCGCAACCGGCCACTGGTCCGAGGCTGATCGGGCGCGCTGGCTTCAAGCCTGTGCACAGTCCCGGCCGGTCGGCGCGACATTGCGGCCACAGACAAGACAATCGGGAGCAGCGCGGCTATAAGCATGCGCCAGCCCGCCTTGGGGCACTTTCAGGGTTTCGCACCCAGCCGATCAGGACCACCATGACTGAAGCCAGCACCTCCATGATCACCCCTGAGCTTGTCGCCGAACACGGTCTCAAACCGGACGAGTACCAGCGGCTGCTCGAAATCATGGGGCGCGAACCTTCGCCGACCGAACTTGGCATCTTCTCGGTGATGTGGTCGGAGCATTGCTCCTATAAGTCATCGCGCTACTGGCTGAAGACGCTGCCGGTGAAGGGTCGCCAAGTGATCCAGGGGCCCGGTGAAAACGCCGGCGTCGTCGATCTTGGCGACGGTTGGGCTGCCGTCTTCAAGATGGAGAGCCACAACCACCCGAGCTATATCGAGCCCTACCAGGGCGCGGCGACGGGAGTCGGCGGCATCATGCGCGACGTCTTCACGATGGGCGCACGACCGGTCGCCAACTTGAATGCCCTGCGTTTCGGCGCGCCCGATCATGCCAAAACCCGTCATCTCGTTGCCGGTGTCGTGGCCGGCATCGGCGGCTACGGCAACTGCGTCGGCGTGCCAACGGTCGGCGGGGAAACGAATTTCGACAAGGGCTACAACAACAATATTCTCGTCAATGCCATGTGCGTCGGGCTCGCCCGGACGGACAAGATCTTCTATTCGGCGGCCAAAGGTGTCGGCCTTCCCGTCGTCTATGTCGGCTCCAAAACCGGCCGCGACGGCATCCACGGCGCGACCATGGCATCGGCCGAATTCGACGAGAACTCGGATGAGAAGCGGCCAACAGTGCAGGTCGGCGACCCCTTCACCGAAAAGCTGCTCATCGAGGCCTGCCTGGAACTGATGGCTTCCGACGCGATCATCGCCATACAGGACATGGGAGCTGCCGGCCTGACCTCGTCAACGGCCGAGATGGCTGACAAGGGTGGGGTCGGCATCGAACTCGATCTCGACAAGGTGCCGCAACGTGAAGAGGGCATGACGGCCTACGAGATGATGCTGTCGGAAAGCCAGGAGCGCATGCTCATGGTGCTGCGCCCGGGCTCGGAGGCGGCCGCAGAATCGGTGTTCCACAAATGGGGGCTCGACTTCTCCATCATCGGCCGCACCACGGACACCGGCCGCATGATCGTCACTCATCACGGCGTGATCGAAGCCGATATCCCGGTCGCGACTCTTGCCGATTCCGCCCCGCTTTATCAGCGCCCCTACGTACTGACACCGCCAAAAAAAGCGCTACTGCCGCAGTGGATAGCTGCACCCAAAGGCGGGATACTGGAAACGCTCAAGACGATGATGGGCACTCACCAGTTATGCTCGCGGCGCTGGATCTACGAGCAGTACGATCACATGGTGATGGGCGACACGATCCAGCGGCCGGGCGGCGATGCCGCCATCGTGCGCGTGCACGGCACGGCCAAAGGTATCGCGGCGACGTGCGATGTCACTCCGCGCTATGTCGCTGCCGATCCTGCGATGGGCACCAGGCAGGCGGTCGTCGAGACGTGGCGCAACCTCACCGCGGTCGGCGCCGACCCGCTGGCAATCACCGACAACATGAACTTTGCTTCCCCCGAGCGGCCCGAAGTGATGGGGCAATTCGTCGGGGCCGTCGAAGGTATGGGTGAAGCCTGCCGCGCGCTCGACTATCCCGTCGTCTCAGGCAACGTGTCGCTTTACAACGAAACCAACGGAGTCGGGATTCCGCCGACGCCCGCAATCGGCGGCGTCGGGCTTGTGCCCGACGTATCGCTCACCGCCTCTCTCGCTTTGAAGCGCGAAGGCGAACTTCTGATCGTGATCGGCGCTGAACAGGGCTGGCTGGGGCAATCGCTCTATCAGGAGATCATCGCCGGCGGTCTCGACGGTGCGCCGCCGCCGGTCGATCTTGACGAAGAGATCAAGGCGGGACGGCTGGTGCGCAGCCTCATTCGCGAGTCCGGGATCGACACCGTTCACGATTGCTCGGACGGCGGCCTGCTGATTGCTGTCGCGGAGATGGCGCTGGCCGGTGACATCGGCGTCGAACTCTTCGCCTACGAGGGCCGTCTGCCCGAGCATGCGGTCTGGTTTGGCGAAGACCAGGGCCGCTATGTCATTTCGGCGGAACCCTCGCGCGCCGAGCGGATCATCGAAAGGGCCAAGCTGCTGGCGCTGCCGGCGCGAATTGTCGGGCGTACGGGAGGCGATGCGCTGGCGAAACCGGGCGAAAGCGATCTGCCGGTGGCGCAGTTGCGGGCAGCCCATGAAGGCTGGCTGCCCCGTTACATGAGTTGAGCGGCGGCCGCGACAACCGAAGCGGCGCCTGTCGCGACCCGCTTCAAGACGACATCTGCGATTGGGAATAGTTGTCGAGCCTGAGGTCAGAAGCCACCATCATCTCGACCAGTTCGTGGAAAGTCGTGCGAGGTACCCAGCCGAGTTCCTGTTTGGCCTTCGTGGCGTCGCCAAGCAGGAGTTCGACTTCGGTCGGCCGGTAGTAGCGCGGATCGATCGACACCAGGACCTGACCGGACTTCCGGTCGATGCCTTTTTCGGCGACTCCCTTTCCCGTCCACTCGATCTCGATATCGACGATTTTGAAAGCCGCTTCGACGAATTCGCGCACGGTCCGCGTTTCTCCGGTCGCCAGCACGAAGTCATCTGGCGAATGATGCCGCATGATCAACCACATGCCCTCGACATAATCCTTGGCGAAGCCCCAGTCGCGCTTGGCGTCGATGTTGCCGAGGTAAAGCTGCTGCTGTTGGCCCTTGACGATGGCGGCAACCGCGCGGGTGATCTTGCGGGTAACAAAGGTTTCGCCTCGGGTTGGCCCCTCGTGATTGAAGAGGATGCCATTGCAGGCGAACATGCCATAGGCTTCACGATAGTTGACCGTCACCCAGTATGCGTAAAGCTTCGCAGCAGCGTAGGGCGAGCGCGGGTAGAACGGGGTCTTCTCCGTCTGCGGCGTCTCCATCACCTTGCCGTAGAGTTCTGACGTCGAGGCTTGGTAGAAGCGGCAGGTGTCTTCGAGCTTCAGGATGCGAATCGCTTCGAGCAGGCGCAGCGTGCCTATCGCATCCGAGTTGGCGGTATATTCGGGGGTTTCGAAACTGACCGCCACATGGCTTTGGGCCGCGAGGTTGTAGATCTCGGATGGCTGGGTTTCCTGGATGATACGGATCAGGTTCGTGGAATCCGTCAGGTCGCCATAGTGCAGCGTATACCTTCCATCAGTATCGTGCGGATCCTGGTAGAGATGGTCGACACGCGCCGTATTGATCAAAGAAGAGCGCCGCTTGACACCGTGCACTTCGTAGCCTTTTTCGAGCAAAAGCTCGGACAGGTAGGCACCGTCTTGACCGGTTGCCCCTGTAATCAGTGCGACGCGTCTATCCGACATTTAACCATTATCCTTGCCAAGGTGAGGCCGCGACAACGGTCCTCGCGGACCGGTCTGGCGAACCCCTGTCCCATTTTCAACATTCCGAAGAGATCAAAAGCAAATTTCGTGCAACGACGATCACCGGGCAGCTTCCGCGTTACATTCCAATGGCCACAGGGGATCCGGTAACGAAGATCGCAACATAGCCGCACTGACGAACGGCGATTGCCTATGTTACTCAACGAATGACCTCTTGCCCCGCGGTGACAAATCCTATCGCCACGTTTCCGGCAGCGGCGACACCTACCGACAGCTGATCGTCAATAGCGCTCATCAATCGCCGCATACGGCAACCTCAGTTCCCGATCGGCGCGGCCGGGCCAATTCCTAGGACCTGTAGAACTTGAACAAAGTCTATGACATGACCGGCAAACGGGTGTTTGTGGCCGGTCACCGCGGAATGGTTGGCAATGCGGTGGTGCGCCGTTTCGCAGGCGAACCCGTCGACGTCGTCACGGCGGGACGCCGGGAACTCGACCTGCGCAATCAGGCGGGCGTCAACGCCTGGTTCGAATCGAACCGCCCCGATGTTGTGATCCTGGCGGCGGCAACGGTCGGCGGCATCCTGGCGAATTCGACGCGGCCGGCGGACTTCATCTACGACAACCTCATGATCGAAGCCAACCTGTTCGAGGCCGCCCACTGCAACGGCGTCGAGCGCATCGTGTTCTTGGGGTCGAGTTGCATTTATCCCAAACATGCCGCTCAGCCGATGAACGAGGACGCGCTTTTGACGGGGCCGCTCGAACCAACCAACCAGTGGTACGCGATCGCCAAGATAGCGGGTATCAAATTGGCACAGGCCTACCGCCAGCAGTACGGCCATCGTTACATTTCGGCGATGCCGACGAACCTTTACGGTATCGGCGACAATTTCAACCTGGAAGGCGCCCACGTTCTACCCGCCTTGATGCGCAAAGCCCATGAAGCAAAACAGGTCGGCGCCACGGAACTTGAGGTTTGGGGTACAGGCAGGGTGCGCAGGGAATTCCTTTTCGTAGACGATCTGGCGGACGCCTTGTGGTTCCTATCCGAGCATTACGACGACAGCGAACCGATAAACGTCGGAGTTGGCGAGGACGTGACGATCGCAGACGTCGCAAAAATGATCTCGGAGGTCGTCGGTTTCGAGGGCCGTTTGAAATTCGATCCAACGAAGCCTGATGGGACGCCGCGCAAGCTGTTGGACGTCGCCAAGCTGACGAAGCTCGGGTGGTCGGCGAAGACGCCGCTGCGCGAAGGCCTGCAATCCACTTACGATTGGTTTCTCGCCAACGCTAGCGAACTGCGACTTTAATCGCGCAGTCCTCGAGCGATTGCGCCGGCGATTTCCGGCACCGCTTCGAGTGGTAAGCTCGGGTAGAGCGGCAGTGTGATGACGCGCTGTGCGAACTCTTCGCTGACCGTCAAAGACGTTGAAGCAGCCTCAGGATCCTTGAAGGCGGTAAAGTGGTGCACCGGTGGGTAGTGGAGGCTTGTCTGGATGCGCTGTTCGGCAAGGCCCGCCCGGACCGCGTCTCGCTTTGCGGCGGGCACCACGACAGCGCCGACGTGCGCGGTTCCGGCGCCCGGCTTATCCCCGAAAACGTAAGCGGTATCAGGCACGCCAAGTGCAGCGAATGCATCAGCGTAGGCGACAGCCAGGACGCGACGCTTGGCGTTCAAGCCTGGAAGCTTTGCGAGCTGGGCCGAGGCGAGGGCGGCACGCAGGTCGTCCAGGCGGTAATTGAACCCGCTGACGGTGACGTCATAGGTGGTGGCCCGCCCCTGATGGCGGTCCCAGGACAGGGTCGTCATGCCGTGCGAGCGTAATGCCTTGAAGAGTTCCGCTAGGCCATCGTCATCGGTGACGACCATGCCACCTTCGCCGCAGGTCATGTTCTTGTTGGAGAAGAACGAGAAGCAGCCAATGTCGCCGATGCCGCCGAGAAATCGCCCGCCGAGCTCCGGCACCTTCTGTCCGGGGGCGTGGCAGGCGTCTTCGATGATCGGGATGGAATGGGCGGCGGCGATTGCGACGATTTCTTCCATGCGGCAGGCATAGCCGCCGTAGTGCATGACGATGATCGCACGTGTATTGGCGGTGATGCGCCGTTCCAGGTCGGCTGGATCGATTGTCGGTTCGCTCAGCGAGACGATATCGGCGAAGACCGGTTTTGCGCCCACGACACGGGTCATGTTGGCACCCGCCACGAACGTCATTGACGGCTGGATGACTTCGTCGCCGGGTCTTGCGCCGACGCCGAGGGCGGCCAGGGCGATGTGCAGTGCCGCCGTTCCATTGGCGACGGCGAAGGCGTGCTTGACGCCGTGCATCTCAGCGAATGCCGTCTCGAACGCACGCGCCCGCGGACCCATCGATAGCCAGCCCGACGAAACGCAGTCGACGACGGCGGCAATCTCAGGTTCGCCGAGGTCGGGCTCGGAAAGTGCGTATTTCCAATCCATTGAACCGTTCAGTTTGGGGGATGCAGTTGGGGATCGAGATGGCCGAAAAGCTCCGGATCGCTCTCGATGATATCTTGCGCCTTGGCGTAGTCGTCGGGCCGGCCGATATCGAGCCAGAACGCATCGTTGCGGTGGATCTGGACTTTCTCGCCTGCAGTGAGGAGCGCTTTCACCAGATCCGGCAGATCCAGGTAAACGCCCGGCTCGATGTAGGACAGCGCGCGTGGCGAATAGACGTAGACGCCCATCGACACTTCGAATTCGTGGATCGGTTTTTCGACATAGTCGAGCAGCCGCCCGTTTTCGTCTGCTTCCAAAACACCCAGATCGATGCGTTCCTGCTTGTTGTGGCTGGCAATGGTCAGGACGGCGCCGCTTGTTTCATGCGCGGCAAAGAGGTTGCGGTAATCGAGATTGGTCAGGACATCGCCGTTCATAACGAGGAAGGAATCCGTCAAGCCCTCGATGCTGGCTAGCGGGCCTGCCGTGCCGGTCGGGGTTACCTCCTCGTAGAAGTCGATTTCGAGGTGGCGTCTTGAGAACTCGTTTTGCGCGACATAGGCGCGTATGAGATCGGAGAGGTGGCCGACGGCAAGGCTGACGCGCTTCAACCCCTGATTGGCCAGCTGCCGAAGGATGATCTCAAGGATCGGCTTATCCCCGAGCGGCACCAGCGGCTTGGGGAAGGAAGCCGTGAACGGCCGCAGCCTCCTACCTTTGCCACCAGCCAGAATGATTGCCCGCCGCGTGGTGAGATTGGCCCGGTAGGTTGCTGTTGCGCACATAGTTCAGAGCCCCGGCAGGTCGTAGTTTCCATAGAAATCGCGACGCTCGTCGCGGTCGGAGAACAGTCCCAGCCCGAGTGCCCAGAGTATCTCGTCGATTCCATCGCCGACGCTATAACGCGGGTCGAAGGCCAAACGGGTTCTGACTTTCGAAAAATCGACACGGTAGTTGCGCGGGTCCGTGCTGTTCGCCTTGTAGGCGACGCGCCGGTCTGGAAGACGCGCCAGGATCTGATCGACGATTGATTGCTTGGTGTGGTTGTTCACGTCGCCGCCGGCGTTGAACACTTCGAAGGCCACCTCCTCCACGGGAAAGCCGAGGACGCGGTCAATCAGCCGGGCGAAATCCTTGACGTGGCAATAGGGCCGCCATGTGTGCGCGTCGAAAACGAGCAGCTCATTGTCGAGCCAGAGTTCGCGTGCGAATTCGTTGACCGTCAGATCGAAGCGCATGCGCGGCGCCAGGCCGAAGGCCGTGGCGAAGCGCAGGATTGTCGCCGTGTAGTCAACCTCTGCGCGTTTCGAGAGCAGGTAGAGTTCGGCTGCCACTTTCGATCGCGCGTAGTGCGATAAGGGCGAGAGTTCGAAGTCTTCGTTAGCCCGGCGGTCTTCTGGGATAAGACCGTAATTGGAACACGTTGAAACGAAGATCACGCGCTCAAGTCCGCGGCCCGCGAGGCCATCGATGCAGCGCCTCAGGGCTGCATCGTTGACTGCGGCGGAAGCTTCGGGAAATTTCTTCGTGATGGGATCGCCGACGAGCCCAGCCAGGAGGACGACGTCACTGACCCCCTCAAGCGCATCGTGCAGGGCAGCCGGATCGCCCATGTCGCCCTTGACGAAACGGTAGCCGGGGTGCGGGAAATAGCCGAGCGCGGCGCTGCCGTGCTCGTAGACGAGGCTATCGAGGTTGACGACTTCGTAGCCGTGGGCGAGCAGATGGCTCGTGACCGGGCAACCGATGTAGCCAGAACCGCCAACGAGCAACACGCGCCGCGGCCTGCCTTCAAGGCGCGAAGCAATCCGTTGGCGTTCGGTTTTCATTCTCGAAGCGACTTCGGCTGGCAGTTCGTCTTTACGTTGGGGTGGATGGTCGAGGTCGCTCATTTATCCATTCGCTCGGTTGGATTTTAAGACTGAGGTTCGAGATCAGCGGAACCGGAGTATTCAACGCTGACGACGCCGGTAATCCGTCAGCCCCAGCCGCCGATCGGCCATTCCCTGGATCGCTCTAAACCAGATTACCCGCCGGCGAGGCAGCCTGACGGTCGCCGCACCAGCCGACAACATCTCAACTTGATTTTCGCACAGCGAGCCAAGTGCTGCCAGACAAGTTAAAGACTTGCCTAAGGCTTTTGGTAAACTCGGCAGGCTGGTGTTCGGTCTGGTGGTCTTTACCGTCCGTCAAGACTGCCCGTTTGCCGGAAAGTCTTGCGCGCGCGGGCCTTGCCTTCGAGCGTTTCCAATCCGCTGAGAACGAGAAACTGGGGGGCCATCACCAGATATCGCCGCCACAGCCGGCTCGGCTCCGACGACAGCCGGTGCGCCCACTCGAGACCATTCTTCTGCATCCAGACCGGGGCGCGTGCGATGCGGCCGGTATGGAAGTCGAAGGCTGCGCCAACGCCGATGGAGACCGCGCCGGGAATCTTGTGGGCGTGCGTGTGCATCCACAGGTCCTGCTTCGGGCAGCCGAGGCCGACCCATACGATCTGCGCGCCGCTGTCGATGATGCGCGCGACTTCCTCGTCCTGCTCGGCTTCGCTCATCGGACGGAAGGGCGGGCACCACGTCCCGGCAACCTGCAGGCCGGAGTAGCGCTTGCTCATGCGTTCGGCGAGATCTTCGGCAACGCCGGGAGCGCCGCCATAGTAATAGTGCCGCCAGCCCGTTTCGGCGCTGCGTTTGGAAAGTTCCAGCATCAGGTCGGGGCCGCAGACGCGGGTCATTGGTTGATCTGTGCGTGCGCGAGCCGTCCACTCGACGGGCTTGCCGTCAGGAACGACCATGTCGGCGGCATTGAATGCGGCCAAGAGGTTCGGCTCGCTGCGGGCGCGCATGATGCAATGGACGTCGCAAGTGGAAATGTAGCGGCTCTCGCCTTCCCCGATCCAATCGCCAACCGTCGAGATGGCACGCTCGATGGTCACTGTGCTGACTGGAACGCCGAGGATCGGAACACGCTGTGTCGCGCCGATTTCGCTGCGCCGAGGCAAGGGGTGGTTCTTGAAACGCAGGACGGAAGCTGGATTTGACACGAACATTCCCTCGGGAAACGCCGCTCGGGGCGGTACGCGATGTATCGGACTGGGACGCGGGTTTAGAGTTGTTTAGTCAGCTATAATCCAGTCGGGCCCAGATTGAGGCGGAGCGTTAAGATATGGTTAAACATTTCCTCCGGACTGTCACGGCTGACGCTTGGCCGCAGGTGCGGCTAAGCGGCTGGTTGGCAGCCCTTGTCGTCGTCGTCTCCGGGTTGGCGATCGCCATTCCAGCCCATGCCGTTCAATCGATCTACGTGCGCGCCAGCGAGACGACCGGCGGCCCAGAGGGGCAGCCAATCCCGGGCCGCCCGACAGCTGTTGCCTTCGACCTACGCGAAGGTCTGCGCCTCGCGCGCCAGCTGCGGCGCCAACACCAGGGCGAAGCGAGCATCGTCATAACGCTGCAGGCCGGAATTCATCGATTGACCGAAGCTGTCCATTTGGGCCCGCAGGACAGTGGAACAGCAAACAAGCCGCTTATCATTCGCGGCGAAGACGGTGCTGCGATCTTGAGCGGTGGGACAGCGCTATCGCGGTTCGACGCCCGAGAAGCGACCGCCGATGCGCTGGCGATGGGCGTCCCTGAAAGCTCGTTCGCGCCGATGGTCCGCTATAGATTGCCGGATGCGCTAGGCGCCGTAGCAAGTGTGGGCGTAGAGCGAGTTCTTGGACTCCAGTCTGAACCTGTGCCGTTCGAACTGTTTGACGCACTCGGCCCCCTCTCGCCCGCGCGTTGGCCGAACAGCGGCTACGCATCAGGCATTCGCACGCCCCGATCAGCGGAAACGCTGAGCATGCAAGCGACCGGTGTCGAGCGGGCCGAGGCATGGGCACAGTCGCCGGATGCCTGGCTAGGCGGCTATCTGCGGCAAGAGTACAGCTACGAGACACTACCCATCTCCAAGATGTCGGCCAAGTCCGGCGAAATTTCCATCGCACTCCCGCCGGGTGGCGCACTCGCGCCGACCATCCGCTACGGCTTGCACCACGTCGCCTCCGAACTTGACGCGCCGGGGGAATGGGTCCGCAGCCGGAACCGCCAATTCGTGCACGTATGGGCCAGACCTGGAGGTGGTGCCGTAGAGGCCTCCCTCGCACGCAACCTTCTGCTTCTAGAGTATGTGCGTCACGTGCGCTTCGAGGGTATCACCCTTGAGCGGTCCCGCGCCGGCGCTGTACGCGTAAGCGGTGGCTTCGACATCGCGTTCGTGGATTGCGGGGTCCGCCAGACAGGCGGATTTGGAGTGGAGTTCGATCAAACTTCGGATAGCCGCGTGGAACGGTGCCGCTTCAACGATGTCGGGGAAGAGGGCGTGCGCCTTGGCGGCGGCGAGCGTTCAACCCTGATCCCAGGCCGGAACGCGGTGATCGATACGGCATTCGTACGGTTTTCCCGACTTGGCCGCAGCTACCGTCCAGCGGTGGCTGTCACAGGTGTCGGGCAGAACGTGATCGGCAGTTACTTCGCCGACGCCCCACATGCAGCCATCATTGTTTCCGGCAACGATCACCTCATCGAGACAAACGAGGTCGCGCGCGTTGCCGCAGAGTGCTCTGATTGCGGCGCTATCTACATGTTCCGGGACTGGACCGCGCGGGGCACCATTATCCGGCATAACTTCCTGCACGATATCGGCGGTGGCACGGCGGGTGGCCAAGTGAGGGACGTGAAGGGGATCTATCTCGATGACTTCACCAGCGGCATTACGGTTTCGGAAAACGTCCTACTGCGCGTTGACCAGTGCGTCTTCGTCGGTGGCGGCCGCGACAACCTTATCGAACGCAACATCTTCGTTGCCTGCGAACCGGCGATCCATGTCGACGGGCGCGGGATGACCTGGGCGCACGAGGCGATCCGCGACCCGGCGGGCGAGCTACGCGCTCACTTGGCGGCGATGCCGGTTGCAAGCCCGGTGTGGCGCGCGCGCTATCCCAATCTCGCCGGCATCCTGTCTGCGGCCCCTGAGCGACCGATCGGCAACCGCGTCGTTGGCAATCTGTTCGCCGCCAGCGAACCGTTCCGCTTCCTGCCCGAAGTATCGCAAACGGACGTGACCGTGGCCGGCGGGGATCAAGGGCAAACAATGGCAGCCACCGATGACGGCGGGCTGGCTACGGCATCACGGGCGGCCGATCTGCGCCGTTTGGCCGCTGCGGCGCTCGTGCGCCTGGGGCTCAGTGGTTTGCCGCTCGAGAAAATGGACCGCTCGAAGGCCGTAGGCGGGCGCTCAGCGGAAGCGGTGCGACACTGATCATCGCGAACGGGCTTAAGGATTCTTCGAAGTTGCGATTGTACCGGACGCCCCGTCAAGCTATTTGCGTCCAGTGGCTCGGGGGCATGTGTCCCCGCGGAGGTTGGTTTGGCGGCGTCCGGTATGAAAGAGAGTTCAGGTCGTGCCGACAGGAAAACTGCCAGGGCTGACGCTCCGCGCGTAGCCCTGGTTACCAACATCCCGACGCCCTACCGCAACCCATGTTACGCGGCGCTATCGAGGCTTTGCGACCTCAAGGTCTTTTTCAATTCCTGGACCGAGCCCGACAGAAACTGGGAGTTCACGCCGGACGACCTCGACTATCCCTGTGAGATCGTGCGCAGCTACACCATACCCTACCGGCGGCGCAATCGCCTGCTTGGCACCGTCAACGCAACCACCTACGCCCAGGTCGGCATCGGACTGCCTGCCTCCCTGCGGCGCTTCCGACCGGACGTCGTGATCGGACCCGCATTCGGGCCGACCTCGATGCTGGCGCTGGGCTACGCCAAGGTCAGCGGCGCCCGTTTCATCCTGTGGTCGGAGGGTACCCGCCATACCGAAGCGGGGCTCAGCTGGCTGCGCAAGAAACAGCGCACCATGGTCACGACGGGTGCGCACGGCTACTGGACTAACGGGGAGCTTTCGAGCGAACTGCTGCTCGATTACGGACGCGGCGACCAGCCGGTCCAAGAAGGCATGACGGGGATTGATACCCGGGCATTCCAAGCCGCGGTCGCGGGTCACCGCCCGAACCGCGTCGCGTTGCGGGAAAAGTACGGGGTTTCTGGCACCACTTTCCTGTTTGTCGGCGCGGTCAGCGAGCGAAAGGGCGTTCGCCAGATGGCAGACGCTTTCAAACTCGCAGGCAAAACTGCAGTCGGACCTGCGACGATTCTTGTCGCTGGGGTCGGCAAGGAAAGCGCGAAGCTTGCTGCCGCAGCCAGTGAGACGCCTGAGCTCAGTACCGTTCAACTCGGCTTCGTGCCGCCGCAACGCGTTCCAGAACTCTTCGCAACCGCCGATGCCTTTGTCCTGCCGACACTGTCCGACAATTGGTCGCTTGCTGTCCTCGAAGCTGCCGTGACGGGAATTCCGCAGCTTTTTTCCCGCTACAATGGCGGGTCGCGGGACCTCCTGGCTGCCGGTGCTGCAGGGGAAATGTTCGATCCTGCCGATGCCACCGGCTTTGCCGAAACGCTGGCTCGCTACTGGACGGCACCCCCGCCGTTTTCCGATGCGGCCGCACTCGATCATATTGCGGCCTATTACGGACCCGAAGCATTCGCCGACCGGGCCATGGAGTCTATACGCTCGGTGCTTTGGGCAGAGCGGGCAGCCCCCTCCACGCCCGCCGCAGGCGTGGCTTGAGCCGCAAGGCGATTTGAAGGCCGGCGGGCGTCTCGCTGGTGACGAGACTGCGATACCAGATATCTGGGGCCGGGCGTGTTTCGTTGTCGAGGCCGTGCATCAGGAAAGTGGCTTGATGGCCGCATGCGCGCACGACGTCGAGGACAGCTGGGGTGGCATCCCCCGATTGACCCCACGGAAAAGCGAAGGCTCTCACAGGGCGGCCCGTCAATGCTTCGATCGCGTCTTTTGCAATCGCTATTTCGTTATGGCGTTCGCCGGCTGACAGCGTCCGGCAAAGCGTGTGGCTCAACGTATGGTTGGCGACTTCGATGCCAAGGCCGGGTAGCTGGCGAACTTGGTCGGGCGTCAGGAACAGACGCAGATCGCGATGCAGAGCAGGCTCTGTCGTCCCAAGCTCCGCAATCAGGTGCTGCTTGACGGCTTCGCGCAGTCCGGGGCTGAGCGCATTGGGATTGGGCGGGACCGAGGCGGCTGCCTCGCGTCCGGCGACCTCGCCAATCGCTTCGCGAACGACGCTTTCGGCTCGCGGTCCGCCGAGCAGACCGACGACGTGGTCAACCGGAACGAATGCTTCGCTCACCGGGCGCGGGTTGACGAACAGCACCGCAGGCAGTCGCCGCTGCGCCAACATCGGGGCCGCGATTTCAAACACCGATTGATAGGCGTCGTCGATCGTGATCAGGAGGGCGCGCGCAGGAAGTTCGCCCGAGATCAGTCTATCGAGCGGGACGACGTTATAGGCCGCGGCGAGATAGTCGAGTTGTGCAGCAAACCTTCCGGGGTGGGTGGTGATGCCGAGATGGCGGGTGCCGGCTGCATCGGCGGATGCAAAGTGGTGATACGTGACAACCTTCACCGTGTTTTGTGCCCCCGCCCTGGCTGGAGTTGAATGGGGCTCGTTCATGCTCACGCGTGTTGCCTCCGCCGACCGCTAGACGACGCGGCGTTGACTCCAGGCTTGGCGCGCGCCGATTGCGTCCTCGACCGTGTCCCCGACCGTGCCCGCAGGCGAACCCGGATCATAACGAGTAGTGCAGCCCAGGTCACCGTGTGCAAGTTGAACTCCCCAAAGATGCCCTGCACCGTCATCCCGTTCGCCATGAGTGCAAGGATCAATGGAATAATGAACTGCCGACTCGGCGTATCAAGGCGCAGCGCCTCGCGAAACGCCGAAGCCAGGCAGATCGCGATCGTTGCCAGGCCGAGCCACCCGGTGGCGAGCCAGGAGCCGATCACCATATTGTGGGCGGAGTTGAAGAAGATCTCCTTTTGACCCAGGCGTTCCTGAACGGCCGTAAAGTCAACGAGCAGCTGGAGGAAACGCTCGCTGGCAAATCCTGCCCCGAAACTGCGGTTGTGGCTGGCCTCGATGAATAGCGGCCACAGTTCGTTGCGGCCTGTCGCGTTGAGCAGTTCGGCGGGCGGCTTCTGCAGTGCGGCGGCAATTATGTCGACCAGATCGGGAAACTGCGCCAGGCCGACCAGCAGGAAGATGAAAACTGCGAAATAGCCAACTGTCAGCAGAACGCCGGCACCGCGGACCCAGATGGAGTTGGCCGCGATCATGGAGCCAAAGACAAATAGCGGAATGGTGGCCACCGTCGCCGCCGAGCCCGCCGCAACGAACGCCGCGATCGCGAGCAGCCCGACCGCAAACCGGTAAGCGGTAGTACGCGGAACGACGATCACGAACCAAAGTAACGACAGCGACAACAAAGGGATCAGGTTGTGCTTGGCGCTCGAAAAGACCACTCCCTTCGATAGGGAAGACGCGATTTCGGGAGCGGATATGACCAGCCACACTCCAAGCAGGAGGACATGCAGGTTGATGAAGGCCTCTGCGAAATTGCGCCGGTCAAGCGTCAGCACCACAAGGATGAACATGATGCCGAGTTCGACCGCCCGATAGAAGGTATAGGCTGGGACGATCGCCCACAGAGTACTGACGATGGCGATACCAATCGTAAGATGAAACGGGAACAGGATGCGGTCGCCGAAGAGTTCAAGCAGACGGTCGTAGCAAACCAACGTCCACAACAGGAAGGCGGCGCTGACCGCGACGACGGCAATGGTCAGGAGATTCGAAGACGACAGACCCTGCTCGATGAGGGCCGTTCCACTCGTGCGGATAACTGCGAACGCCGACGGAAGATGAAAGAACGTCGTCAGGAGCAGGGCGGGAACCCAGAACCCGGCTTCCGCAACCGGAACGACGCGACCCGGACGGATCGTCCAGTACGCCACTGCGAACCAGGTCAGGATCGCCAATCCAGAAAGAGCGAGCAGCATCCGTTGGGTCCCTGCTTGTCGGCAACAACGTCAAATTGGTTTGCTTTGAACGCGCCGGCTGGCTGTGTGCCGGACACCGTTCGCCGCGCGTCATCCTCAGGCGATGAGAACCGGGCGCAGACGTTCGACCCCGGCCTGCTCGAGAATTCTGACAGCCTCGACGAGGGAGGCCTTTTCCGAGACACCGGCAGACGAAACCAGGATGACTTCGTTGGCCAATCCGACGAGCATCGGCAGCAACCTCCCGCGAGGCAGCACGCCTCCATCGACCACGATCATATCGTAAGCTGGCAAGACCGCGCTCAGCGCCTTTTCGAGCTTGTTGGCACGGCTGGCGGCAACCTTGGCCGATCGCTGGCCGTTGGTCAGAAAGTCGATTCCAACGCCATTGAGCGTACTGACTGAGCCGCCATTGGCCTCGGCATCGTCCAGCAGGTTCTCCAGCCCCGGCTTTCCGGCTTCACCGAGCGAAACGGTGAGAGTGCGCGTTTCGCAGTCACCATCGATGAGGAGCACACGCTCACCGAGATCGGCTGCCGCGACAGCGAGGTTCAGCGCGATGGTCGACTTCACCCGTCCCTCGTCGGGCGACGTGATAAGCACCATCTTCGAAGACTTCCCCGTCGAGGTCAGGATTTCCGATGCCAACACCTTGAGCGCAAGCGAAGTGTCCAGGTCATCCTCGCTGGTGCCAAAGCGCGGCAGTGCGTCGAGAGATTCGTTTCCGCGGTGCCGTCTCCTGCGGGACGTACCGGTAACCGCAGGAATGATGGTGGTGCGATAGCCGAGAATATCCTGCGACTGTGCAGCGGTGCGCAATCTGCGGTCGCGGTAGTCGCTAGAGAGGGCATATCCGACACCAAGTCCCAGCCCGGCCAACAGGGAGGCTGCCAGAACCCAGCTCATGGGCGGACCCGCCGACCGCTGCGGCGGCACGGCCGGGGAAAGTACGATCGCCAGCGAAGGATCGACGCGCTTTTGTTCGTCGAGTTCGCGCGAGCGCAACAACAGGTTTGTGTAAACGCTGCGACGCGCTTCCGCTTCACGCTCAAGTTCGCGCAGGTGAACGATGTTCTCGTTGGTCGACTGCGCCAGCTGCTTCAACTCGCTGAGGCGGCGTTCGATGGCCCGTTCTGTATCGCGGGCACGCTTCAGGTCCAACTGGGCGGTGGCTGCAATTCGGTCGATTTCCTGGGCGATCATACTTTCGGTCGCATCGAGCCTCTGGCGAACCTGTTTGACCTCCGGATGGGCCGGCAGCATCGCTACCGTTACGGCCGCGTAGCGTTGCTGTATAGCGGCGTGCAGCGCGCGCAGCTGGGTGATGGTCTGCGAATTGATCGCTTCCGGGATCGCCTCGGGCGAGGACTTCGAGTCGCGCAGGGCGCGGATCTGCTCGACGCGGGCAGAGGCGCGACCGACTTCGTCGCGGGCATTGCCCAGTTGGGTGTTGACCTCGGCAAGCTGCTGCTCGTTCACGAGCTGGCCGCCGGCGCCGATGATGCCTTTGGCACGCTTGTAGCTCTCGACCTTGTCGTCGGCCTCCTCCACCTGCTTGCGTAATTCGTCGAGCCGGCCGGTGATGGTTGCCGATGCGCGCTCTGTGGCCGCCGAACGTGCTGAAAAGCGAGACGTGAGATACTCTTCGGCAATGGCATTGGTGATGCGTGCGGATTTCTCGGCATCGTTCGTGCGCACAGAAAGGTCGATGATGAAGCTTTGCGGTTCCCGTTCGATTTTGACCGCCGAACCGAGCGTCCGCAAAGCAGTCAGTTCAACCGGCGCCTCAGCATGGTCAATGCCGGTTGCCGCGCGCAGGCTGGCACGCAATTCATCTATGAAATCAGTGATCGGCGACCAGACGAAGCGTTCGCTGCCGTTGAACTCGGGGTCGTTCGTCAGGTTCAGTTTCTCGATGACCGCTTTCAATACGGTGTCGGAGGTAACGATGCGCAGTTCGCTTTCGACGACGGAAACAAGCTGGTCGGTCGCTTCGGAACGCGGAGTCACATCGCGCTCCACGATACTGAGGCCGCGGGGGTCGACGAGAAGCCTCGTCGAAGCTTGATAGCTCTTCGGCCACGCCAGGAACAGCACTGCGGCAAGAACCGGCACAAGCAGCGCCCAGAGCGCCACCTTCCACAAATGGCGTCCAGTTGCGGCCAATAGCGAGCTGAAGCGCACAGCAGGAGACCCTGCCGTCAGCGAGGCATCGTCGTCATCGGCCCCGAGCCGGAGAGAAAACCTTTGGCCTGCTGTTGAACGCCTGTCCTGGAGCATCATGGTTACTCGAAAATCCGACTATTACCCGCGCCTTGTTTTTTTTCTTTTTTACGTGAATGAACTGTGAGTGTCGTGGCCCAATAGGAAACACTCTAAATAACTGAGCACTGAGGTTTTTCGATCCGATCCCTGGCCGCTTCCCCGCAAGGACGTTTACCTGTGCAAGTCCCAGCGCTGGACAGCGGCCCCGGCCTGCGGCACTACGGCCCCCGGAGGTCTTTTTCTTGCATTGGCTCAAAGGACTTAGTGTGCCGTCACAAGATGTATGGCGGATCCAACAGGCAAAATAGCGGCATCCACGATGAAGGCAGATATGGCCTCAAAGCCAGGGCGCCCTTTCAGCGATCCAGTCGCGGGCTTAAGGCTTGTCGTGCGCGGCGCCTTGTTGAGGCTCGACAGTTCCATGAGCTGGTCTTTCCTCGACCAACTGACGGCGAGCGGAGTGAGCTTCTGCCTCGGGATCGCGGCGGCGCGGTTCGCAGGACATTCCGAATTCGGCGTTTTCACCCTCGTCTTGGTGCTGGCGCTTCTCGCCTCCACCATCATCGAGACGACGCTTGCACTGCCGATGATGACGCTGGCTGGAGCGCGCCGTGTGCGATCATCTGCCTATTTCTCTGCCGTTACCCTTTGGGCGCTCCTGGGGGCGTTGTTCGGCGCCATGATCGTGGCGTCGATCATTGGGCTGTTCTTTTTCCTGCGCGACGGGACGTTACACTCGGTCCTGGTGGCGGTCGCGTTCGCCGTCACCATCGCGCAGGCAATGCACAATATGGTGCGCCGGATTCTGTTTGCGCGGCTTAGCGGTTCGGTCGGATTTCTTTGCGGGGTCGTGCGCGGCGTACTCATTGCCATCGGCGGAACGGCTATGGTCGCTGGCGGGTATCCGGTCACCGCCGCTGGCCTGCTGACGCTTCTCGCGATCGCGTCCGCTGCTTCGATTGCCGTCCCGCTCGTCGCCTTGTTGCGGCACTGGCCCCAGTGGCGCATGACCAAGGCCGTTTTCGAGCGGCATTGGCACATGTCGCGCTGGCTTGTCGGCATGGTCGGGATATCGATCGGCCAGGAACAGGCGATCTGGCTGTTGATCGGGGGCCTGCTGGGCGATGCAGCGGTCGGCGGAGCCCGTGCAGGACAGCATCTGCTTGGCGTGACGCACTTCATCCTGCTGGGCATGCACAATTTCGTCGCGAGGGAGGCCGCTTCCGCTTATGCCGCCGGCGGGCATCTCGCCTTGACTCGATATCTCAGCCGCCGCAGCCTCCAGCTTGGCGCGTTGACGGGCAGCCTTCTGCTGCTGCTTGCGGTGCCGGCCGAATTCTGGCTCGGGCACCTGCTCGGCGAGGACTACGTCCAGTATTCCAATGTGCTGCGGCTGTTCGCGTTAAGTTATGCCGCCGTCTTCGTGCGTGAAATCTGGATGATGTATCTCAGGACCATCGATCGCTCGCGCGGCATCTTCAACGCTTTCGCCCTGAGTTCCCTCCTCGCGATTGCCGCAGCTGTTCCCGCCATGATGTTTGCCGGCATTTATGGCGCCGTCGCCGTCATAATTGCCGCCAATGTCGTTTCGCTGCTCTATGTCCTGATCGAGGTGCGCCGGGCCCAGCACGATGCCGGCCGCGGCGGCCATGACGCAACGGCGAGGCAGCAGCAGTGAGTGGCCAGCGGACGACGAACCTGGCCGCGGCAGCGGACACGCAGCCCGGCCGGCTCAGTTCTCAACACCCCAAGGGGCAGGATTCAACACGAATGACGCAGCGCGTCCTCTTTCTGGCTCAGCTTCCGCCGCCGGCTCACGGCGTTACGACGATGTCGCGGCGTGTCCTTGAGATGATGCGCGACATGCCGGGTCTGGAAGTCGAGCAGCACTGGTTCGGGAGCGCGCGAACGATCGAGGAGATCGGCCGCAGGGATCTACGCAAGGTGATCGGCTTCGGTCGGCTTCTTTTGTGGCTGATGGGTCTCTGGATCTCAAGAACGCGCGTCGCGTTCAGCTACCAGACGCTGGCTCCGCATGGTGATGCCGCCGTCCGCGACCTCCTGCTGATCGCAATCTCCAAGCGGGTTGCAAGGAGGGCGATCGTCCATCTTCACACGCGTGGGCTCGAAGAAATTCTTGCCGGAGCGACGTGGAGGAGCCGCCTCATGCGCGCCGCCCTGCGCGGCAGTGAGCTTATCGCCATAACCCAGGGCGTCGCTGACGCCGCAAACGCGTCGGGCGTCTTCTCCCGCGTTCACTGGCTGCCCAATCTCGTCGACGACACCGGCGGCGAGCGTCCGCACATCGGCGACAGCAACGAACTGCACTGCGGGTTCCTCGGGCATGTCGATCCACGCAAGGGGGTGTTGCGGTTCGTGAATGCCGTGCGCGCGATGACGGATGCCGGGCTGAATGTACGCGCCACCATGGCAGGCGGTCCAAGCCGCCACCTGTCGCTTGCGGGGCTTCGCGCCTATGCGCGCGACAAAGGATTGGAGCGCCGGATCGATATTCTCGGCTTCGTTGACGAAGATCAGAAGCTGGAGATGTTCCGCGGGTTCGACCTGTTCATCTATCCCACCGAACACGATCTCTCGCCCCTCGTCGTGCTTGAGGCGATGGTGATGGAGTGCGTGCCGATCGTCTACGACACAGGCGGGCTGCGCGAGATGATGGGGCCGGAATTCGCCGATCACGTCATCGAACCGGCAAGTCCCGATGCCACCGCGCGCATTGTTGAGCTGGCCACGCGATATGCAGCCGATCCTGCGGCGTTGGCAGCAGCCAAACTGCGGGCCCGCAAGCGCGTTCTCGATCACTATTCGCTGGCGGCCTATCGCGTTCGCCTCGGGGCCGTCTTGGATGCGCCGTTGCAGGACGAGAGTGGTCGCCAAGCTGCCGGAAGCGGGGCGCTCGACAGTCTTCTTGGCTGATTATGCCGTACCGTCGTTGACGTGCGATCAGGCCTATCGCGTAGCGACGGCGATCATTCCTCACGCGTGGTGAAAGTTCTGCTCCTGGCGGATTGCGCGGCTCAGTGCGGCGCCTGCGTCAATCAGCTTTGCGTTGCCAGACACTTCGACGGCACGGCGGATGCGGTCCGGATTATGGCTGTAGAAGAGCAGGAGGCCGGTGCGGTTTTCGGCGAGGGCGGCGGCTAGCAGCAGGTCGGCCAGGACGCGGGTGTCGGCAACATCTGCATCCGCGGCGGCC
>LOEV01000015.1 GCA_001516065.1 Alphaproteobacteria bacterium BRH_c36
CGCCTCACTAAGTCATTGATGTTGCTAGTGGCCCTCATGTCACGCCTAAATCGAATGAGGTTGCGGCTATGATGCGATTTAGGCGCGACGGGCCACGAGTGTCCCGTCTCGGACCAGCTTTGCATGGGGGAAAAATGACTGTAACGTTCCGGGGATGGTCGATGACGGCGGTGGCCGCATTCTTCAGCATTCTCGCCGCCGGTACCGTCAACGCTCAGTCGTTCTACGACGCCATTACAGAAGTGGCGCGAACGAAGGTGCAGCAGCCATCACATCTACGTTCTGATATGCCGCCGACGCTAAATCCGGCGACGCCTGCCTCCGCGCCCCCGCCCATCGGAACGCTGCCTCCTGCCGAAAACCCGCAGGCGCAACCTCAGAGCGTGACCAAGGAAGACGGCTACCGCTATCAGCCGTCAGCGGATGAAAATGCGCAAAACTGGCCGAACGCGGAAGTTCAGATCGCCAGGGCGCGCTGCCGTTTCCTCCTGAGGCATATCAAAGCCGAAGTGGTGCCGCTTGACCCGATCAAGGACGGCGCCTGCGGCGACCCGGCTCCAGTCAAGCTCGTCAGCGTCGGCACGAAGCCGAAGGTGACGTTCGATCCGCCCGCCCTCGTCAATTGCGATATGGTGCAATCGCTGCATGACTGGATCATCAAGGATCTGCAGCCGCTGGCACGGCGCCACCTTAAATCCCCGATCACGTCCGTCGAGACGATGAGTTCGTATTCATGCCGCAACGCCTACGGGCGCAAGGATACGCGGCTTTCGGAACACGCTCGCGCCAACGCCATGGATATCCGGGGCTTCCGGACCGCCAAGGGGAAGAAGACAGAGCTGATAGCGCATTGGGGTCCGACGCAGCGCGACATCACTGCTTCCAAATTGGCGGCAGCACAGCGGAAGGCGAAAAAAGCCGAGATCGCGCGCGCTGCGGTTGCTACGGAGGCCGGCAACCGGCAGACGGCCGCGGCATCGCTGCCGGCAAGAGAGGCAACCCAGCCGGAAAAGAAACCCGACGTGGCAGCTGCGAAGGTCGTAGTGGCAGCCACAGAGAGCGACCCGGCTGCGCCGGAATCCGATAGCGATTCGCTGCCGCGGCTTTCATTCCGGCCGTCTTTTCTCGACAGCCTGGGCGGCGGCGCACAGACATTCGGTGTAGCACCAAGCCGGCTCGGCGGACCGGCCCTGTCGGCGCTAAAGGCCGGGGAGACGGCCGACCCTCCATCCTGGCCGGTGCTTCTGGTCAGCGATAGAATCGACATTTCGAAGTCTTCGTCGCCAAGCGCACTGTTTCTGCACGAAGCCCACAGGACAGCGTGCAGAATTTTCGGTACGGTATTGGGGCCGGAGGCAAATCGCGCACACCGCAACCACTTCCATGTGGATCGGGCCCAGCGCGACCTCGGCAACTACTGCCGCTGATTTGGCGTTACCGGTGCATATAGTCGATGACCTTGAAGAATACCGATAAAGTTGCCGGGCTTGGCCTGGCCCAAACGCCCGGTGCGTTTCCAGCCATCAGAATGCGGCGCAACCGCCAGGCTCACTGGACGCGGCGGATGGTGGCCGAGCATCGGCTCAGCGCCGATGATCTGATCTGGCCGCTGTTCGTTATCGAAGGCCAGGGCCTGCGCGAGCCGGTGCCTTCGATGCCGGGCGTCGAGCGGATCAGCATCGATCTCGCCGTGGCGGCCGCCCGGCAAGCCGCTGATCTGGGAATTCCAGCGATTGCGCTTTTCCCGAACACCGATCCGGCGCTACGCAGCGACACGGCCAGCGAAGCCTTCAACCCCGACAACCTCGTGTGCCGGGCTACGCGGGCGATCCGGGACGCCGGCCTCGATCTCGGCATCATTCTCGACGTAGCGCTCGATCCCTATACCAGCCACGGCCATGACGGCCTCATCATCGGCGAGCGAATCGACAACGATGCGACTCTTGACGCGTTGAGGCGGCAATCGCTGGTCCAAGCAGAAGCAGGTGCCTCGGTCCTGGCGCCATCCGACATGATGGACGGGCGCATCGGCGCGATCCGTACGGCGCTCGAGGCATCCGGATACCAAGACACGATCCTGATGAGCTACGCGGCGAAATACGCCAGCGCTTTTTATGGACCGTTTCGCGATGCCGTCGGCTCGTCTTCGACGCTGAAGGGCGATAAACGCACCTACCAGATGGATCCAGCCAACACCGACGAAGCGATCCGCGAAGTGGCCCTCGACATCGCCGAAGGTGCAGACATAGTGATGGTGAAGCCGGGCATGCCGTATCTCGACATTGTGCAGCGGGTGTCAAATGAACTGCACGTGCCGACGTTCGCCTATCAGGTGTCGGGGGAGTACGCGATGCTGATGGGAGCGGCCAATAATGGCTGGCTCGACAGGGACCGGGTCATCCTGGAAAGCCTGATGGCATTCAAGCGGGCGGGTGCTGCGGGTGTCCTCACCTATTTCGCGCCGGAAGCCGCGAAGCTGCTGCAAAAAAGCGCCTGACCACTCAGCCCTTTAGTTCGGCTAGGCGTTCAGGGGCGGCCGCAACGAGGTTGACGCTCTCGCCGCATCCACAGGCGCTCTGCTGATTGGGATTGTTGAAGACAAAACCTGATGTCAGCTTGTCCTGCTGATAGTCCATCTCGGCGCCAAGCAGGTACATGATCGCCATCGGGTCGATCAGAAGCTTGACCCCCTTCTCCTCGACGACTTCGTCGAAGCGGCCGATCTCGGTCGCCCAGTCCATGGTGTATTCCATGCCGGCGCATCCACCCTTGGTTACGCCCAGCTTCAAAGCGACAACCTGAGGCTTCCGGGACATGATCGCCGCGACGCGCTTTGCGGCAGCATCGGTCAGAGTCATCACTTTCGGGCGCAGACGGGTATCGGTGGTCATCTTGGATCAATCCAGCTTTCGGTGAAGATGCGTTGCTAGCAATGATAACACAGGCATCGCATAATCAGATCATATAGGGTTTGCCGGCCTCGGGACAACAAGCCAGCCGGAGGCAAAGAAGCCCGGGTGAGGCCGTCGGCAACTCAAGTCAATATGTTGCAGGGGGGGCTGTCGCGTCAGCGCGCAGTCTTCTCGCGCCTGACCAAGATGTCCGAACTATCGGCAATCGATGAAGGTCGCCGGCGTCAGGCGGAACCAGTACGCTTCCGGAACAAATACGGCGGGAGCGGCTGTGGGGCCGGCTTGGCCCCGGTCAGGGGCCTGCAAGTTCGGATCCGTTCGCTCTACTTCTTCTTACGTGTCCGACGACTGCTGCCCGATGCCACGTCGGCACCATCGTCAAAGCCGGTCTCATCACGCTCATAGCGAACGCCCGTGAATAGCACGACCTCGCCTTCCGGCGGGCCGTCGTGGGCTCGCGTCATGCTCCCCGGTCTTGATTCCAAAACTTCACGCATATGCGTAAAGTCAATAATGATAGCCATTTCTTCCCCATCCACCTGCCAACGTCTGCGATGACTTCAACTAGCTTACTGGAACAATCTTGCGTCCGGAATTAACAAGTCGTTACCGAAAACGCGGCATTACGATTTGGCTGCTGATTTCACTTACAGAGAGTTAATACGTGATTGGTCGAGTCGTGGCTGTCGCAACTGGGACTCACTCACCCGGAAATGAGCCAGTCGCCCAAAAAGTGCCGGCCTTGGCGATCTTCGACCTCGATCAGCCAGAGATCGGGATCAAAACTCGCCTCGCGCGCGATCAGTGCGTCAGCGTCGGAATCCGACCCCGTAAAGCGCAGCGACCAGAAACGATCGCTGACCACGTCGGCCAGACCCGCGGCGGCGGGGCCGAAAAGCGTGGACGTGCCGTCCAGCATATTTATTCGCACGAAAACGCTGCCGCCATGCTCGTCGCCGCGGCGCACGACAAACGCCGCAGCCCCCGAGCTGTTGCAGGTACGCAGGTAAGCCTTGACCCACAATTCCGAATTGATCCGCATGGCGCTCTTGTTTGTTTCTTGTTGCACAACATTCGGCAGGCCGATGTTGGTGGGTTCGCCCAAAATTGCGTTCATCGACACTGCGCAAGCTTGTGTCTCGGTTCCATGGCGACACTGCGCAAGCTTGTGTCGCGGTTCCATGGCGACACTGCGCAAGCTTGTGTCTCATGACAACCCAATGATTGGCGTCGCGCGACGGCCGTGCCCCTGCGCCGCGCGGGCGATGTCGGCACGCACCTTACGATTGATCCAGAATGCTAGCGCCGAGTGACCTTGATCTGCCCCCGGTTGGCGAGGGCGGCGAGGGCTTCGACGAGACGGCCGGAGACTCGGCCGGTCTCGGGCAGATTGTTGTCGGTCTCCAGGTTGCGGATCGCACGCTCGGTTTCGGCCGAATAGGCGCCATTAACGGGACCGGGCTCATAACCAATCTGCTTCAGTGACTGCTGGACCGTCTGCATGACGCGCCTAGCCTCCTCGCTAACGGGCAGGCCTGCATGCTCCATGGAGGATGGCGCCACGCGGCCGGTGCCAAGCAGCAGACGCTGAAGCTGGGCATCGTCGGCGACAGCCGTCAGAGGCAGACCGTTGTCATACTCGAATGCCATGATGGCCGCCCGCGTCATCAAGCCGGTGTTGCCGTCGATCAGTCCAGGCTGATATCCGAAGGCAGTCAGCTCGCGCTGCACTTCCATAGTGGTCCGACTCGACTGCGAAGAAGACGAGTTCAAGATCACAAGTTCGCCGTCCGGGGTCTTCCCACCATTTGCGTCCGCCAGACCTGTAACAAACGTGGCCGGTGCGGGCGCCAGCTGCCGCGTTCCGCCTTGCAGGCCCGTTAAATTGATGACCAGCGCCAACGTCAGCGCGACGAAGACAAACAAACCACCAGCAGCGTAACGATGCGACATCGACGAGTTCAGCCCTGTAACCTCAAGCGGCGCGATTATTTGGGACAGGTCTTAAGGGCGGATTAATCAGGCTGTTGCCGGAAGACGTTTTCAATCGCCGTCCCAGCAAAACTGGTTGCAATTTGAGGCAATTTGCCAGTCACCCGAGAACCGGATCGAAAGGTCGACAGCGTATTCTTGGCGTGGGCCGATATCTTCCGGCCTCAAGTTTAGTCCCAGGTTCGCACAATTCATGATGAGACTAATCGCAATCGTCGCTCTGGCTGCCTGCTTCGTTCCCCGCGAGACGCTTATCAGCGCCGCGCAGTCCGCCTACGAGCAAAGCATCGATATCGTGACGTTGTGTCAGCGTCGACCGGAGGAATGCCGGGAAATCGGCGAAAAGATCAATCAGGCTGGAGTTTTGCTGACCGATTTTTCGTCGACGGCCGCCGTGCGCATGCAGAGCCTGCTTGAAGCTGCCGTCGAGCGCCTGCAAGAGTCCGGGGCCGTTTCGGCCGCAGATCGGGGGACGTTGAGCGAAGAAGACAGGATGCCAGCCTGGCGCGGCCATTGAGTGTCGTTTCGCGGTCTTTCTGGTATTGGCGCGAGACAAATGGCAGCAGTTCTAAGTTGAATTTACGGGATGCTTGTTGACATCTTTGAAGATTTGCTGTCCAAGAGTATTGATAACTGACTTGCGTCGACGTCTTGGCAGTTCCTGCTCGGCAATCCAGTCATTACAGACATGCAGGATCTTCCGAGCAAGTGAAAACCTTGAAGCGAACGTTTGTTCACTTCAATACGCGCGACAATGGATGAGCAGGACATGGCCGTGAATACCGCTGAACCGAACGGACAACTCGAAGAGGAAACACAATCACCCCTCGTGGAGCTGACTGCGCGCATCGTTTCGGCCTACGTCAGCAACAACAACGTCCAGGCCAACGAGCTGCCGCAGCTCATCAGCGACACGCATTCCGCCCTTGCCCAGGCGTCAGGCGAAACCGCACCTGCCAAGCGCGAAGAACTGAAGCCCAAGGTGCCCGTGAAGAGATCGGTCATGCCCGATCACATTGTCTGCCTTGAAGACGGCAAGAAGTTCAAATCGCTGAAGCGGCACCTGCGGACACACTACAACCTGACACCGGAAGAATACCGCGCCAAGTGGGGCCTGCCGCACGATTACCCGATGGTTGCACCGAATTATGCGAAGGCGCGTTCGGATCTGGCGAAGAAAATGGGCCTCGGTACAAAGCGCGACTAATCCGTAAAAGTCCTATTTTGAATGGATGCTACCAACTGGCGTATCAAGTGATACGCCGGCTCGTGTTCCGACCCCGCTGCTTGGCTGCCCAAGCGTCATCGCTGGAACACTCATAACCTTTTGTTGGTGTTCTGGATCCACAACCGCTTGACGACCTGCGCCCGCTTCCAGCGTTAGATCTGGAACACTAGTGTAGCGCACCTGACGTTTGGTAACCGCTTGCGGCTGGATTCCAAACCAAACGTCAGGTGCAAAAGCTACACTAGAATCATAG
>LOEV01000016.1 GCA_001516065.1 Alphaproteobacteria bacterium BRH_c36
TCTGCGCCACGATGTAGGTCTCGTGCAGTTGCGCCCGCGCCGCCCCCAGCGGCCGGTCCAGAATATCATCCGCGATCGGCTCTGCATGGGCACTCGCTTCCGCCGAAGTGCCCTCAAAGCTTGCGAAATGCGCCTGCGCCCCTTCGGCAAATCCTCCGTGCGCCTGCATTTCGGCGGCAAACGCAAACGCCGTCCGCGGATTTCCCCGTCCAGGCGCCGGGCTGATCCCGCCGGCGGCTGTCGGCCCAGGGAACCGCACCGGCGCGAAGGCTTCGAGCGTCTCCCGCCCACCGCGCGACGAAGCCCGCGTCGCGTTTTGTTCCAGAACGTGCCGCACCGCTCCGATCACCAGCGAGCGCACGGCACCCGATTCCTTGAAGCGCACTTCCGTCTTGGCGGGATGGACGTTGACATCGACGTCGCGTGGTTCGAGATCGATGAACAGCGCCAGGTAGGGATGCCGGCCGCGCGGCATCGTGTCCCCGTAGGCCGCTCGCAGTGCGCCGATCAACAGTCGATCCTTCACCGGCCGCCCGTTGACGAACAGGTACTGCTGGCTGGCATCGCCGCGATTGAACGTCGGCAGTCCGATGAAGCCTGCGATCCTGATCCCATCGCGCTCGCCGGCAACCTCCACGGCGTCGGCCTGAAACTCCCGGCCCATGATCCTTGAAAGCCGCGCCAGCAAGCCTTGCGGCGTCGCGTCCTGGAGGGGCAGTTTCAGGCTCGCCCGTTCCCCCGTCACCAGCGTGAAGGAGACTTCGGGATGCGCCATGGCCAGCCGCTTGACGATATCGGTCGTCGCCAGGTTTTCTGCCCGCTCGGACTTGAGAAACTTGAGCCGCGCCGGCGTCGCGGAAAAAAGATCGCGGACTTCGACGAGCGTGCCGCGATTGACGGCGGCTGGCCGCACGGGTTGCTTGACGCCCTTGTCGACGACTATAGCGAAGGCCTCCCCGCTGCCCGCCGCCCGGCTGGCGATTTCAAGTCGCGCCACCGACCCGATCGACGGCAGCGCCTCGCCGCGAAACCCGAAGCTGCGGATATCGAAGAGATCGTCCTCGCGAAGTTTCGAAGTGGCGTGCCGTTCGACGCAAAGCGCCAGATCGTCCGCCGCCATCCCCGAGCCGTCGTCGCTGACCCGGATGAGCGACAAGCCTCCACCGGCAGTCACCACTTCGAGTTTGCGCGCGCCAGCGTCGATCGCGTTCTCGGCGAGTTCCTTGACGACGCTTGCCGGCCGCTCGATGACCTCGCCCGCGGCAATCCGGTTAATCGTCTCTGGCGAAAGCTGGCGGATCGGCAAGGGCAAACCTCATATGGCGGTTGATCTCTAGTGTTCTGGATCAAACATTTGGTACCCGGCGCAGGTCGCCAAATGTTTGTTAATCCACAACACAAACAGAAAGTTAGCTAGTGTTCCGGGCTGATATATGGTTTCCCGAATGGGAACCTTATATCAGTGTCGGAACACTACCCCCGCATCGGCTGCACCAGCCTTTCGCGCGTGAGAACCTTGGCAAGCTCAACGGCGGGCTGGTCGAACGGATCAATGCCGAGCATCCGCCCGGCGAGAATCGTTTCGATCATGAAATGCATCATAACCCCGCCGATCGCCCACTCGTCCAGGCTGTGGATATCAATCGTCCGCACCGGCCGCCCGGCATTGGCAAGCGCCGCTGGAAGCGCGGCCGCCTGCGCCGCGACGACATCCCCAACCGCGCGTCCAGCCATATAGTCGGCGCCGGCAAGCCGTGCCATGCCGGCATCGATCGCAGGTCCCGTTCCCGAAGTCGGTAACCGCATCAGCGTCACGAGGTGATCTCGCGGACCGTCCATGAAAAGCTGCAACTGGCTGTGCTGGTCGAGCGGACCCATCGCGGCGATTGGCGTCGTCCCCTCGCCTGCCTTGCCGAGGCTTTCCGCCCACAACTGCACGAACCAGCGCGCCAGATATCCGAGCCTGTCGGCGTAGGGCATCAGCACCAGAACCCGCGCCCCACGCTGTTTGGACATCGCCACCGAAACGGCAGCCGAAAGCGCCGCCGGGCAGTCCGCCGGTCCTAACGCCGCCGCGAGCTGGTCGATGACGTCCTGAGCGCCCTGCCGGATCTTCACCGCATCGAGCCCGCGTGCGATCGCTGCGATCAACCCGACGATGGTCAGGCATGAGAAGCGCCCGCCGATATCGTCGGGATGCGGCAGCATCGCAACGTTATGCGCCGCCAGCAGCGATCTGAGGCCGTTATTCCTCCCCGGCACGGCTTCTTCTGTGATCCCAAGGAACATCTGCGGAATGCGCTCTTCGAGACCGGCAGCCTTCACCGCCGATAACGTCGCGATAGCCTGCGCCAGGGTTTCTGCGGTGCCGCCCGATTTCGACGTAATCACGAACCGTGCTGTCGCCAGGTCCGTGTTCGTTAGCAGTCCGTTGAGCGTCGAAGGATCGAGGTTGTCGTAAAACCGCGTGCGCGGCCGCTTTATTTGACCGGGCATGGCAACGCCGGCGATATTCCAGCCCGCAAGCTGCGCCAGCGCTTGCCCGCCGAGCCCGGAACCGCCGGTACCGAAAAAGATTACCACCCGGGCGTCTTTCGACAGCCCTTCCAAGGCGCTGTTGGCCGCCGCAAGGTCGTCGCGCTCACCTGCGATCTTCAGGACCGGTAAAGACCCATCGCGCGCCTCCGCCTGCATCTGGCGAAAACCCGGCTCGACCTGCGCGCAGGCCGCCTCCAGGTCAGACGGATTGAGGCCATGCTCTCCGATTGCACCGCTGAGACAACCGGCAATGTCGAGCCTGTAGGCGGATACTCCATCACACGTTGGGGATTGTGCCATGCCGCTGCTTCAACCTTTGCTCGAACGAAAAGTCACCGGCAACTTTTGGCCATCGCGGACGCAATCCGTCAAGCCCGCGAAACACTGCTCGCGCGCGCAACCGACAGCGCGGCGCTGTGCTACGGCACGTTTCGGCATGAGGCGCGGCCCCGCCCGCGCGTAGGCGCTCTGTTAGAGCCCTTTTAACCCGTTCGGCTTGCCCACCACGACGACGATCATGTCGTCCGGCTTCAGGAAGCGGGCGGCGGCCTTTTTCAGATCGTCGACGGTTAGGGCTTCCACCTGCGCATTGCGCGTCGTCACGTAGTCGATACCCATGTCCTCGACCAGGATACCGAGAAGTTGGCTGGCGATCTTGGTATTCGTGTCGAAACGCAAGGCATAAGACCCGGTCAGATAGCTCTTGGCGTTCTTGAGATCGTCTTCGCTGACACCGTCCTTGGCGATCCGCGTCAGTTCCTTGCGGATGATCTCAAGCGATTCCGCAATCGACTCGTTCTTGGTCGCGACGCTGCCCAGATAGATCGACGAATGGTCCATCGGGCTGAGATAGCTGTACACCGAATAGGCAAGCCCGCGCTTTTCGCGCACCTCTTCCATCAGGATCGCCGAGAACCCGCCGCCACCGAGGATATGGTTGAGGACGAAGCCGGCCATGAAGTCGGGATCTTTACGCTTCAGGCCGCCCATGCCGAACATGGCGACCGACTGCGGCACGTCCATCTCGACGACATTGTAGCCGTTGCCCTTGACCGGCTCGACCTCGGCGACGGGAGCAAGGTCTGCTTTTTCAGGCAGCGCTCCAAACACCTCGTCGAGGAGCTTGCCGAGAGCGGCTTCGTCGATGTCCCCGACCGCAACGACTTTCAAGTTGCTCTTGGCGAAGTTGCTTTTGCGGTACGCTTCAAGGTCGTCCCGGGTGATCGCGGAAATCGATTTTTCGTCACCTGTCGGCGACACGCCGTAGGCGTGCCCCTTGAATGCGGTTTCATACCAGGTGCGCGACGCCAGACGGTCAGGCGACTTGGCTTCATAGGCAAGGTTGGCCATCAGCTGGCGGCGGATCCTGTCCACAGCGTCCTGGTCGAACCGCGGCTTGGTCAAGGCAAGTTTCAGAAGTTCGACCGCGGCGTCCCGGTTTTCCGACAGCGTCTCCATGCTGCCGTAGAAGGTATCCCGGCTGTCTTCGAAGCTCATGCGCATGGCGATGTCTTCCATGCGCTCCTGGAACGTGGCCGAATCGAGATCGCCGGCCCCCTCGTCCAGCATCGCCGACATGAAGTTGGCAACTCCGGCCTTGCCTTCGGGGTCTTGCGTGCTGCCGCCCACGAAAGCAAATCGCAGCGCCAGCAATGGCACTTGCCGGGACTCGACCAGCCAGGCTTCGATGCCGCCGGGACTTTTGACCTGTTTGATTTCCATAGCGCTCGCTGGCCGTATAAGGCTGAAAAGAATGAACAAGGTGATGAGGGAAAGGGCCGCCGCACCGAGAATCCGCGCGGTGGCACTCGAAGCCGTCGCAACTTTGGCTTGGATTTTCATGGGTATGGTCCTCAGCCCTTATCCGCCGGCTTCATGTCGTGCGCGCGCTGCGCCGTTGGCACCGCGGCCTCTGGCACGAGATACCCGGTCACCGATCTGGTGAGTTGCAGCGTCTTTGCCGCCGCCGCCTTCACTTGCTCCGCGCTAACCGCATTGATGTCGTCGGGCCAGGACTCGACATCGCTCGCCGACTGGCCGACGACGGCAGCCCAGCCATAGCGCCGCGCCATCGTTGACTGACTGTCGATGCCGTAGATGTACTCGGCGGTGAGGCTGCTCTTGGCCCGCTTGAGCTCGGCTTCCGTCACGCCGTCACGGGCGATATCGGCGATTAGCCCATCGATCTCGGCTTCGATCTCTGGAAGTCCCACGCCATCGGCGGCGACCGCATACATCGACACCTTGCCGCTGTCATAGCCGTCGCCGTAGTACCAGCCGCCGGCGCTGGAGGCGAGTTGCTTCTCCACTACAAGTTTCTTGTAGAACCGGCTGGTCGATCCCGAAGCCAGGATCTTCATCATGACATCGAGGGCTTCGGCTTCTCCCTTTGCCGCCGTGACATAGCTCGGCGCCAGATAGAAGCGGTGCATCGAGGCTTTGCCAGCCCGCGGATCGTTGAGGGTCAAGCGGCGCGCAACCAGATGCGGAGGCTCCTGCGGGCGCTCCCGCTTCAGCTTCATTTTGTTGTTGGCGGGAATCTTGCCGTAGGTTTCCTGCGCCAGCCGCCGCACCTCGTCGACCGTCACGTCGCCGGCCACGACGAGGATGGCGTTATTCGGAGCATAGAAGAGTTTGTAGAAATCGATGGCATCGTGCTGGTCGAGAGATGCGATCTCGTGCGACCAGCCGATCACCGGCGTTCCGTAAGGATGCGAATAGTAGAGCGCGGCGTCCATCTGCTCGGTGAGGATGGCGCCGGGATTGTTGTCGGTCCGTGAGCGGCGCTCTTCCAGAATAACGTCGCGCTCGGTCAGCACTTCCTTTTCGGTCAACCGCAGATTGACCATCCGGTCGGCCTCCATCGCCATAACGTCTGCTAGCCGGTCCTTGGCGATCCTTTGGAAGTAAGCGGTCGCATCCTGGCTGGTAAAGGCGTTGTCCTGTCCGCCCATCCGCGCCACGATCTTGGAAAACTCACCGATCGCGATTTTTTCCGTCGACTTGAACATCAGGTGCTCGAGGAAGTGAGCGATGCCGGACGCGCCTTTCGGCTCATCGGCCGCCCCCACCCGGTACCACACCATGTGCGTGACGACGGGTGCGCGCGTGTCGGGAACGACGATGACTTCCAGACCGTTATCGAGTGTGAACGAACTCGCACGGGCTTTCGAATCCTCGGCGAAGGCGGCGGAATGAGTTTGCGTTGCTGTGATCATGAGGCTCAGGAGAAGGGTTGCGACGACGTGCGGGAAGCGGCGGATGCCGGTCTTGCGCATGGATAGCGGTCCTCGGAGTCCAATTGGGCCAGAATTAACGTTGCACGATGGGAAGTGGGCGGTGAACCCGCAACGTGCAACCTCAAGCGTGCGTTGCTCTACGAAGCGTTATTCGAGAGGAGATTTGGCGGACCGTCGATAGAAGTCAAATGACAACGGGTTCATGTGAGGCACACGAACACTTATGGTGCCGGCAGGATTTGCCCTGCCCGACCCCACGACCATACAGCCAAGCTCTTGAATTACTTCGAGTTCATCCAGCCGCCGACATTCGTCAACACAGACTTGCGGCACGGTCCAAGTGGTCCTGAAATGAGGTCCGCCTCCGACTCGCCGCGCATTTTGGCCAGTTCGTATTCCTTGCAGGCGACCTCCTGCTGACGCTGAAGTTCGGCCTCGTCCACGACCCGAGCGCGGTCAGGATCATTGATCAGATCGAGGGCTGCTTCCGAATGGTTGACCACTGCCGGCTTGTCTGGATCGGGAAGCTTAGAAAGATCGGGTGGCACGACGAGTCCTGTGCGCTCGGAGATTTCAGGCGCTTCACCCTTTTTGCCGACGTTATTGAGGCCGGCCAGCTCGAATAGCTTGCCCTGGAATTCCACGTCCCCGGCCGAACAACCTGCCAGGCACAAGCCCGCAGCCACCGCGGCGATGACCGAACGGCGATAACGCTTAACGGGACCTGCGAATTCCCCCCTAGTCATCTTGGCTTCTCCTGCGCTTGCCGGTTGGACCGGCATCGTCGAGCACGTACCCCGAGTGCAAGGCGCTAAGTCGGTTTTGTGTCAGCATTGCGACTCGGCCAAAGAGAGTCATACAGAAGGCCGACAACTCCGGCAACTATGGCAATGTCAGCGATATTAAAGACATACCAGGAATAGCCGAACCCGTGCAGGAGGAAGAAATCGGCCACTCCTCCGAGCAGGACGCGGTCGATTCCGTTCCCGATAGCCCCCCCGATAATCAGCCCGAGACTGAGCCCCATCAGCTTACCCGTGCCCGACCGGGCCAGCCAGGTCCACAGCGCGATACTGACCAGGGCGGCAAATCCGGCCAGACTGAGCTGCCATTCGAAAGCAGCGCTATCGAACATCGAGTAGCTGATGCCGGTATTCTTGACATAGACAATATCGAGGAACGGCATGGCCGGGAACCGCTCCCCTTCCCGCATCCCTATCCCGAGGATCATCCACCACTTATACGCCTGATCAAGCACCAGAGTAATCAGGGCCGTCCAGAAGCCCAGCGCCGAATACCGCCCCCAGACCCAGGAACCATCGTTTGCCGCCTCGACCGGCCGAGAATGCTCGCCTTCGACCATCACGCGGCCTTCCCGTCGATCTCACGCATGGCGGCGGCATCGCGTGCCGACAGTTCAGGATAGTCGGCATCGCTGCCGACATCCTCCGTGATCCTCCAGGACCGGGCGCACTTCGTCCCCTCGGCCACCTTCGAGACCACAGCTACACCTGACACCTCAGCGAGTCTGAAAGCGCCTTCTGGCGCCTCTCCCTCCACCATCTCGATGCCGCTGGTGATGCACACCTCGGCCATGTCGACATCGGCAATCGCAGCGATCAGCTCATTATTCACGATATAGACTGCAGGAGCGGCTTCGAGACTGGAACCGATTCGCTTGTCGGCCCTTTCGATTTCAAGCGCGCCCGTCACCACGCGGCGCACGGCCCGCACCTTGTCCCAGCGCTCATCGACCTGTTCGTTGCGCCACATGCGCGGGATCAGCGGAAAGTCCTGCAGGTGAACCGAACCCTCTTTTGAAGGATACCGCGACAGCCATGCTTCTTCCGCCGTAAACGAAAGGATCGGCGCCAGCCAAAGCGTCGTCGCCTTGAAGATCTCATCGATCACCGTCAGCGCCGCCTTGCGCCGAACGCTCGACGGCGCATCGCAGTAGAGCGCGTCCTTGCGGATATCGAAGTAGAACGCCGACAAGTCCGTGTTGAGGAACTGGCTCATCAGCGCAACCACCCTGCGGTAGTCGTAGGCCGCATAGGCCGTACGCACCTCCGGCCCGATCTCCGACAAGCGATGCAGCATCAGCTTCTCGAGTTCCGGCATTTCTGCGATATCGACCCGGTCGGCTTCATCGAAATGTGCCAGCGCTCCCAGCATCCAGCGCACCGTGTTGCGCATCTTCCGGTAGGTTTCCGCGAACGTCTTCATGATCTCGGGGCCGATCCTGAGATCGTCCGAGTAGTCGGATGCCGCCACCCACAGCCGCAGGATATCCGCCCCCGACTTCTCGATGACTTCCTGCGGCGCCGTCACGTTCTTCAGCGATTTCGACATTTTCTGCCCCTTCTCGTCGAGGACGAAACCGTGGGTCAGAACGACGTCGTAGGGGGCGTGCCCGCGCGTCCCGCAGGATTCCAGCAGCGAGGAGTGAAACCAGCCGCGGTGCTGATCGGAGCCTTCGAGGTACATTACCCGGTCATGCCCGCCATCCTTCGCTCTGTGGATACCGGCAAGGCCCGGGAAGTGCTCGGGGTCTTCCAGCGTGAAGGCATGCGTCGACCCTGAATCGAACCATACGTCGAGCACGTCGCGCACCTGCTCCCATTGGGCCGGGTCATCAACGAGCCCTTCGAGCAAGCGCTCTTTCGCGCCGTCTGTAAACCACACGTCGGCGCCGTTGTCCTCGAAGGCATCATGGATGCGCCGGCTCAACTCTGCCGACTTCGCAAAACCGGGTCCTGGAATAATCGCTTCGGTTTCGGGATTGCGGAACACCGCAATCGGCACACCCCAGGCGCGCTGGCGTGACACGACCCAGTCCGGCCTGTTGGCGATCATGCCGGTGATGCGCTTTTCACCAGCCGCCGGCACCCATTCGACCCGTTGGATTTCGTCAAGCGCGATCTCCCGCAACGAGCGGTTGCCGCTATCGCCGCCACCCGCTCCTTTGTCATTCCCGCGAAGGCGGGAACCCAAGCGGGCTTCCGACTTGTCGCCACCCGCACTCCCAGCTTCCAACGTGCTTGGGTCCCCGGCCAAGCCGGGGATGACGATTGCGGGAGTGTTGGTCGCCCCAACACGACCTGTCCCGTCAACACCCGCTTGCGCGGTGATGAGCAAGGAAGTGTCGGGCAAACCAGAAATCCCCCCATCCATGCGGATGAACCACTGCGGCGTGTTGCGGAAGATGACCGGCTTCTTCGAACGCCACGAGTGCGGATACTGGTGCTTCAGGCGGGCCCGCGCTACCATCATGCCGGCGTCGGCCAGCGCCTTGATGACCGCCTCGTTGGCGTCGCCCTTGTCGCCGTTTTCCTTGAGCACGCGGCAGCCCGTGAACCCCGGCGCCTGATCGGTCATCACGCCGTCGGCGTCAACCGTGAAGGGGATTGTCGTGTCGATGCCGCGATTCCGCAGCAGCTTCTGCGAGTTCATCCAGATGATGTAGTCGTCAGCGCCATGCCCCGGCGCGGTGTGCACGAACCCCGTCCCCGTCTCGTCCGTGACGTGATCGCCATCGAGGAGGGGAATGTCGAAGTCGTAAGCCTGTCCGCGCAGCGGATGTGCGCAAACCATCTGTGCGAGCTGATGGGACGGGACGTCCCCCATCCGCTCGTAACGCTCGACCTTCGCCGCCGCCATGACCTGCTCGGCAAGTGCGTCCGCGAGAACCACCGCTTCGCCGCGCGCCAACCAGTTCCCTTCTGGAGCCTCCATCACTTCGTAAAGTCCGTAGCCGATTTTGGAGGAGAACGAGATCGCCCGGTTTCCGGGGATAGTCCACGGTGTCGTCGTCCAGATGACGACCTTTGCTCCGATCAGGTCGACGGGTCCGTCTTCATCCGCGCCACGCACAGGAAACTTCACCCAGACCTGATCGCTGGTGTAGTTGTGATACTCGACCTCCGCTTCGGCCAGAGCGGTCTTCTCGACCACCGACCACATCACCGGTTTCGAGCCGCGGTAGAGCTGCCCCGACATCGCGAACTTCATGATCTCGGCGGCAATTATCGCTTCCGCCGGATAGGCCATCGTCAGATACGGGTGGCCCCAGTCGCCGACGACGCCGAGGCGCTTGAATTCTTCTCGCTGGATATCGACCCAATGGGCCGCGAACTCACGGCATTCGGCGCGAAACTCGTTGACCGGGATCTCGTCCTTGTTCTTACCCTTTGCGCGGTACTGCTCCTCGATCTTCCATTCGATCGGCAGGCCGTGACAGTCCCAGCCCGGCACGTAGTTGCAATCGTGGCCCAGCATCTGCTGCGACTTGACCACGAGATCCTTCAGGATCTTGTTCAGCGCATGCCCGATGTGGATGTTGCCGTTGGCATAAGGCGGCCCGTCGTGCAGCACGAACTTGTGCCGGCCCTTGCCCGCCTCCCGCAGCTTGGAGTAGAGCCCGATTTTCTCCCAGCGTGCCAGCAGTTCCGGTTCGAGCTTCGGCAACCCGGCCCGCATGGGGAATTCGGTTTGCGGCAGGTAGAGCGTCTTGCCCCAGTCGCGCCCTTCGCCTTGCGCTTCGGACGCGCTGCCCCGGTCTTTCTTTGCCATCTGTCTTTCAGCCAAATCGATTTCGGAATTGTTCAAAGCGCGTTCTAGCACGCCCGCGTCACAACGCCAGCAGCCCGGCGAAAACCGCCCGCGAAACGATCGCTCCGGCAACGCCCCTTAGGTCTCTTTGCGTTCGCGCTTCTTTGTCTCATCCGCCGACCTGAATTCGACGTCATGCGGCGACTTCTCCAGAACAATCCCCCGCGCACCTGGAAAAAACGCCATTTTCAGCGACCCGAAGCGTTGTTCGGTGGCCTCGTGGGCATGTTTTACCGCTTGCATCCATATCGGCGAGAACAACAACGAGAGCACAACGACCGAAATCGCCAATTTGTAGCCGACCGGATCGAGCACACCGTTGGCTAGCCCCACGGCGGCCAGAACGAACGAGAATTCGCCGATCTGCCCCATGATCAGACCCGCCTGATAGGCGGTCGACCAATCCATGCCCACAAGTCGCAAGATCAAAATATTCGCCACCGACTTTAATAATAGCGCACCCAGGACGAACACCGCCACCAGCCCCAGGTTCTCCATGATGAAGTCGACATCGAGCAAAAGCCCGATGGCAACGAAGAAGCACACCATCAACACGCCCTGGATCGGCTCCATGGCGCGGATCGCCTCACCCCGAAGCGTCGTCTTGCCGATTATCAGGCCCGCCACGAACGCCCCGTATGCCGGCGACATGCCCGCTACTCCGGTCAAGACCGCCAAGGTGCAGCAAACCAGCAACGCTACCAGCGTCACCATTTCGACCCGGCCCAGGATGTTCTGCTGCCACGGGAAATGCAGCTTTCCCCTAGGACCGAAGAACGCGATGAAGCCGACAAGGAACGCTATCGCCAGCGCAACCGTCACCAGGGTCGAGAGTTCGAAAGTGCCGCCATTATCAAACGCATTGGCGATGATCAGCATAGGCACGATGGCGATGTCCTGCGCGATCATCACGGCCACAACCAGCCGCCCAAGATCCCCCCGCAATTCCCCGATATCTTCGAGGATCTTCAGAGCGACCGCCGTCGACGACATGGTGACGACAAACGCCAGAAGAACGATCTGCTCGAGCCGCCAGTCGAGTACCGCCCCAAACAACACCATCGCGGCAAGCGCAATACCAAGCTGCCCGATGACGGTCAGGACGGCCGGCCGCAGGTTGGCGATGAAGGCCTTGAGGCTGATTTCCATGCCTATGACGAACAGGAGGAACAGGACGCCGAATTCGGCGATAAGCGGCACGGCATCCACTTGCGGCATGAACCCGATGCCTGCGGGACCTAGAACGAGTCCGGCGATAATGTATCCGACCATCGGCGGCTGTTTCAGCCACGCCATGAACAGCCCCGAGAGCACAGCGGCCAACGTCACAATTGCTATAAGCAGAAGAAACGGCAACTGCTCTTCCATAACGTCTCCTGTGGGCGCGCCTCCATCTCCGGGCGCAACTGTCGCAACCGTCAATTAAGGATTCTCAAGCAATCTCCTGCTATGGGCAGGCTAACAGTCCGGCTGCGCGTCCGCGAGTGGACATGGCGACGCCGATTTTAGAATTTCGCGAGCCTTGTCGCAGTCCTTGGTGATCTGCGCCGTCATTGCCGCAAGGTCCTCGAAGCGCCTGTCACCCCGCACGTAGCCGACAAATTCAACGGCAATCTCCTGCCCATAAAGGTCACCCTCGAAATCGAGTATGAACACTTCGAGCCGCGCCGAGCCATTATCGACGCTTGGCCTCAAGCCGTAGTAGGCAGCCCCCGCCAACCCATGACGTGAGCCGTCGCCGAGCATGACCCGGACCGCATAAATGCCGTGCTTCAGTGACGTCCCCGGCGGCAAATTGACGTTTGCGGTCGGAAACCCCAGGTCGCGGCCGAGCTTGTTGCCCTCCGCAACCCGACCGCCCACCCGCCACCAATGGCCGAGCAGCCGCGCCGCCCCAGCCACATCTCCCTGCGCCAGATGCAGTCGGATCGCAGTCGAGGAAAACACTTCGCCGTCTTCCGCCTGCTGCTCCACGATGCACGTCGTGAACCCGGCAGCTTTCCCGGCTTCAAGCATTGTTTCGGCCGTACCGCTGCGCTTGCGGCCAAAGAAGAAGTCGTAGCCGATGACGACATGGGCAACCCCGAGGCGCTCGACCAGAATATTCTCGACGAACTGCTGCGCGCTCATGCCGGCCAGAGTTGCATTGAAATCGAGAACCACCACGAAATCGAGCCCCAGGCCAGCGAGCAGCCGCAGTTTTTCAGGCAGCGGCGTCAATCGGAAGTGCGGCTCGTCTGGATGGAAGAACGCGCTCGGATGCGGCTCGAAAATAATCACACCGGCTGGCGCGTTTCGGCTTCGCGCCTCCTCCAGCGCCTTGGCGATCAGCGCCTTGTGACCGCGATGCACGCCGTCGAAATTACCGATGGCGACAGCGCCGCCTCGTGCAGACTCTGGAGTGTCATCGCCGTCGCGCAAAATGAGCATCGTAAGTGGAGGAGCCTTCGGTCGCTATTCGCCGCTCGGCACTAAAGCGGTCCTGCGCGTGCCTTGCAAGTCCCGCCTCCCGGAACCGTCCCGAGCCAAACGTCCCCAACACGTGTCGAGTTCTACTCCGGCCGCGCCGGCACCATCATGATGGCTTCCCCATCCAGCACCACCTTGCCGTTGACGGTACAGATGCAGTCAAACCGTGCGCGGCGCTTGGCCGGCATCAGATCGACGACGACAACGCGCGCCAGAACTTCGTCGCCGACCCTGACAGGCGCCTTGAAGTTCAGCGATTGCGCAACATAGATCGCACCCGGCCCCGGCATTTTCATGCCGAACACCGTCGAAATGTAGCTCGCCGTCAGCAATCCGTGTGCGATGACGTCCTTGAAGATCGTGCCGGCTGCATATTCCCTGTCGAGATGCACCGGGTTGTAGTCGCCCGAGACACTGGCGAACTTCTCTATATCTTCCATCGTCACCGACTTCGACACGGATGCATCCATGCCGAGTTCGAGATCTTCGAAGTAGTACGTCTTGCCCGTCTCAACCGACAATTTGCTTCGCTCCAGGGCCGCCCCGCGCGGGAGTGCGGCCGGCGGTTCGAGCGCGCACTGAGTTGGCCACACTAGTTATGGATGGTGCTGCGCACAACAGGGGTGTTAGTCCCAAGTTGCGAATTCCGCGCCGACCAAGACCAAACGCCTTGCATTCTGGGCCTTTCCGCGCTTATGTATCAGCCTTCCCTGAAGCCTCGATACCCGTATCAATGGCCTGCCGGCGTGGATTTCCAGCCGCCGCGGGCCAGAAAAGAGAACTTATGAGCGATCGCAAGCCCCTGATGCCGAAGGCGACAGCCGTCTGGCTCGTCGACAACACCGCCCTGACATTCGACCAGATTGCCGACCTTTGCGGCCTGCATCCGCTTGAAGTGAAAGGTATTGCAGACGGCGACGTGGCCCAAGGCATCAAAGGAATGGACCCGGTATCGTCCGGCCAGTTGACCCGCGAAGAAATCGAACGCGGAGAAGCCGACTCCGGCCACAAGTTGCGAATGGCCGAGCAGAAGGTCGTTTTGCCGCAGACGTCGACTCGCAAGAAGCGCCCTCGCTACACGCCGGTCTCACGCCGTCACGACCGGCCCAACGCCGTTCTCTGGCTGCTGCGCCAGCATCCGGAACTGAAAGACAGCCAGATCATCCGGCTCGTTGGCACGACCAAGCCGACGATCACCCAGATCCGCGACCGCACCCACTGGAATTCGCCGAACCTGGTTCCGCAGGACCCCGTCACGCTGGGGCTGTGTAAACAGGTGGATCTCGACGCCGAGGTGCAGAAGGCAGCCAAGCGCGTCGAAGCCAGCCGCCCAGCCGGTGCCCCGATGCCCGGCGGCGGACTCCTGCCGGCTTCCGAGACCGTCCCCGGGATGGGACCGCAGCCCGACTTCGAACCCGTGCGCGGCCAGTCGGAGGCAGAGGAGGAAGCTGAAGTCTTTGCCAGCCTTCAGAAGCTGTCGAGCGGCCACGACGCGGACGCCTCCAACGACCAGCCCGATGTGGAATTTCCCGAATTCTCCGACGACGATGACGACAACCCGGAAGTGGCGTTTGCTGCCGGGAATGACGCGGGCGAAACCGCCGATGAGGCAGCCCCCGGCGAATCGGCTGAAACGGGAGCCGCCGACGACTACGGCCTCAGCGCCTATGTCGAGTCTCCCGATGCCGGCGCCGTCGACGCGATCGTCAAATTCTGCGGCATCGCGTTGCGCAGCACCGATGCATCCCTCGTTTCATGCTCAAGTAAGGACGAACTCGCCCGTGTCCGCGAGAGCTTCATGAAGAAGAAGCTCGCGCTCGAGCTTGACGACGAAACTCTCGACGCGGCCATCGCCGAAGTCTGCGAGCGCATGAAGGACACACGTCGCAAGCACCGCGTCGTGTTCTACTATCTGCTCGCCGAAAAGTTCGAGATGCTCGAAGCCATCAAGGGCTGATAGGGGCCGCTCTCGCGACTGGATAAGGCCGGATGGCGCTTCTCCACCCGGGCCTTTCATTTGCAAGGTTCAGGCGCTATGCGCCCATGCTTGCAAGGATCAGGCGCTATGCGCCCATGCCGCGCCCCGCCAGCACGCCCTTGATCTCCTCAAGGATCGCGGGATCGTCGATCGTTGCCGGCGTCGTCCAGGGTTCGCCGTCAGCAATTTTGCGCATTGTTGCGCGCAGGATCTTGCCCGATCGGGTTTTCGGCAGACGCTGCACCACCATGACGTTTTTGAACGCCGCCACCGGACCGATGTCGTTGCGGACCAGCGACACGACCTCGTTTTCGATCTCCTTGTGATCGCGCGCGACGCCGGCGTTGAGAACCAGGAATCCGGCCGGCAGCTGGCCCTTGAGCGCGTCGGCTACCCCAATGACGGCGCACTCGGCAACGTCGGGATGGCGCGCGACCACCTCTTCCATCTGACCGGTCGACAGGCGGTGTCCGGCGACGTTGATGACGTCATCCGTCCGCGCCATCACGTAGACGTATCCGTCCTCGTCGAGATAGCCGGCATCCGACGTCGAATAATAACCCTCGAACTGCGTCAGATAGCTTTCGCGGAAGCGCTTGTCGTTGCCCCAGAGCGTCGGCAGGCATCCCGGCGGCATCGGCAGAGGGATGGCGATCGTGCCCTGCTCGTTCGCACCCAGGCGCTTGCCGTTGTCGTCAAGGACGTGAAGTTCGAAACCCGGCATCGCCACCGTCGGCGAGCCGTGCTTGACCGGCAGTAGCCCGAGACCAACCGGGTTACCGGCAATGCACCAGCCGGTTTCCGTTTGCCACCAGTGATCGATCACCGGCACCTTGAGTTTTTCTTCTGCCCACTTGAGCGTTTCAGGGTCCGCCCGCTCGCCAGCCAGGAACAGCGCCCGCAGGCACGACAGATCGTACTTGCCGATCAAGCTCCCATCGGGATCTTCTTTTTTGATCGCCCGGAAGGCGGTCGGCGCGGTGAACAGCGAAACCACCTTGTGCTGCGAGATGACCCGCCAGAATGCACCCGCATCCGGCGTCCCGACCGGCTTGCCTTCATAGACCAGCGTCGTCGCCCCATGCAGCAGCGGCGCATAAGCGATGTAGGAGTGGCCGACGACCCAGCCGACGTCGGAGGCCGCCCAGAACACTTCGCCGGGATCGATGTTGTAGAAATTCTTCATCGTCCACTTGAGCGCGACCATGTGCCCGCCATTGTCGCGCACGACGCCTTTCGGCTGCCCGGTCGTCCCGGATGTGTAGAGGACGTACAGCGGATCCGTCGCCTTGACCGCCACCGGCCCTGCCTTGCGCCCGCGCGATTTGGTCAGCCCCACCACCTCCGCCCAGTCGTAGTCGCGCCCCGCGATCATGGACGCTTCGGCCTGCGGCCGCTGCAGGACGATGCATGCCGAAGGCTTCGTCTTCGCCAGCTCGATCGCCTTGTCGAGCAGCGGCTTGTAGGCGATCACCTTCGCACCTTCGATCCCGCACGAGGCCGACATGATGGCGACCGGCTTGGCATCGTCGATGCGCGTCGCCAGTTCGCTTGCCGCAAACCCGCCGAACACGACCGAATGCACCGCCCCGATCCGCGCGCAGGCCAGCATCGCCATCACCGCTTCGGCGATCATCGGCATATAGATGATGACCCGGTCGCCGGGCTTCACGCCGACATCGACGAGCACGGCGCTAAGCGTCGCCACTTCGTCCGTCAACTCGCTGTAGGTGTAGGTCTTGGTCGTGCCCGTGACCGGGCTGTCATAGATCAGCGCAGCCTGATCGCCCCGTCCCGCTTCGACATGTCGGTCGAGGCAGTTGTAGGCGGTATTGCACTCCGCCCCGGGAAACCAGTGGCCATATTGGCCCGAGTACGGGTCGAATACATCGTCCCAGAGCTTGTACCAGTCCACATCCCTGGCCGCCTCGCCCCAGAATGCCTCCGGATCCTTTTTCCACGATTGATAGACTTCATGATACCGGCTTCCTGTGGCGGTCATTTACGCGGTCCTTCCCTGATGTATCAGCTTGAATTGTTTGCCGAATGTTTGATCATCATTGGCTGGGGCCGCGCAAGAGGCCTTGCGCTAGGTCATTCGTCTGACGAGTTCATTGGTCTGAAAAACTTAGGCGGGAGGGGCGAGCCCGAAGCCCCGTTCGTCGCCGCCATAGTAAAAATTGCCACGAACCGCCGCGGAATGCCGATACCAACAAGAATCGGCCGCCAACGCTACCGGATCCTGATCGTGCCCACCATTCCCATGTCCTGGTGGCTAGGGCCACCGTCTTCCTTGACGTGACAGTGCAGGTCACTGAACGTACCGGTGGACACCGGCACAAACCACCACTCCGATTGGCCGCCCGGAAATACTTCGATTTCGGCAATATTGCCTCTGATCTCGGCGATCCTTTTTCCATCGTACCTGACATCGACTTTCCGTGTGAACACTTTCGAGGCGAGCGTCGGCGAAGTGAAATAGTGCTTATGAGGGCTGGGATTGACGAGGACGAGCTTGTAAAGCTTGCCGGTCTCGAACTCTAGCTGGTCGGGAACGAAACGCATTTCACCGTCCTTTGTGCCAAGTTCCACCACGACCTCGATGGGCTTTTGCCGGGTCAGATCGCCGGCGGCATACGCGGCTATCAGCGGACTGGCAATTACGAAGCAAATAATCGCGGCGACAGCAGTTCTCATTATTCTCGCCCCCTCGGGAAAAATTCCGACCCCTATAGTCGGAATATAATGAGGAGATACGTTCGCTCCCCTTAGCGTCAAGTGGCGGCACCGAGATTCGCGTGAATGAGCCAGAAAAGTAAGAAAACCCGCGCGCGCTTTGTCCTCAGCAGACGGTTTTCGATCGTTCCCCAAAGCTGCCCCAGATGATCACAGAGCCTGCCTTCTACGCGGTCGCAGTACCCGCCGTCATTCTGACCGGTCTTGCCAAGGGCGGCTTTCTTGGCGCACTCGGTGGCTTCTCGGTGCCCCTCATAAGCCTCGTCATCTCCCCCATCGAGGCCGCTGGCATCATGCTGCCGATCCTGATTGCGATGGACATGGTCGGCCTGGCCGCCTACCGCGGCGAGTACGACCGCAAGAACCTTGTGATCCTGCTGCCCGCCGCGCTTGCCGGCATCGCCATCGGCTGGGCGACGGCGGCATACGTCACGGAGGCCCACGTCCGCCTCATCGTCGGCCTCGTCGGCTTCGTCTTCGCCGCCCGCTACTGGCTCCAGCGAGCACCCCATGCGCCATTACCCGGACCGGATCGCCTGAAGGGCATGTTCTGGGGAACGGTCGCCGGCTTCACGAGCTTCGTCAGCCATACCGGCGCGCCGCCTTTCCAGGTCTACATGCTGCCCCAGCGCCTGCCCAACGCCCTTTATGCAGGCACCGGCGTCATCTTCTTTGCGACCGTCAACATGGTCAAAGTCATCCCCTACGCGGCCCTGGGCCAATTCAGCGCCGCCAATCTCTCGACCGTCGCCGTGCTCATGCCACTGGCTCCGATTGCCATGTTGGCCGGCGTCTGGTTAACGCGCCGCGTTCCGCAAGGCCCGTTCTACGCCGTACTCCATGCCGGCCTGCTGATCGTCTCCGCAAAGCTGATTTACGACGCCCTTGGCACATTGCTTTAGTTGGTACTGGATCGGTGCGCCTGCGCATCGCGCGTCGGCATCGAAAGTCTGGGGGAGCGCGCCGAAACCGAACAGAAACGGCCGCATCTGCCGATGCGGCCGCGGCCTCTCAACAGTTCAGAATGTTTATATCAGCTCGATCACCAGTAAAGGACGGGCACCAGTCCGATCATCGTCAAAAGGATCCAGAGTGCCAGAACCTGCTTTCTAGAGTCGGTCATTTTGAGCCTCCGCCGAAATATGGTCTTGGGTCCAGCGCGTCGGGTGTATGCGCAAACCACAACTGCACAATCACCGCAAACGACATGTCATGAAAAGATCACATTTCGCGTGATTCCGCGAGTCGCTTCGCGGTTGTCCTCTCGATTTTTTGCAGGACATGCACTTAAGCCCTGTTGCGATGCAACAGATATCCAATTGATGCGTGCCGCTCAATTGTCTAGTGTCCCGTCTCCGAATTGCCGACTGAGAACACAGCCGAATTGTTGGTCGGCAATTGCGAGGCACTACACTAGTGGCCCGTCGCACCAAAATCGCATCATAGCCGCAACCTCGTCCGATTTTGGAGCGACATCAGGGCCACTAGCAACATCAATGGTTTAGTGAGGCGTTTATCGC
>LOEV01000017.1 GCA_001516065.1 Alphaproteobacteria bacterium BRH_c36
GAACCGCTCCTCGCCAGCGATCCGCTCCCGGCGATAGAAACCAAGGCTGCGGCGCCCACCGATCCGCCTCGCCGCAACGACGAAACCGCACAGCCAGGGGCGGAGCACGACAGCTCGCCAGCGACCCGCCGCGAATTCGGACCGGCGGCCGCTGAGGGCCAAACGGCCAATGATGCGACCGATGGAGCAGTTGCAGCAGCGGACCCGGTCGGCCAGCACCCGCAAGCCGATGGCAAGGCACTGGAGAGGGAAAGCAAGGAACTCGCCGATAAACTTCGCGATGTGCGCCGCAAGCACGACGCCGAAGCTGCCGGCGGAAGCCAACACCGGCAAGAGCAGCCAACTGGAGAGCCAGGGATCGTCGCCAAGGCCGTTTCTGGAATTGCCACGCAAGTGGCCGGCTACATCTCACCGCTCGTCGAAAAGAGGGTGAGCATCCTGATCGTCATGGAGGTCGGCCAGAAAGGTGTGAGAGCGTGGAGCAAGACCGCCGACCCGATGTTATGCATCCACGAGAGCTGCTACCTGAGCCGCGGCCCGGATGAGGCCGCCGAAAAGCTGACGCGGTCGGTGGCATTTGGCCCGAGCGTGGCCCTGGGAAAACGCGGGCAGGCGTGCCGCTCGAAGCCTGCCTGCATCTTCCGCGATATCGATCTGGAAACCGTTGAAGCAAAGCTGCAACCCGTCGACCTGCGCTTCATGCGTCACGACAGGCGTCAGGCGAGGGCTATCAGGGCTGATGCGAGCTGCGCGATCCTCGATGGCGAGCTGTCGTGTCGCGCTCCCGTCGCCGGCGAAGGCTGGCGGGCCTGGATCGTGCCCGAAAGCGTCGCCGAACGCGCCGGCGCGAATGAGCTTGAGGCTGCCCTGGCGAAAGGGCTGAATTAGCGTGCACGCCGACTGACTTCAACGTGCGGAAGCATATTGCAGATGCGCAATTTGCGGTCAGTCGTTCGCGGAAACTGCTTATGTTTTTTGCGCTGCACAATTCCCAAGCGCGAAGCGATGCTCTCCCATGTCATTGATTCATATACATTTTATTGAATCCGTGCCGCTGGCACGGAATTCGCTAAGTCGTTATTGCGCTAATGCTCAATCACTTGGGCGGGCGCTCCGATCCAGCGCCGGATCGATCACTGGCGACGATGCCGAACTGTCAGTCCTGGTCCGGCTAAACCGGGCAGCCGCGTTGCAATTGTGACGCGGGCCACAGGATTGAGTGCTCCGACTCTGAGACTTGCCAGCCAAGCATCGGCCCGGAGCTCCGTCTTGAATCTGGATCGTGTTCTGGTTCCGCAAACGCTCACCGACCGCCATGCGGGAAACAAGCGTTCGATCCAGACCACTAGCGGGTGATCGGAGGCGCTTTCCATGCAGTTCCAATTCCAGTCCACGTTCGCATTGTGCCGGCGGTCTGAGCAATGACTTTGACGGTCAGCCCCGATCAACTCGCCAATGCGCGCCGCGTCGACACCTCGTCGGTTGGGGACGATCACACGCGTTCAGACAAAGAGGCCCCCGTCGTCGTCATCGGCGGCGGTCCAGCCGGAATCAGGGCAGCGCAGGAACTCTCGCGCGCCGGCCTCAAAACCATTCTGTTCAATGCCGAGCGCTGGCAACCATACAATCGGGTCAAGCTGACGCCGCTTCTGAGCGGGGACGTGCAGCTCGGTCAAGTGCAGCAGCCTGTTCAGATGCCCGGGCCAGGCGAAGTCGCGCTCTACTCCGACAACAGCATCGTCGACATCGACCGCGCGGCCAAGACAGTCACCACGAAGCACGGGCGGGTGTGGCCCTATTCGAAACTGATCATAGCCACCGGCTCGCGCGCGTTCGTACCGCCGATCCCCGGGGTCGGGCTTGCAGGCGTCTACACGTTCCGCAACTTCGACGATGTCGAGAAACTTGTCGCACGCTCGTTCAGGTCGCGGCGATGCGTCGTCGTCGGAGGCGGTCTGCTCGGTCTCGAAGCGGCGCGCGGCATGCACGACCGCGGTATCGAGACCTGGGTCGTGGAGCACGAAGCCTACCTTATGGCGCGGCAGCTCGACGCGCGCGGGGGGGAACTTCTCGCGACCGCCGTCGAAGCAATGGGATTGCACGTTCTGACAGGCACGCGGGTCGTGGAGTTCCACGGCAACACACGCCTCGCGAGCGTCGAACTTGCCGGACGAGGCGATCCACTCGACTGCGATACAGTCATCATCTGCACCGGCGTCAGGCCAAACATGGAACTTGCCCGCGATGTCGGACTGGCGGTCGGGCGCGGCATCAAGGTCGGGCCGACGCTGCAATCCAGCGACCCCGACATCTACGCCATCGGCGAGTGCGCCGAATTCGACGGTCACGTTTACGGACTGGTTGGTCCCGGATTCGATCAGGCCGTCGCGGCAGCCCGGCACATCGCGGGCGGGATCTCCAACTATGCCGGCTCGGTGCCCGCCACCAAGCTCAAGATCATCGGCACCGACGTCTTCTCCATGGGCGATGTCGAGCAGTTGGACCAGCGGCGCGACGTTTCATTGGCAAGCTTCGAATCTGCGGACAATAGCGTTTATCGCCGGCTCGTCTTGAAGCGCGGGCGGCTCGTCGGCGCCATTGCGCTCGGCGATTGGGTGGAACTGAGCCGACTGCAGGAGACGATCAAATCGCGCGGACTGATCTATCCCTGGCAGCTGCGCCGGTTCCGGTCGAATGGCCTCGTCTGGCCGAAGAGCGAACCAAAAAGTGTCAGGGACTGGCCACGCGCAGCAACCGTCTGCAACTGCACCGGCGTCACGCGCGGACAGATCGGCGACTGCATCGCACTCGGCGCGCAAAGTCTCGATGACGTGAAGCGCGATACCGGCGCTTCGACCGTGTGCGGCAGCTGCAAAATTCATATCGGCGAACTGCTCGGGGCGCCGCAGCCGCGGGAACCGGCGAAGGCCGCAACACAGATCGGCGTCCTGTCAGCGCTGGCGGCACTCGCGGCGCTGCTCACGTTGTTGCTGCCAATCGTGCCGACCGCATCCAAGATCGAAATGCGCAATCTGGCGGACCTCCTGTATCTCGACGGCTTCACCAAGCAGGTAAGCGGCTACACGCTGCTGGCGCTGGCGGTGATGGCGGCGATCTTGTCGTTGCGCAAGCGGATCAGTCTGCTCGGGTTCGGAGACTTCGCGTTCTGGCGCGTCTTTCACATCTGCGTCGGTGTCGTGGCGCTGGCAGCCCTCGCAGCCCACACCGGGTTCCGGCTCGGCAATAACCTGAACATGTGGCTGATGCTGACGTTCCTCGGGATCGGCGTGGCCGGCGCAGTGGCCGGACTGGCGACGGCTTTGGAGCATCGCGTGTTCGATCAGCCGAAGGCCGCAGCGCGGCTGAGATCGGCTTCGTTCTGGCTGCACCTCGCCACGTTCTGGCCGCTGCCGCTGCTGCTCGCCGTCCATGTCCTCACCGTTTATTTCTACTGAGGAGCGGCGATGAACAGAACCGCGCAACTCTGGCTTGTCTGGATCCTGCTGACGATCGCCGGTGGCGGCGTGCTGGTTGCTGGAATGTTTTATGGCGGGCCAACCCGCGCAAAGCTCCTGATTGGCGAGACGACGAGCGGTCATCACCAGATCGAGCTTGCATGCAACGCCTGCCATACGTCGGCATTCAACAGTTCGGAAGACATCGAGAACACCTGCCACGGCTGCCACGACGCGGATTTGAACGCGGCCAAGGATTCGCATCCGTTGAAAAAATTCCGCGATCCGCGAAACGCAGACCGGCTGGATAAGCTCGCCGCCAACAAGTGCATCACCTGCCACACCGAGCACCGCCCGAACATCACGAATGCAATGGGTGTGACACTGCCCAACGATTACTGCGCCTTGTGTCACCAGGACGTGGGCAAGAACCGGCCGAGCCATGTCGGTCTAGGGTTCGAAACATGCGCTTCGGCTGGATGCCACAACTACCATGACAACACTTCGATCTATGAGGATTTCCTCGAGAAGCACGCAGCCGAGCCAGACGTCAAAGACGAGCCCGTCGTCAAGCTGAACACCGAGAAAATAGAGAGCGCAGCCAAGGGCGATCCTTTGTCGACTATAGGCGCGGCAGACGCACCGGACGACAAGCGGGCCGGGGCCGACGTCATGGCTGAGTGGCTTGCGACATCGCACGCCAAGGGCGGCGTCAACTGCTCGGGCTGCCATGCCCCGAAAGCCAAGGGCAGCGAGGCGATTGCCGCGAGCTGGATCGACAAGCCCGACCACAAGGTCTGCGCTACCTGCCACGGCTTGGAAGCGACGACGTGGCTGCAAGGCAAGCACGGGATGCGGCTTGCCGACAAGATGCTGAGCGAAACCCAGGGCCTTTACGGGCTTTTCCAGAACAAGCCACTGAGCCCGATGCGCCCCGAACTGGCCCGACTGCCGATGCAGTCGAAGGCGGCGCACAGCGAGCTGACCTGCACGAGCTGCCACAGCTCGCACGCCTTCGACACAAAACAGGCCGCGATTGCTTCCTGCTCGGGATGTCACGCCGACGAGCACACCAAGGCCTACGAGGGATCGCCGCATCACAAGCTGTTTCTCGCCGAGCTTTCCGGCAATGCCGAGAAGGGGACCGGCGTCAGCTGCGCGACATGCCACATGCCGCGCGCGTGGATGGAAGGGCCCGGTGGCTACGAGGAGGTGCTGGCCGCCAACCACAACCAGAACGCCAACCTGCGTCCGAACGAAAAGATGATCCGCTCCGTCTGCATGAACTGCCACGGACTCGGCTTTTCAATCGATGCGCTCGCGGACCCCGACCTCATCAAACGGAATTTCGATGGGCGGCCTTCAGCTCATATCGAAAGCATCGACTGGGTCATGAAGCGCTTGAAGGAGAAAGGAGGACAGTAGCTCCACGCACCACCTCTCGCCGTCACGAACCGAAAGACAACGAAAACCGATGGAGATTGCATCATGTTGAAAGTCCCAAGAACGATCCTCGCTTCCGCCATGGCCGCCGGCTGCGTGCTGGCGGCGGGCGCCGGAGCCTCCGTTACCGCAGCAGGCGTCGCCTACAAGGATGTCGCCGACATGCTCATCGCGGTCATGGTCGCTGACCGCACCGTCTATACCAAGAAAGTCGTGCAGCGGCTTGCCGCGAAGGAAAAGGTCGTCAAAGCGTCCGAGCATTACGACGACGACAAGGCGCTTCCCCTGCCGGCCCAGATGTTCCGGTTTGGGGCCGAGCACGTCGCCGACAATACCGACAAGTTCAGCTATTCGCTGCTGTCGATATGGCCGATCAACAAGCAGAACGCACCGCGCACCGAGCTTGAGAAAGCCGGCCTGCAATTCGTCGCCGAAAACAAGGGCGAGAACTATTACGGCGAGGAAGAACTCGGCGGGAAGAAGTACTTCACCGCGGTCTATGCCGACGTCGCAGTGGCCGCGGTCTGCGCCAGCTGCCACAACGAACACAAGGACACGCCGCGCACCGACTTCAAGGTCGGCGACGTGATGGGCGGCGTCGTGATCCGAATCCCGATGAGCGAATGAAGTTGGAGACGCGGGGCGCGCCGAACTTCCTCTTCCCCACATCTCTTCGTGAACACCCTGCAGGAACCCTATTCAGATTCAGGAGCGCGCAATGACGCCGGAAAAAGTCAAACTGGTGCAAGACAGCTTTAAGAAGGTAGCCCCAATTGCACCTCAGGCCGCCGACATCTTCTATACCCGCCTGTTCGAGATCGCGCCCGACGTGCGTCCGATGTTTCCCGACGACATGAGCGGTCAGAAGGACAAACTCATGGGCATGCTGGCGACCGCGGTCAACAACCTGCACCAGGTCGATACCATCATCCCCGCCGTGCAGGAACTCGGTCGCAAGCATATCGGCTACGGAGTCAAGGATGCACACTACAAGCCGGTCGGCGAAGCGCTGATCTATACGCTCGAGAAAGGCCTCGGCGACGACTTCACGCCGGAAGTGAAGGAGGCCTGGGTTACGACCTATACGACTCTGCAGAACGTCATGACGGCTGCCGCCGCCGAAGTTGCGGCGCCGGCGGAGAAGAAAGGATTTCTGGCGCGCATGTTTGGATGAGGGCAGAGATAGAGTGAGCCGCCGGAGAAATCCGGCGGCTGCGAAATGCGCTACCCGACACCCGAAACAAATGTCGGGGGTCAACCCACGTTCTTGATCGCCGCAAACAACAACTCCAGGTCTTGCGGGCGGGACATGCGGTGTTCGCCATCGGGAATCTCGATGAGGTCGATCCACTTTGGCTCGATGACCTTTTTCATGGCGCGGACGTGTTCGACGGGGACGTCGTTATCCTGCTGGCCCTGGAGGATGACGATGGGGCGGCCGGGGTCGAACATTTCCCCCTTGAAAAGGTGGTTGCGGCCTTCCTCGATGAAGCGTCTGGTGATCGGAAGGGGTTCGCCGTAGTCGGAGGGACGGTAGGTGACGCCCTTCTCCATCAATTCAGCCTGAATTTCGGGCGACATCTCGTTCCACATCAGCTCCTCCGTCAGGTCCCAGGCCGGCGCGATGAGGACGAGTCCCTTGATGCGGGCGGCCTGCTGCGGGGCACTGCGAATGAGATCGCGCAGCAGAAGGAGGGCGAGATGGCCTCCCGTCGATGAACCAAGCACGATCTGCGGGCCGCTGGTGATGTTCTCGAATATCGCAAGGGACTCTTCCAGCCAGTCGCCGACGGTCGCTTTCAGGAAATCACCGCCCGACTGGCCATGGCCGGAGTAGTCAAAACGGGTGAGCCCGTAGCCGTTCTGCGACGCCCAGTCCCTTAAAGCTTCTGCCTTGGTCGAGACCATGTCCGACTTGAGGCCGATCAGCCAGACGAGCCCGGTGCCGTCTTCCTTGATGGGCGGTCGGTGCAGATAAGCGATCTTTCGCGGATTGTCACCGGCGGGACCTGACACTTCGAGGAATTGCGGTTCTTCGGCGCTCATCTTAGACAGTACTCCAAGCTTAAAGCTCTCATCAAGGCTGTTCCATTGACCGAAACTCGCCCGACCATAGTGCAGATCATTCCGGATCTCGATACAGGAGGGGCGGAACTGTCAGCGATCGAGATCGCCGGGGCGATTGTGCAAGCCGGCGGGCGGGCCATCGTGTTATCGCGCGGCGGGCGGCTCGAAGGCGAACTCAAGGCCGTCGGCGGCGAACTCTCGCGGTTTCCGGCAGCGACCAAGAACCCGGCCCGAATATTCGCCAATGCCTTGAAGATCGAGCAGCTTATCAAACAAGAAGGCGCCGCGCTGATCCATGCGCGAAGCCGGGCGCCGGCATGGAGCGCGCTGATCGCGGCGCGGCGGGTGGGCGTAGCGTTCGTAACGACGTATC
>LOEV01000018.1 GCA_001516065.1 Alphaproteobacteria bacterium BRH_c36
GCCTAAATCGAACGAGGTTGCGGCTATGATGCGATTTAGGCGCGACGGGCCACTCGTGTAGCTTTTGCATCCAACGTTTGGTCGATACGCCAGCCGCTAGTGGGGACCAAACGTTAGATGCGCTACACTAGCTTGCGGTCGGCGGCGTTGAGGCGCGCGATCAGGCTGGAGGTATCCCAGCGGCTGCCGCCCATCTTTTGCACTTCCGAATAAAACTGGTCGACGATCGCCGTGACGGGCAGGCTGGCGCCGTTGCGGCGGGCTTCATCGAGGCAGATCGAGAGGTCTTTGCGCATCCAGTCGACGGCGAAACCGTAGTCGAACTTACCGGCCGTCATGCCTTCCCAACGGTTCTCCATCTGCCAGGACTGGGCGGCGCCCTTGGAGATCGTCGCCATCACCTTGGTGATGTCGAGATCGGCCTTCTGGGCGAAATGGATGGCCTCCGAGAGGCCCTGAACGAGGCCGGCGATAGCGATTTGGTTGACCATCTTGGTCAACTGGCCGGCGCCGGGTGCGCCGATCAGGTTGACCATGCGCGCGTAAGCCGAAATGACCGGCTCGGCGCGCTGGAAGACGACTTCCTCGCCGCCGCACATCACTGTGAGCGCGCCGTTCTCGGCGCCGGCCTGGCCGCCGGAGACGGGAGCGTCGATGAAGCCGAAACTTTTGGCCTTGGCGGCGGCATAGAGTTCGCGGGCGATGTCGGCGGAGGCCGTGGTGTTGTCAATAAAGACAGCGCCGGCCTTGATGGCGGAGAAAGCCCCATTTTCGCCTAGTGTGACGGCGCGCAGGTCGTCGTCGTTGCCCACGCAGCAGAAGACGAAATCGCAGTCCTTGGCGGCTTCGGCTGGTGTACGGGCAGCGCGGCCGGCGCCATATTCCGCGACCCACTTTTCCGCCTTGGCGAAGGTGCGGTTATAGACGGTGAGGTCATGGCCGCCCTTTTTCAGGAGGTGGCCGGCCATCGGGTAACCCATGACGCCCAGTCCAATGAATGCAACCTTGGCCATATTTCTCGCTCCTTATCGCTGGAATTTGGGCTCTGCAGCAGCACTACTCGACGAGCCGGCAAGAGGCTTGCCTGTCGTCGTCGTTCGACAGCCGTACCGGGCGTCGCTGCTGCCAACACTTCTGAAGTGTTGGCTTGTGATTTGGAGGCTTTGTAGCCAGTGTGGACGGGTCCGGGCAAAGGAAAAGTGCCGTTCGGAAAGGTTGATCGGCTGTACGGGGCATGTCCCGTCGAGATGAGGGTGACAGGTTGGGCGCGAAATTTAAGGGCGAGGAAGCAGCAAAGGCAGCCGCCGAAACCGCGGCAGTGGTGCTGGCGTCGGTCGAGGCGGCTGCGAAAAATATCGCGGGTGCCGTCGAGGTGACGGACTTCGACCGCAGCCGGACGCTGTCGGAAATGTTCAGCGCCAAGGTGTGGCTGAAGCGGGAAAACCTGCAGTTCACCGGTTCGTTCAAGGAGCGCGGGGCGCTGAACAAGCTGTTGACGCTGAACAAACAGGAACGAAGCAAGGGTGTCATTGCGATGTCGGCTGGAAATCATGCGCAGGGTGTTGCCTATCATGCGCAACGGCTCGGGATTCCGGCTTTTATCGTGATGCCGGAGCCGACGCCGACGGTGAAAGTCGAAAATACGCGCGGGCACGGCGCCACCGTGATCCTCAAGGGCAACCAACTCGAAGAATCAGCCGAATTCGCGCACGAGTATGGCCGCGAACATGGACTTACCTTCGTGCATCCCTACGACGACCCGCTGGTGATTGCGGGGCAGGGGACAATTGCACTCGAGATGCTGGGCGAGGTGCCCGATCTCGACGTCCTGGTGGTCCCCATCGGCGGCGGCGGTCTGATCTCCGGGATTTCAATTGCCGCCAAAGCAATAAGGCCAGAGATCGAAGTGATCGGCGTGCAGGCGCGGCTTTATCCCTCCATGTACAACGCGATCCGTGGTGAAGATTTGCCGATGCGCGGAGATACGCTGGCCGAAGGCATCGCGGTGAAGTCGCCTGGCAAGATCACCACTCCGATCGTGCGCAAGTTCGTCGACGATTTCGTTCTCGTCAGCGAAGCGCAGTTGGAGCGGGCCGTCAGCCTGCTGATCGGGATCGAAAAAACGGTGGTCGAGGGGGCAGGAGCCGCCGGGCTGGCGGCGATGATCGCACAGCCTCAACGCTTCAAGGGGCGCAAAGTCGGGCTGGTCCTGTGCGGCGGCAATATCGATACACGCCTGCTTGCGAGCGTGCTGACGCGGGAGCTTGCCCGGCAGGGCTGCTTGACGCAGTTGACGATCGACATACCCGACAGACCCGGACAACTTGCCACGGTGTCTCGGGCAATCGCGGAGGCGGAAGCCAACGTGGTCGAGGTCTACCACCAGCGGGTCTTCACCGATCTGCCCGCCAAAGGCGCCGAATTGCACGTCGTTATCGAAACGCGCGACCGAGCGCACCTACAGCGCGTCATCGCCGACCTGGAGGCCTGCGGATACGACGTTTCCGCGAAGGGCGCGCCCGAGTAAGATAAGTTCATGCCCGGTGGACTAGCTTCAGCGCTTGGCCGCCCTATCGAGGATGAACGCCGTCTATTTCAATGGCTGATCGGATGTCCGTCGAAGGCAAGCTGCTCGCGGGCGCGCCAGTCGTTCGTCACGTAATTGATGATGATCGATTTGCGGATGCCTTCGATCTTGCGCGGTTCGAAGCCGTGATAGGTGTTGTCGCCAGGGATGAACACCATGGCTGCGTTCGAGCGGAACGGCGAGCGACCGAAGTGGCGCTTCTCTGCGTCGTAGATGTCGGTACCGAGATCGGAATGGGTCGGATTATCGGAGACGTAGAGCAGCATCGTGAATACCTTGACGCCGAGATCGGTGTGCGGCTCCAGCCAGAAGCCGTCGATGTCCTGGGCGTATTCGACGCGCAGGAAGCTGCCGTTGAGATCGGTGCCGAAGTGATTGGCGACGGCGCGCGTCAATTGCTCGGACTGGAACGCTTCGTTGAGCGCCTTGCAGACGGGGAAGCGAACCATATTATCGGCGTCAAAGTACGTCCGGGTCTTATTGTGCAGTTCGCGCTTGCCGGAAACGCCGCCGAGTTCGGGTGCGGCGAAGGGCAGGGTGTTGGTGGCTGCAATGGCGTCATCGGGAAGGCACGATGTCAGTAACCAGTGCTGGTAGGGCTGGTCGCTCGATTTCGAGTTCGCCATGCTGGCGAGCATGGATTCGGTGATCGCCTCGGCGGTGATGGCCATCGTTGATCGTTCCCGTGTGACAGAGCCGGTACTGGGCCGGACGTTTCGGTAAGCCAAGTTGGGCAAGTTAGGGCTTTTGCCATGGCTGAGCGGTCACCTGTCAAGGGCGAAGTCCCGATCTTTGCCGCGCACTGGGCTTATAGGCCACAGATTCGTGTGGGTGAGCCTGACGTTCGCCGTCGGGCGGTGGAGTGCCGGGTGGCCGTCGCTCCGATCACGCCGCAAGCGGCAATACGGCGAGTTCGAGAGGGGTGAGGCGGGTTCGCGGCTGCTGCTCGGCCTGACGTGCCGTCTCGACAGCGGAGATCGCCCAGTACAGCCGTTGCGGCATGAAGCCCCACTCGAGGTTGAGTCTCAGTTCGCCGGCCGCAATGGCGGCAGCTTCGATAAAGCGGAAGCCCTTTTGCAGAAGTAGACGCTGCAACCGGCGGGACTGCAGGACTTCGACAAGCTGCCACAGCCGAAGCAAGGCGAGGCCGCCCTCGGTGATGTTGCCGTCGTAGCCGTTCCAAAAAGCGTGTTCGACAGCTTTCCGGTCGGCCTCGAGGGCGCCCTGGAAGAAGACCCGGGCGCGGCCCGACTGGACGACGGCCGAGAGGGCAGCCAGCATCGCTGCTTTCGGAGCGGGGGCGACGTCGGTTATTTCGATGTACCGGTTCATTATGACGCCCACCCTGCTGCGTTGCCGTTGGTCTTTTGCGGCTTGGAGAAAACCTGCCATGGGGAACCGGTGAGCAATATGATGTCCTTGGCCTTGCGGCCTGGACCCGGCTTGACGAAATCGACGTCATAACCGACGAGGCGTCCGTTCGGGTTGCGAACATCGGCCGGTGCGAAGCGGACCTTCTTTCCGTCTTCCGTGCGGATGACGCCGACGTTCAGAGTTTCGTGGAATTTGACGATGCGTCCTTGCATGGCACGCTCCTTTCGCTAGCGGTGCCGGCCGCCTCGTGTCGTGAGGGGGCAGGCTTGTTTCAGCTGACAGGAGTGTGAGGCTTGCGGGCGCACTGCGCTGTTCCGCAGGCGACAGGAACAGCGTTAAAATTGGCCGGTGAACATGCTGAAGTTAATGACGTTTCTTCCAATGTAGCAGGGGCTGCCCAGCAAACCGCAACAAAGCCCGCCGGGATGATCCGCGGCGGGCTTTGTGGGATCGCGTCGAGAAAGTCACTCGGCGCGGGCAATCATCGTCGGGTATGACTTCGATGGATTGCCCGGGGCGGAAGCCGGTGTGAGGCTACTTACGAAAAAAGGCGTCTACCCGCATGCCCGGCAGTAGCGGCACGTCCCCTTCAAGTTCGATCGTGACTTCGAGGATTTCGACGTCGGTCGGGCGGCGGGCGCCGCGCTGCATGATCTCCGGGCTGGCCAATGCGGGGGCGACCTTCGAGACCTTGCCCTCGTATTCCTTGTCAGGATAGCTGATCGAGGTGACGTAGGCCTTCTGTCCGACTTCGACCTTGGCGACGTCGGCTTCATCGACTTCGGCGGTGACCTGCAGGGCGCTCATGTCACCAATGACGACAAGCGGCGCTTGAGGATTGGGAGCGACCATCTCGCCCGACTTGGCGCGCAGGATCAGAACCCGCCCGGTGCGGGGCGAGCGGACGCGTGTCTTGTCGAGAAGGGCTTCTGCGATGGCGACCTGGGCGCGTGCTTCGCTGACGGCTGCTTCCGCAGGGGTCGGCGCGGGAAGGTTGGGGTCGGCCTGGGCGCGGGCAACCTTGACGCGGGCCTTCTGGACT
>LOEV01000019.1 GCA_001516065.1 Alphaproteobacteria bacterium BRH_c36
CGCCGCACCGCCGGTCAATTAAGGCGCGACGCCTCACTAGACGCCGAGCGTCGACTTGATCACCCTGCGCGCGCCGGCCGGCAATTTTGTCAGGGCTGCCTTGGCGAACGTCCTGCCCTCCGTCAGGCGCAGAGCATCGCAGGCCCGCCCTGTTGCGGATACGGGCAGAACATAGTCGCGCACGACAACGAAGCGGTCGGCAAGGCGCTGCTTGTAGGCCGCGTTCGGAGCGAGCATGTCATATTCGCTCACGCCCTCGGCGATGCAGGCGTCGAACAGGGCATCCATTTGCGCTGAGCCGGGGCTCAACTTCTCGTATGCGATGTCGAATGCTCCGATGTGGGCAAAGTGCACGCCCTTGTGGCGCAGCCCGATTTCAATTGCCGCCGGCCGCCCGTCGATATTGAGAATGGCGGCAGCCATCCCGACCGGACGTTCCCTTGACGCGGCAACGCTGCGCCAGAAGTCCGCGAATCTGGAATCGGCATAGGTATTCGACACGATCGCATGCTTCTCGATCCAGTCGAACTTGAACGAAATGGCACACTCGACGGCCGCCAGCGCCTGCGAACCTTCGCTCACCACCTTGAAGTCGGGGCGGCCGGCCTGCTCAAGTAGCTTGCGCTTGCGGCGCCTGTCGCGGCGCATCTTGGATGAAAACCGGGATTCTATTGCCTCGACCCCTGACAGGCCAAGGAGGGATATCGCGGGTGCGACCTGCTCGTCTGCGGCTCGACCGCCGCCGGCTTCGATGGCATCCGCCAATGCTGAGCCTTCGCGCACTTTTCCGGCGGCGACAAGGTCAACGACACGTGTCTGAGCGGCAAACGTTAACCCGCGCAAAATGTCCCGGCTGGTATCGTGCCGGCCGGCGATCAGGACGTCCGAATATTGGCTGACAGGATCGCCCATCCAGGTGAGCGTGCGAATCCCGAGCCTCGTTTCGACGACCAGTGGTATGACCATCGACAGCCGACCCTTGTGTCGGCCGACGACGATTACCGGATCGTCTCGATCGCCGACATAAGTGTTCCACCAGTGCCAGATCCAGGCATGTTGCTGAAACACCTGGTCGGGCCTGCCAGCAGCCGCCATGAGCGCGTCCCATTCGGGCCGCAACTCTTCGAAAGTTGACAGAGTGTCGATAATCGCCAGCTCAATTTGCCCGCCGTCCGCTACGCACTGGTCCCGACCTGGAGTCTGCATCCTTCCGCCAGACGATTTTTCCTCGATCAGCACGCCATCGCCTTACTCTATCTTGGCGCGCACCTTTTCCGCGCCTGATCCCGAAGTGTGATATCTGGCAAGCGATGCAAGAGCCGGACCGCTTTTGCACTTCACAGCCGACGAGTACCCTTAAGAGCGCGTTCAAACGCGACCACGCCCGGCCGATCGCCCGCGCAGGCGCGACTTGTCCGACCATGCAACCCGGTAAAGGTCGAAGCGCCGGTTGCGCAGGTTGCGCACTGTTCCAGCATTGCGCGCCGCTCTCAGATCGGACAGGCTAAGGTCCGAAAATGCGATCGTTTCCGTATTGAGGGCGGTGTCGGCTGCGATGCCGTCGCGGGAAAAAGCGAAGTCGCAGGGCGTGAAGATGCAACTCTGGGCGTAATGAATGTCCATGTCCTCGACGTTGGGAAGGTTCCCGACAACGCCCGAGATCGCCACGTAACACTGATTTTCGACCGCCCGCGCCTGGCTGCAATAGCGAATCCGAAGGTAGCTGCGCGGTTCGTCGGTGCAGAATGGCACGAACAGGATCATTGCTCCCTGATCGACAAGGTGGCGAGAGACTTCCGGGAACTCGACGTCATATCCGACCATGACGCCAATCGGTCCGCAGTCCGTGTCGATGATCTCCACCCGCTCGCCGCCCTTGATGTTCCACCAATAGCCTTCGCTCGGTGTCGGGTGGGTCTTTTCGCGCGCATGCACGGAGCCGTCGCGCAGGAAAACATAGCAGACGCTCTTGATCTCGCCTTTCCGATCGATCATCGGATGGGTGCCGCCGATGATGTTGACGTTGTAGCTGACGGCAAAATGGCTCATGAACTCGCAAAACCAGTCGACGTAGGTCGAGATGCGCTTGATGCTGTCTTTGTGTTGCAGCCGGGTCGGCTCGAGCGACAGGAGTTGCAGCGTGAAGTTCTCGGGGAATACGATGAAGTCGGTCCGGTAGTCACCAGCCACGTCGATGAAATACTCCACCTGCTGGCGGAACTCTTCCTTGTCGGTGATCTTGCGCATTTGATACTGGACGGTCGCGACGCGCACCCGTTCCTGCGGCGCAAGCCGCTCTTTCGAACCCTTGCCCTCGGGCGCATCGGGCACGCGCGGATTGCGCCACAACATGTGCGTGGCAAACCCTCCTGACTGCCTATCGTCCTCGTCATAGCCTTCCAGAACCCCGATCGGCTCGAAACCGTTCGAAATATGAAAGCTGATCGTCGAGTCCCGGATGACGCGTTCGCGCACGGCCTCGATGTAGTCCATCGGGTTGGGGTAGCTCTTCTTCCTGCGATTGTATCCTGGCATCCGGCCTCCGAACACGATGCCCTGCAGCCCCCATTCCTCGCACAGGTTCTTGCGCGCCTTGTAGAGCCGCTGACCGATGCGCAGGCGCCGGAAGTCGGGATCAACGCTGACTTCCATTCCGTAGAGATGGTCACCCTCGGGATCATGGCGCGAGGCATAGCCGTTGCCGGTGATCTCATCATAGGTATGGGGCTTCAGCGCGATCTCCCCGCTGATGATGAATGTCGCGCAATGACCGACGATCTGTCCGCCGTAGTCGGCAACGAACTGCCCCTCCGGGAAATTGTGGATCTGGCCCTTGATCATGCGCCCGGACAGCGAGGGTGCCGGCGCGTAGACCTTGCGGCCGAGTTCCGCGATTGCTGGAGCGTCGCTGATCTTGGCGCGCCGCACGACAAGTGTCGCTTTTGTCTGGTCTGCGCCGAAGCCGGCGGAACTGTTGCCGGCAGCAGCCTTGGTAGTCGTTCTTTGTGCCACGATAAGCGCGGTCCTTCAAATCGGATTGGTCGTGCCGGATCGCCCTGACAGGCGAGCGAACCCTGTGTCCCGTAAACCGGCAGGAGTGTTGACGGTTCCGGGCGCAGACACTCTAGCCGCAAACGGTGATACCACCCAAGAGCCGCTGTCGCAGCCAAGGCCGGGTACGTCCGCAGCGCCTGTTCAGACTAACGCAAGAGCCGTGAATCAGGGGGACACCCATTAGGCGGAAAAATAGTCGGAGGACGAATTCGCCGTCCTTGTCGGCGAACAGATTCCATTCATTCAGCGAAATACCCGAGATAAAAAAGCTGTGTACAGTAAAAAACAATTTAGGGAATCAACCTGCGAACCGCAGCGTGGCGGCGACACACCAGATCGTTATCCCCAAGTCTTGATCGAAAGGCAAAAGACTTCGCTGGCACGCGAGGCACTCTCGACACCCTTGCTCACAACTTCAGAACTCAGTTTAGAAGTGAGCATGATACCGTAAGTATATCATACTACGGTAGGCCCTCTTGCAGCTGCGAAGGTGTCGGGATATATGTTCCTTGCTGAAGGCAGGATCCAGGAGGCGGCTGGACTCCGCTCACTTCGTGGCCGATGCAATTCAATAACGCGTCGCAGGGATCAAACGTACTATGCTTGTGGAGGTTGGTTATACCGAGAGAGGGTCATTCCGCAGGACCAAATACGCGGTAGGAAAGGCCGGGTTCTCTTCAGCGGTGATTTTCCTTGAAATTGCAGTTATCACTTTCGCATCGCTGGTCAGCGGTATTTTGTACCATTTGGCAGCCTATGGCGTTGTCGGCCCTGTGATCGACTTCTTGCACTACGGACTGCTGACGGGAGCATGCTTTATCCTGCCGTTCGCCTACCGCGGTCAGTACGTCGTGGAAGCCTACCTCGACCATTCGCACGGTTTTGCAAAGGTCCTTGCGGCATGGACCTACGCCATCCTGACGATGACGCTGATCGGCTTCCTGGCCAATATAACGAACAGTCCCTCGCGCGGATGGCTTATGGTCTATTACGCGGTTGGCCTGGGCGCATTGGCGATCCTCAGCGTCAGTCTTCACCAGTGGGTCACCCGCGCCGTGAAGTCCGGTCTGGTCGCCCCAAGACGCCTGCTGCTCGTCGGCGATGCCGAACGGCTGGCTCAATTTGTGGGGAGGGTGTCAGACGAGGGTCTGGGGATCGAGATCACAAGCGCCATCTGCCTTCCGGCGCCCGAGGACTTGGAAAAGATCAGTGAAGCTGCGTTCCGCAACGACATCAACGAGGCCATCGTGCGCGGCCGCGAACAGGCGGTCAGCGACGTCGTGGTTCTGCTCGATCCTCGCCATGACAAGGCCCTTCGGCGGGTCATCGAAGGTTTGATGGAACTGCCCGCCGCGATCCATCTCGGCGGCTGGTCGATCGTCGACAGTTTCCCCGGCCTGCGGGCGGACCGCATCGGACAGCTGAAGACGCTGACCCTGGTGCGGTCGCCGCTCAATGTCTTCGAGAACGCGGCCAAGCGACTGTTCGATTTCATTCTTGCATCGGTTGCGTTGGTCCTTGTCAGCCCCATTCTTCTGCTGGCGGCCATAGCAATCAAACTCGACAGCCCCGGACCGGTTTTCTTCCACCAGCGCCGCCGAGGTTTCAACCAGCAGGAGTTCCGCATCTGGAAGCTGCGAACGATGACGACGCTCGACGATGGTGACAACGTTGTGCAGGCGACGGCTGGCGATGCGCGCATCACCCGTGTCGGCGCCTTCCTGCGACGTACCAACATCGACGAACTGCCGCAGCTTTTCAACGTACTGCAGGGACAGATGTCGCTGGTCGGGCCGCGCCCCCATGCCGTTGCCCACGACCGGCGCTATGAGCGAACTATCGACCGTTACGCGCGCCGGCTGAACGTCAAGCCGGGCATCACCGGCTGGGCGCAGGTCAATGGGTTTCGCGGTCCGATGCTGGCCGACGACGCCATGAGAGACCGGCTTCGCTATGACCTTTACTACATCGATCATTGGTCGATTGCCCTCGACCTTATGATCCTGGTAATGACCGTCGTCTCGGCGCGCGCTTACAAGAACGCCTACTAGTGAGGGGTCGCGCGTTAATTGACCGGCGGTGCGGCGAGGCCGGTGTCAATTAAGGCGTGATAAACGCCTCACGAAGTCATCGATGTTGCTAGTGGCCCTCAAGTCGCGCCTAAATCGGACGAGGTTGCGGCAATGATGCGATTTAGGCGCGACGGCCCGCTAGTGTTCCTGATAGTTCTGACATTGCTCAAGAGTTCGCCGAATAGGTGTTCCGATCCCGCACCTAGTGGCCAGGCACCGCCGCCGTAACACTCGCCGACCTCCATGTTTGTGTTCCGGAACGACTGGCGCTTGACGACCTTCGCGCCGCGTGAAGCGTCTGATCCAGTTCCTGCCCGGCCATTGCGCAAGGGGAAGGGAGGCAGGCCTCCGCCCGCCTCGGCCGCCGTGTCTCGCCAGCGGCCTTAACTGTCTTTTACACCTTCCCTCAAGCCGGCGTTTTCGGCCAGCCGGTGCGTGGTATGCCTGTATCGCAATAACCCCTCTGCCTTCTCCAGCGAAGAGCGACCGACGATGATAATCGACCTGCAGGCGCCCGACGCCCCCCACGCCATCGACGCTGACATCTGCATCGTCGGCGGGGGCGCAGTGGGTCTCTCGATGGCCGTGCGCCTCGCCAGGGCGGGCCGCGATGTGGTTGTACTCGAGGGCGGCGGCAAATCCCTGGAAGCAGCCTCGCAGGCCTTGCACAAAGGACGCTGCGCCGGCCGCCGCTTCGATAATATCGACGTCGGCCGCTACCGTGTCCTCGGAGGCTCGACCACGTTCTGGGGCGGGCAGGTGCTGCCGGTCGGAGGCCACGCGATGAGCGAGCGCCCGTGGATCGAGGCGCCCGGGTGGCCGATTGGTCCAGCCGATCTCGAATCCTATCATGCCGAAGCTTTCCAACTGCTGGGGCTCGGGAAGGCCGAGACGGACGACGCGGCAATCTGGCAAAAGCTGGGTCTCGACCCGCAGATGGGCGAAGATCTGGATCTTCTCCTGACCCGCTGGGTTCCAACCCGCAACCTCGCCCGGCACTTTGGCGCCGCCATCGACGGCCTCGACAACCTGCGCGTTGTCGTTCACGCCAACGCGACCGGATTGGCGATGGATCCGGACCGCTGCCGCGTCACCGGGTTGACCGCCAAGACCCTCAAAGGGGGTGCTGCAACCGTCACCGCCCGCAACGTTGTGCTGGCTTGCGGTTCGATCGAGATCGCCCGACTGATGCTCCACCCATCGACCGACGGCGGCGCCCTGCCTTGGCACACGAACCAATGGCTGGGGTGCGGTTTCGCCGATCACCTGAACGGTCCGGTGGCAGACGTCAAAGTCCGCGACTACCAGGCCTTCCATGGCCTCTTCGACAGCGTCTTCCTCAATGGCTGCAAGTATTACCCGCGATTACGCCTGTCGCTCGCGACCCAGGCAGCTTCGAGGAGCCTCGACATCTCCGGCGAGTTCCTCTTCGATACGGCCTTCTCCCAGCATCTCGACAACATCAAGATGTTCATCAGGTCGTTGCGCGATGGCCGGCGTCCCGACGGACTGCTGCAACTGCCTTCCCACATAGCTTCGGTTGCAGCTATCGCAGGGCCGCTCGCGTGGCGCTATCTGACCGCGCGCCGGTCCTACAAGCCGCGAGACGCAAATGTGCGTTTGTCAGTCTCAAGCGAGCAATGGCCTAACCTCGCCAGCGCCATCAGGCTTTCGAACCAAGTGGACGGCCTCTGTATGCGCCGCGTCGAAGTCGATTGGCGAATCGACGGCCGGGAGATTTCGACCATCGCCTTGTTCGCCCGCCGTGTCCGGGATGCTTTCGAAAAGCGTGGGCTGGCCGAGGTCCTCATCGATCCTGCCGTCGAGCGGGAGGATCCCGCTTTCCTCGAGTCTTTGAACGACTGCGTCCACCAGATGAGCACGGCGCGCATGGGCGCCAACGCAAAACTGGGCGTTGTTGACAGCAACCTGTGCGTCTACGGAACAGACAACCTCTATGTCGCAGGCCAGGCAGTCTTCCCACTCGCGGGCTTTGCCAATCCGACTTTCACCGCTATAGCGCTGGGCCTTCGCCTCAGTGACCATCTCACTCGGACGAGCAATTATGAGACTTTGCGGCCGAGCGCACCGATGACAACAGGAATCGAATGCGGCAGATAACCTTAACGAGCGGACGTGCGACTTCTCAACTCGGTCTGGGCTGCGGGCCGCTGCATGGAGGCCTGCTTGCCGGAACCAGCAGCCGCCTGCTTGAAGCGGCATTCGAGGCCGGTATCAGGCATTTCGATGTGGCGCCGCCCTACGGCCTCGGACTGGCTGAGGGTGTTGTTGGAGCGCATTTTGCCAAACGTCTCGACCAGATTACGCTCACCACCAAAGCCGGCATCGCGCGGCCCCGGCGTCCGCTTGTGATGTCGAGCGTTCGTCACTTGGTCAAGCCGGTCCTCGGGCGGCTGCCCGGCTGGTCTGCCGCCGCCCAGCAGGTCCGCGATTCGGCGGCTCCAAGCGGCAATTTCGATCCGGATTCGGTGCGTAAAAGCCTTTCTGACAGCCTTGCCCGTCTCGGCGTAGACAAGGTCGATATATTCCTGCTGCACGAAATCCCGGCGGGCCGCTTCACCCCGCAGCTCGCAGAACTACTCGAAGAGTTTTCGCGGAGCGGGATGACGGATGCCATTGGCGTCGGCACGACGCGTGCCGAAGCGGTGAAAATCGCCGCCGCCTTCCCGGACCTCGTCGCCGTTCAGCAGTACCGCTGGAACGTCTTCGAGGATCCTCTACCGGCTGATCGAGGCTGCCTCGTCATCACCCATGGGGCGGTCGGACCGGCTCTTGAGGCGATGGCCGCCAGGTTCGCCG